>JAILIV010000076.1 GCA_024695105.1 Bacilli bacterium
GACGGGAATCGAACCCGCGTGACCAGCTTGGAAGGCTGGAGTTCTACCATTGAACTACGCTTGCGCTTGGCGGACCATACGAGATTCGAACTCGTGATCTCTTCCGTGACAGGGAAGCATGTTGGGCCGCTACACCAATGGTCCAAGCGGGGATAAATATAGCACAAGCGTTCTGCTTGTCCAACAAATCCTCGTTCATAAACGAGAACCCTAGTTTCGGCTAGGGTTCTCGGAGCTGCTTCTGTTTACTTGCCAAGGAAGGCGAGCAGTTTGGGTTCGGGCATGAAGCCGAGGGTTTTATCCTCCAGTTTGCCGTCTTTGATGAGCAACAAGGTCGGAATGGATTGAACCCCATAACGGCGCGCGAGCTCGGGGAGTTGGTCGACGTCGACCTTGAGGACGGAAACCTCAGGATGGGCGGTGGCGACTTTCTCGATGACGGGGCTAAGCATGTTGCAGGGCCCGCACCAGGTCGCGAAGAAATCGACGAGGACTTCTCCTCTGGAGATGAGCTCATCGTATTGGGCTGTGGAAGTGACGTGTGTGATCATGGCGTATTGCTCCTTTCGTGGCAACTATAACGAAAAAATGAGGAAGAGGATAGCCAAATGCACCGGGTAGTACAAATAGGTGGCGTAGCGGAACGCCTTGGAGTCGTACCCGCGCTTTCCGGAGTAGAAATAAAGCGGGATGATCCCTAGCAAACAATAACTTTGTATTTGCATCGCGTAGGTATCCAAAGGCCGATAGGAGTAGTTGTACCCGATGTAACTGATGCCCCAGAAGGCGGCGAGAACGAGGAAGAACAAAGTGATGCCCACGAGGTTGACGGCCTTTCGGTAACCTTTGCTCTCCTTGTAGGCCTCGATGGAGATGCCCGAGTTTTGAAGCGCCGTTTTGGACAGCCGCTCGGCGATGGGGTAGGAGAAATAGAATCCCAGTCCGATAAGTAAGCCCAACAAACTATAGGAGGGGCGGAGGTAGTCGGGGAGGAAAACGACGGTCACGTCCTGCACGTGTTCGGTGATTTGGATCGCATAGACGAAGATGGCGAAGGCAATGGGAAGGGCCGCCAAAGCCTTTAACCAGCCTTTCTGACGGAACAAAAGGATCGTCAAAGCGAGCAGGGAAAGGTCGGCGAAGGCGTTGCCCGCGATGTCGCTGGAACGGATCCCGGCTTGCGGGACGGCGTAGATGAGGATGGTGAGTACTAAAGAGATACCCACGTTCATGCCTAGGAGGCGGAAGAAGTATCCCCAGGGGTTACGGGAGTGACGGATGCCTTCCGCGGTGAGCAACAAGAACAAGGGCAAGGCGATGCGGCCTAGGCAACGGAAGACGTAGGCCATTTGGTAGATGTTCGGGTCCACCTGATAGTATTTGTTCATCAAGAAAAGGCCGACGTGGTCGAGCGTCATGAAAATAAGCGCGATGATCTTGATGATGAATCCGGAGAGTATTTGCGGCGTTTTTTCCTCAGGCATGGGTCATTCCTTTATCGTGATGGTCAAGATGATCGAGAAGAGATTGTTGAGCGAATGGGCGGTATAGGAGGCCCCAAAACCAAAGCGGTCGTAGATGAAACATAGCGCGGCGCCGGCGCCGATGTAGGTTGGCAAATTGATGAATTCGCGAAGCAAGGACACGCCTCCGTCGGCGGCCCCGAAGCAATCCCAATCGAAATGGATGAGACCGAATATCACCGCGGCCAAAAGATAGGCTAGCACCTTGCCTAACCGTGAGAGGAAACTAAACAATCCGACGCGATAGCACACCTCTTCGCAGAATGGTCCGATGATGCCGAAGACGACGATACACAGGATCGGGAATTCCGCGGTCATGGCGCGGAGGGCGCTTTCGTTGGCGTTGACGCCTGGGTTGGGGATGCCGGCGAGATTCAAAATGATGGAAGTGATGATGGAATAAAGAAGTCCCGCCACATAGATGGCGGCAAAGCCGACCACACCCGCGACGATGGGTTTCCATCCCTTGAAGCTACGGAATAAGGGAAGAAGCTGTTTCCGAAGTCCGAGGAAGAGAAAGAAAAGCCCCGCCAAGATGACGTAGATCGCTGTGTTGATTCCCATCGAATAGCCGCCGCTTTCGACGAAGGCGACCAATTCTTCCCGCGTCGCGGTAGGGTGGAAGGAAAGGAAGACGTTTTGGACGAGGAGGGAGAGAAGGATGCCTAGGAGCTGTTGGCCTACAAGCCCGAGCAGGAAAAAGATGATCTGGAAGGGGATGCCGACGTTGAGCTGATGGTCGAAGGCGTGGATGTCCCTTTTGGCTTCGTTTTGCTGGCCACATTCGGGACATGTTTTCTCGACGCTGTCGTAGAAGGCGCCGCAGTGGGGGCAGGTGTCTTTGTGGAAATAGGTGTTCACGCGCTAAGTGTATCACGCTCTCGCCTAATTGCGCGTGCACAAAACGCGTTTAGGCCCTATACTAATTTGTATGATTAACACCGAGCAGATCATGCAATGGGTGGAAACCGGCTTCCTCATTGCGTTCATCGTCTTCCTTGCCGGCTTTGTGATCGCGTTCTTGCGCGGATTGCTTCGAGGGTGGAAACAAGGGACGTACCGCTTGATCTTCCTTGGGACTCTGGCGACCGTTTTGCTTTGCCTATTGCCGGTTTGGGTGAACATCGTCGGTGGCATTAATTTGGCCCAATGGATCCCAAGCCCCGTGGTCATCGAGATGGAGGGGAAATCCTTCAACCTTGAAATCTCCACGGTGTTCGAGACCGTTTACAACTTCATGTATGGCTTGCTCCATGACATTTTCCAAGTGAAGGCCACCCCGGAGGCCATCGCGAACTATGCGATCGCATTGACGGGTTCGCTCATCCGCCTCGTCTTGGTGTTCCTTATCGCCTTCGTCACCGAAACCATCGGCGCCTTGCTTTGCTGGATCCTGTGGCACGCTGCCTTTAAGCACATCATCAAGAAAGAGAACCGCAAACCGAAGCTTCGCGTCGTCTCCGGCCTTGAGGAAGCGGTGGTGTGGTTTGGCCTCATCGCCTTGACCGTCATTCCCTTCTCGGGTCTGGCCAACGCCATCCACAACAACGGTTCGGTCCCGGAGGATAGCGGCAACGAAACCATTGACCTCGTGAGCCGGATCCTCAAAACCTACGATGAGTCCATCTTCAATAAGGCCGTCTTCTCTTGGACGAAGATGGGCGGCAAAGATACGTTGGACACCCGCATCGCCGAATTCTTCGCCCAGAACAGCTATTCCACCGAAGTGTTCAGCGCCGATGCCAACATCATCACCGAATTCCGCGTCATCTCCTCGTTGGAAGGCGGATTCGTGAAATGGTTCTTCGCCGACCAGCCCGAAGAGGCTTTGGCCTCCTCGTTTGTCTCCTATAGCCTTTTCATGGGCGAGACGCTTTATGACATCGCCTTCGCCCAGAATGAGGAGATGGTCAACGGCATCGTGCCGTTGACGTTCGACATCGCCGGCAGCATCGATGAGATTCAGCATGAGCTCCTTTCCTCGGCCCCGACGGATGCCCCATCGATGAAATCGGCCTATCGCCGCGTGGCCAGCACCGACTATGTCTCCGCGATCGAAGACGTCACCAAAGGCGAATATGCGTTGGCGACGTATGATTCCATCCTTCCCTATTCCGAGTCTTATTTGGACGTGGTGCGGAAATCCATCGATTCGGACGATTCCGCGCGCGCTTTGGTGAACTCCCTGGTCACCGGTTATGTCTTGGGCCAGGCGGAAGAGAACCCCGATTGGGCCAGCGGCCCGATGGCGGAATTCCTCCCGACCATCGACGGAGCGTTGGACGAAGAAGCCATCGCGTCCATCGACTGGTGGAAGGAAGCCAATATCTTCCAGTCCGCATCCCAAAAGTTGGGCCCGTTAGGCGCCACCTCCGCCGAAGAGCAATCCATGGGGGAACTCGGGGAGAAGTTCCTCGAAGCCATCGCCCGTGATCCTTATGGTTTAATCGAGATCTTCGTCGGCCCTCGCGACGAAACGGGCGAACCGACCGTGAACGACAAAGGGCAAAGCGCCAAAGACCTCTGCCTTTTGGACTCCGATTTGATCACCATCATGCTTCCCGCAATCGCCCAGATTGGCGTCGATTTTTTGGAGGATCAAGTCTTGAAGGGCGAGGCTCCCGAAATCATCGACAAAGCATCGACGGTGATTGAGGGACTTATGGGTCAGAGCACCCGCGACGTCCGCGTGAATTTCAAACGCGAGCTCGGCAGCGTTTTGGACATCGCCGGGAAAGTCGCCGTCACCGACATTGGCAAAGGTTTCATCCGCGATTTCCAGTCCCACCCCGGCCTTGATTTCGCCGCGGATGGCACGCTCATTAACCTTGACCCCGCGTTGGCGGAGGCTTTGATGGGTGGCGTGCGCTGCATCGACCGTTCGAAGATCCTCAGCGTCGTTGGGCCGACCGTGGCGGATTACTTCATGCAACCCTTATTGGAAGATGGCCCGATGAAGGACATCGGCCTATATGGCGTCAATTTGCAGTGCCCCAACCTTGGCGCGGAGCTCGCCAACTTGCTTTCCATTGGCATCTATTGCAATGACATGATCACCTCCATCGGCGGTTTGTTTAAGCAAGAGGAGGGCAGCGGCTTCAGCGCCAACGTGTTCCTCGACGCCATCAACGCCTTGGAAAGCGACGAAGGCCATTACCAAGTCACCCACCTTTTGGACATCCTCGCCTCCTCCCCGATCTTGAACCCCGACGTCACGGTGGATGGCAAGTCCTACCATAACGCCAACCTTACCGCGCTTTTGAATTACCTTTTCTCGACGTTCAATCTGGATGAGCCCATTAAGCTGGAGCTCGCCGATTTGACCGACGTCCGCATGGATTCCGTGTGGAAAAACGGCAATCAGCTTGACGAAGAGCATTTGGGCGAAAGCTATTACATCCTTCGTGCTTTCAAGGAAATCGTCGATCCTGGCTCAGGTGTGTTCGCGCTCATCACTGAGTTAGGCGATTCTAGCCCCGCCAAGGCGGTCTCGACCCTTAGCCGCATCGACGTGGCGACGTTATTCTCTAAAATCGGCGACTCCGCGATCATGCGGTTGGTCTGCCCCTCCTTGTTCGACAAACTGCTTTTGGGCACGCTGATGAACTCGGACAACGCCATGAACCTGATAGCCCTTGACGTCACCTACTCGAACCTTCTCTCGGCCGAAGACTGGGCCAAGGAAGGCGAGACGATGCAAGACATCTTGACCCTTGCCACGCGTGGTTTGGACATTTCCAATTTGGATTTCTTCTCACCCAGCGTCATCGATTTGATGCGTTCCATTTCGCAGTCGATGATGTTCTTTTCGCCCGGATATGACGAACAGGGCGCGGTCGCGTTGGACGAAGGAGGAGAAGTCGTCCGCGACTATACCTTCCCCGTCTTCGTCCGCGACAAACTCTTGCTGTCGTTGACGACGAAAGACAGCCTCTCCTTGTTTACGGATTACCCGGATTTGGTGGTGGAGATCGGCGGGACGAGCGATACCGTGGCAAACCATCTCGCCACGATTACCAATTGGGATAAGAAAGAATCCCTCGACGCGAAACTTGCCTTATGCTCCACGTTTGCGGAGTCCTTGACGTTAATGAAAACCCCCGCGGAATGGGATACTGAGTTCACGAAGCTCGGCAGGGCCCTCGCCGCCGTCCAATCCATCGGTGGTTTGGATGGGTTCGCGACGTTCAACCCCGAGACCATTCCTTCCTTGTCAATGGCCATCACCGCGATTTGTCAGACCCAAGCCTTCGGTCCGGTGCTGATCGGAAACATCTTCAACCGTGCCTTTAGTTCCGCCTCTTTGCCGGAGGAAATCCGTGGATCGGGTGACGTCAAGCCGAACTTCGGTTGGTATTTCCGCAACGCGAACGATTTCCTCGCGGCGAAGAAAGCCGGCGCGACCCAGACGGAACTCGATGCCATCGTGGCGCAGCGTCTCGATGAGGTCTCCGGCTTGATGAACCTCGTCTCCGCGACCCTTGGCAACGACAAGATCAAAGACGGGGATGGCAACTTCAACCTGAGCTTTGGCACGTTGGACGTGGATGGCTTCCTCCGCCCCGTTTTGACCGCCGCGGTGGATTCGAAGGTGTTCAATCCGAACTCTCCTTCCGATATGTATTCCGATTCCACTCCCGTCCCGGAAACCACCTTATTCCATAACCTCCTGCTCACCTTCATGAAGCGCTCGGGCGTCTTCGTGGATGGCAGTGGGGCGCCCATCGCCGATTACATGACCCCGCTGATGGGCACGACCAAATCCCTTAGCGCCATCGTCAAAGGCGTCGGCGATTGGTATGCCGAAATCGAGAACATCTGCGAAGTGGTGGGCATGCTTCAGGCCTCCTCCTTCTTGAACGATGAGGGGCAATTCGACCTCTCTGGCTTAGAGGACCTTGGCGCCTTCTTCGCCAAGCCGGGCGCCAGCGAGGAGCTTTGCTTCCTAATCAATGGCATTCAGGAAAGCGAGCTGTTCTTCCGCTGCCTCCCGCCGAAACTCGACCAAGCCCTCAATAACGGCCTAAGCGCCCTTTCCGTCGCCAACATCGCCGACGACTTAAAGTGCGCCGACTTCTTCTATTCGAAAAAGGATGGCGATTTGGCGCCGTATACCGAAGAAGAGGTGGCGACGTTGATCCACGTCTTCGCCGACATTTCCCAGTGCATGAATCTGGATTTGACCGATTTGACCAAACTCGACGTCGAGCCTCTTGTGTCCGCCTTGCGCGAGATGGGTGCGTCCAACGTCTTTAACTCCAACAAAGAGAAGTCCGCGACGGTCTTCGGGAGCAAAGGCGACCCGCTTTCCAAACGCTCGGGCTTAACCGCCTACCAGTCGCTCCTTTGTGACATCGTCTTGGTGGATTCCCTCGAGGATTATTATTACTTCAACCTTTCCCCGAAGGATTTGGCCGCGACCGCGAACTACACCAACGCCAAGGGCAAAATCGCCTACTATGTGCCGCGCCTATTGCCCGCGCTTTCCGACGAAGGCATGACGCGCACGAAGTTCCTAGAGGCCGCGGACCGCTACATCGTGAACGAACTCGGTGGCATCTTCGACGTCTTGAAGCAGAAACAGTTCGTGGATTTCATCAACGGAACCGCCGCCTTCGAGGACCTCACCGAGGCGAGCTTCACCACGTTGTTGCATTCCTTGAACGATTGCACGTTCTACCGCGATTGCGTTCCCAATGCCTTCTATGACGCGTTGATCGTGAAGAACACCATTGGCATCGCCGGGGTCGACTTCACCACCGCGGACGTCTTCTTCTCCTATTACTACTATGAGGGGAACGTCTTCTCCTCCACGCGCAAGGCCACCCCGAACTTCGAGATGCCTTTCTATGGCCCGGAGATCGACCACATCGGCATGCTTTACTCCTTGTTGAAGGAGAACAAGGATTCCATGTCCGACCTTCACATGGACTCCGTCGACCCGATCATCTTCCGCAACGTCTTGCTGGAACTCCACGACTCTTACGTCTTCCATGAAGCCGCGAAGGATGCCCGCCACGATCCGGCCTATAGCCCGATGGCGAAGCAATTCCATGACCTGACCGTCTTCGAGCAGTTCATCTATAAGGTTTTCGTCGACACGACCCTCTTCCAATCCAACTTCAACGCCCGCAAAGACTATGCTTACGTCCTGGCTTATGGCGATGAAGGCGCCTATTACAAGATGCATGACCGCATCGTGGGTTATACCTCCGCCGGCACGGGCTGGATCCATCAGATCGAGGCCCTTACGACGGATGGTCGTTCCCACGCGGGCACTGACGATGATCCTTGGGTGGGCGTCGTCGAGGCCGGCAAGAGGTCGGGCATCTTCAACTCCAGTTCGGAAGTCGGCGTCGACTACGAAGTGTTGAACAAAGTCTCGCCGAAGCAGGTCAAAACCTTGCTTTACGCGATTAACCAATGCACGTTGCTCTCGGATTTGCTTCCTAACGCCGTGGGTGATCTGCTTGGCGTCAACGACGAAGGCAAAGGTATTGGCCTCGACCAGTACTCCAACTTGGAACGTACGTACACCACCTATGTGGGGAAGAGCGTGTTCGACGTGACCGCCCTCGCCGAGTTCTTCCTTGACGGCGACACGAGCAAGGCGTTCCAAGACATTTCCACGGTCACTTTCCCCGTCGCAAGCAATCCTTCCGGCCATTACACGGTCACTTTGAAGGACGATTCCGACGTCACCTCTTGCATCCCCATGACTTATGAGGGCGGGAAAGCCACCTTCGTGACCGAAGGGCTGCCTCAGGCGTTTAAGATCACGCTTGGCACGGGCTATGTGATCGGTGGCGACGTCGTCACCTTGACCAATCTCGCCTCCTTCGATATCGGCGCGGATGGCTTCGCGACCAAGAGCATCAAGGCCATCGGTTACCTGCTCTCCTCCGTATATCGTGGCGAAAGGCCGGGAAGCTGTTACTTCTCTTTCACCAACACCGACGGCAGCTTGGCCAACTTCTTCAGCGACGATAGCGACTACACGCACTCCACGTATGGCTTGCTTGGCCTATTTGGCCTATCGGGTTTCTATGACCGCGAACTTAATTCCTCCAATGTCTTCGTTACCGCGGGGGACGGGGACTATAGCGCCGCTTCCTACACGTTCTATAACGCCCTCAACTTCAAAGTCGCCGTTCCGGTCAACATCTCGTTGGACCTTTCCGCCATCTATCCGGGCGTGAAGATCACCCTTCCGAACGAGACCACGATCTCCATCAGCGACCACGTGGGTTCCGGCTCCACCGCCGAATCCCACATGGAGACGATCCACGGTATCTTCTCCAGTCTCAACGGCATCGAGGACTATGTGCGCGAGGCACGTTGGTTCGACTTGCATGCCGCCGACGTCGGCACCTTCGACGTCTATAATGGCTACCAGGGGACCGCGCTAAACGCCACCAGCGTCGGTGGTGTGGATATCACCAACCCGGCCTACCGCTACCTGCTTGCGATGTGGATCGATAACGCCTTCACTTTGGCGAGCGAGGACGCCGCCATCAAATCCATCCAAGGCGCGCTCGCCGCGAAGGAAATCACCTATTCGATCACCGTCGCCGACGACGCCACCCATACCACGACTTACGAAGGAACGAACGTTTCTCCGAAGTTCGCGACGGAAATCTTGGCCAACCTGGTCACGCACTGCGAGCAGAACAAGGCCGACATGGTCGACCTCGCTTATGCGACGGCTACCGCCACTTCGCCGATGGTCACTTCCTATAAATACACGCGCATTGGCGACAAGACCAACAAGGTCTCGACGCAAGCTGGTCTGCATGACGATCTCTACGCCAGCGATTGCGCCAAGCTCACCCCGGCCTATTTGACCGAGGTCTCCAACGCGTTCGACGCGATGCGCATCGTATGCAAAGACTCGCCCTCTTCCGCGGAGAAGGCCGCCCTTAAGGCCGACTTCGAGTCGTTTGGAGTCGAGGCCACGAAGTTCATCGACATGTTCTACCTCGCCTCGCTTTATGACCACATGGTCTACTATGGCGACCGTCCGCTGAATCCCTTGCTCGTGTCCGTTCCTTGGATCATCAACGACCAACTCGGGCTAAAGGACCAAGGCTTCTTCAAGATCGCGACGTTAAAAGTCACCGACTTCCCAATCGTGGGCCAGGACGGCATGATCGAAAATGTCGCCACCGCGTGGAGCTACGCGAACATCGCGTCGACCATCGCATGAGGAAATTGCCCCTAGAAGGCTCAATGGGGGAGGAAAAGGACCTTTCCTCCCTTTTCCTTGCGGGGCTCTTCCCCTTGTCTGACCCCAATGGCTTTAAGACGCTTTATGATCAGTTTAGGAAGGATCATCCCGGGGCGGACCATTATCCCTACGCTTTGTGCTTGGGCGAGCTAAACCGTTCCAGCGATGATGGTGAGCCCGGTGGCACCGCGGGCCGACCGATGCTTTCGTTGCTATTGGAAAAAGAAATCGACGGGGTTTTGATCGTGGCCCGGCATTTTGGGGGTACGAAACTTGGCGTCCCCCGTCTTCGCCGTGCCTTCCTTTCCAGCGCTGAGCAAGCCATCGCCCACGCCCGATTTGGCGTGTACCAAGAAATGCTTCGTTATGACGTCGAAGTCGATTATCCAACTTATGAAATCCTAAGAAATGGCGCAAATCGCGGATTGTTTTCGCTGCAAAATCCCGTTTTCGACATAAAAGTGCATGCGGAAATCCGCAGTGGTGATAGACTAGACGGGCTGCTCCAAAGGCTCGGTCTTTATGGCTTGGAACTTGGGGAGCCACGAATCGAAAGAGTCTTAGAGGAGGTAACCGTATGATTTCACCCGAAGAATTCCAAAAACGTCGGGCATCCTTCCTTTCCCTGATGGACGACAATTCCTTTGCCGTCATCTTCTCCGGCGTCGCCAAAAAGTGCTCCGCCGATGAAACCTATCCGTTTGAGGTGAACCGCAATTTCCATTATCTAACCGGCATCACCCAAGAGGATTCCGTGCTCCTTTTGATCAAGTCCGATGGCGAAGAGCGCGAGTACCTTTTGATCTCTCCATTCGATCCCGTGAAGGAGAAGTGGTATGGCAAACGGTTGACTCCCGAAGAGGCAACGGCCGTCTCTGGCGTGCGCAACGTCTTGCTACGCACCGCCCTCACTTCCCGCATCGAGACCATCCTCACTGGAACGTATTCGGATTTCCCGCCCATCGCCAAAGTCTATTTGGACTTGGAGAAAGAACAAAAAGTGGCCGAGGAGACCTACGTTGAGGACTATAGGAAATCCTTGGAAGTCCTGTGCCCGCATCTTTGCACGATGGACGCCTACCCGCTGATCGTTTCGCTGCGCATGGTGAAGTCCCCCGCGGAAATCGAAGAGCTTCGCGCGGCGATCGAGGTCACCAAAGTGGGCATCACTTCCGCGATGGCCCGTATCCGTCCTGGCGTTTACGAGTATGAGATCGCCAATGAGTTCCATAAGGTCATCAACGATTGCTCCGGGTACCAAGGCACCGCCTTCCCGACCATCTTGGCTTCGGGCGTGCACGCGGCGTGCTTGCATTATCCCACCCCCGTCGGGACGGTTGGGGCAGGGGAGTTGGTCTTGATGGACCTTGGTTCACGGAACAACCTCTATTGCGCGGACGTCAGCCGTACCGTTCCCGCTGACGGCGTGTTCTCCGAGTTGCAGAAGACCATTTATTCCATCGTTTTGGCGGCCAATAAGGCCGTGGCCAACTTTGCCCGTCCCGGCCGCACTTTGGCCGAGCTTCAGTCTTTCACCGTGGAGTATTTGGCTTCAGAATGCTTGAGCAAACGGCTCATTCAAAACAAGGAAGACATCAAGAACTATTATTTCCATGGGGTTTCCCACCATATTGGATTAGACACTCATGACCCAGGCGACCCAAACAAAAAGAAACCCTTGGTCGCGGGCAACGTCATCTCCGATGAGCCGGGTCTTTATTTCAAGGAACTAGGCATTGGCGTGCGCATCGAAGACGACCTCCTCATTACCGAGGATGGCTGCGAAGTGCTCACCAAAGACATCATCAAGGAAGTCAACGAGATCGAGGCCTTCTATCGGAAAAGCCATTAACCAAAGGCTAAAATAAGCGTAGGCGGGGCAACCCGCCTTTTGCCTATACCATTTTGGAACGAAAGTCGGGATAATTTCTTTATGAAGAAATATATCTTGGCCATAGACCAAGGCACGACTTCGACGCGTGCCATTTTCATCGACAAAAACGGGGACGCCCTTTTCAAGGCCCAGCGTCCCGTCGACGTGTTATTCCCTAAGCCCGGTTGGGTGGAGGTGGACGCCGACCGCGTTTGGATTTCCGTCATCGACGTCATCAACGAGTTGCTCGTCGTTTCCGGCGCGTCGATGGACGAGGTGGCCGCGATTGGCATTACCAATCAGCGTGAGACCGCCGTCGTTTGGGATAAGAAAACCGGGAAGGCGGTGCATAACGGCATCGTGTGGCAGTCCAAGCAAACCCAACAGCTTTGCGATGAGCGTGAGGACAAAACGGACTTCATCCAAAGCCGCACTGGCTTGCGCATGAATCCCTATTTCTCCGCCTCGAAGATCCGTTATATCCTCGACCACATCGAAAACGGGCAAGCTCGGGCAGAAGCGGGGGAACTCCTTTTCGGGACGATCGACAGTTGGATCATTTATAAACTCACCAAGGGCAAATCCCATCTCACGGATGTCTCCAACGCCTCCCGCACGATGCTCTTCAACATCTTCACGATGAAGTATGACCCCAAATTAGCCGCGATCTGGGACATTCCTCTTTGCATGCTGCCCGAAGTCAAAGACAATACCGACTTCTACGGGACCGCCTCCTTTTTCGCGGGCGAAGTCCCCATCTGTGGCGTGGCGGGTGACCAACAAGCCGCGTTGTTCGGGCAATGCTGTTTCCACAAAGGCGAATCGAAGAACACCTATGGGACGGGTTGCTTCATGCTGATGAACATCGGCGACAAACCCATTTTGTCCAAAGCCGGTTTGCTTACGACCGTCGCGTGGAGGGAAAACGGTGTCACCACCTATGCGTTGGAAGGCTCCGTTTTCATCGGTGGCGCGATCGTCCAGTGGCTCCGCGACCAGATGCGGTGGTTTGAGGATTCCGCCGACTCCGAATATTATTCTTCCAAGGTGCCGGACACCGCGGGAACCTATTTCGTGCCCGCTTTCGTAGGACTAGGAACTCCATGGTGGGATGACGAATGCCGTGGCGCGATCTTCGGTTTGACCCGTGGCGCGGACCGTCATCACCTAAGCCGCGCGGGGCTAGAGTCCATCGCCTACCAATCCAAAGACGTGATCGAGGCGATGAAGCGCGAAGCGGGACTCGAGCTTACTTCGCTGCGCGTCGATGGCGGAGCCTCGGGCAACGCCCTTTTGATGCAATTCCAGGCGGACATCCTCCAATGTGAGGTCGCGATCCCCGCCTGCTTGGAAACGACCGCCCTTGGGGCCGGGTATTTCGCTGGGCTATCGTGTGGTTTCTGGAAAAGCAAAGAAGAGATCCTCGATAAGTGTCGGACCGTCGCGCGCGTCTATGTTCCGCATATGGACCCGGAACGCTGTGCCGAGCTTTACGACGGATGGCTATGCGCCGTGGAGGCGGCACGGGCGTTCAAACCCAAACACGGAGCATGAATTCCCATCATTATGGCGGGACGGTCGTCATCGCCCCGTATAACGAAGAATCTTATTTACGCGCCTATCGCGAAGCCTTCCCTGAGGAGAGGTTTCGTTCGTTGACCTTAGAGGAAGTGGTCGGATGCTTTGGCTTTGACGTATTGGGCGAATTGGACGTCGAGGAACGTTTGATACGGTATGTGCGTCAGATGACCGCGCCTTCGTATAAAAGCCCAGAGCTTACGCCTTATCTGCCCTTGGTCCAAAAATGGGAAAAGGAAGGCAAATTGCGCCGTAAAGAAGACCCAAAATCAATTTTCTGCGGAAAAACGATCCTGATTCGTGGCTATTATTCGGGCAAACCGATCGCCGAGGCGCTTCAGGATTTGCCGAACATTTCATTGAATTGGGATCTGGGGCGGCCGGTCTTAAAGGAAGAAGAGCTGCCACGGCAGGAGTGCCGCGATATCTATGAGGCTTTGCATAAGGCGGAGTATGAGATGTTCGAGCTTTTTTACCAAGGCTTCTCCCCAGACAACGTCTACCTTAATTCCGACGTGAACCTTCCCCGCGATTACAGCGGAAAGTTAGGGAGGCTAAAACGTATTTGGGGCCCATTCGTCCCAAGCGATGGCGTGGCGATCCGCTTGGAGACCGATCATTCCTTTTCATGGTGGAAGGATCCGTTTAGCGAAAAGGCTTTGGCCGAACTCCATATGGTTTCGGCGGAAACCTTGAAGAAACGGGAGGAAGAGGATGAGCGTTGCTTCTTGCGCCACCCGAATCTTCGCGCGCGCTTCTATTTTCCGAAGGAAGAGTAGGGTATAGTAGGAAAGCCATGGACGAGAAGACCGCGTTTCTACAATTGCTGGGGTCCTTCCCAGGGGCAGAACGCCTGGACAAGGAATTCCTTTACCGCGCCTATCAAGTCGCAAAAGACGGCGTGAAGGACATGCAGGCCATGGCGCCAGGCATTCGGCCCATCGCGGTCAACCCTTTGGCGCTTACCCTTTATCTAATCAACGAACATTCCTTTTACCTTTCCGCCCATCCCGAGAACACGGAAGCGGAACTGGTGGAAAAAGACGACTACCTGGCCTTTTTGGCTTCGATCGCGCTCGATAAATACACCACCAACGAGCACTTGGCGTACCGCAACGACAAACTTACGTCCCGCTTCTCGCCCTTCATGTCGACGATCGAGCTCTATCTGAACTTCATTTTGGGCATGCTTTCCCGTTATAAGAAAAACGACCCCAAGGAAACGCTTGTGGTCGACATCATGAACAAGGGCTTTTCCATCGCCAAATGCGTGGCGATGCTTTTGGAAGGCGGTTTCGAGACCGAGGCATTCTCCACCTGGAGGACGCTTCATGAGAACGAATGCATATTGCACGTCCTCACCAAAAACGGCCCCACGGCGATTGAAGCCTACCTTCGCCACATGACGTACGCCGCCGCGTTCCGTGGAGCGATTGAGAGCAAAGAAGCCACGGATAAGATCTTCGTGGAAATCAAAGAGAATATGCATGGGCTTGGGCTTAAATCCAAAGACATGAAACGTTATATCGAATACGGATGGCTTTACTCCGTGAAACGGGAGGAAGGCGAGGATTTGAAACTCAACTTCCGTGATGGGGTGCAACGCTGCGCCGGGCTTTCCGATTATTCCAAAATCTACGAGATGTCCTCTGAAATCGCCCACAGCTCCCCCTTGTTGATCTACTCGCGGAAAAACTACATCTTCCATATCGCTTTGCTGAATCTATACGAATCCTTCTTCCGTTTGGAACGCGTGTTCACCACGATCTACATGTCCACGATCACGGAAGAGGAACGGCAACGTTACGTCCAAATGCGCAACCTCTATTATTGGGAACTTCAGGCCGCGTACCGCGCGATTCAGGTTTCCTTCGCGCATATGGCGCAGACGAAACGCGGGGAGGATGAGGACCCCACCATCCATTGATATGAACGTTACGGGTTCTTTGAATAATGGGGTCATGACCCTTTTCCTACAAGGAAAGATTGATTCCGCGAATGCGCAGGAAGCGGAAAAAGCCATCCGTCAGTGTCTGGCGAAGAAAACCTTTGATCGCCTGGTCTTGGATTGTTCCGAGCTCTCTTATATCACCAGCGCGGGTTTGCGTTTGGTGTTGGCCCTTTGGAAGGAAAACCCGACCTTAAGCGCGCAAAACGTTATCCCCGACGTTTATGAAATTTTCGACATGACTGGCTTCACAAAGATGATGGACGTGCAACGGAGTTTGCGCACGTTGTCCGTGGATGGCCTCCCGTTGGTGGGGGAAGGATTCACCGCCAATGTGTATCGTCTCGACGCGGAAACCATCGTCAAGGTTTTCAAGAAGCATCGCTCCCTTGAATCGGTCCGCGCGGAAATCGACGCGGCGAAGAAGGCGTTCATCTACGGCATTCCCACCGCCATTTCCTTCGACGTGGTGAAAGTGGGAGACCATTTGGGGCTGGTGTTTGAGATGCTGCACTGCGCCACGCTTCGCGATTTGATTTTGGCCCATCCCGAACGCTTCGAAGAATACAAGAAGATGTACGCCGACCTTTCGTACCGAATCACCCACACCAACGCGGAAGGGTCGGGCTTGCAACATTGCAAAGGGCCCCTACTGGAAAAACTCTCCGTCCTTTCGACCGTCTTGTCCCCGGAGGAGTATTCCAAGCTCATGGGGATGGTCGAGGCCCTGCCCGAGACCGAGACGCTTACGCACGGGGATTTTCACATCAAGAACATCCTTGTGCAAAACAACGAGCCGATCCTCATCGATATGGACGCCGTGGCGTTAGGCCACCCCATCTTCGAGTTAGAGGGGATCTATCTTTCGTTCCAGGCCTATAACGAGGCCGACCCCACCAACGCGACCCGTTTCTTTGGGGTTCCGCAACAAATCCTCGACGAGCTTTTCGATGCGTTACTAAAACGTTACTTCCCCGATAAGGACGAAAAAGGGCTCGCGGAGGTCTATGACAAAATCGTGTTGCTCGGCACCGCGCATTTGGCCTATCAGACCATCCATTACCAACGCGACGAGAATGGTCGGTTGGACAAGGCACTTACTCGGTTACGGAACCTTCTGTCCCGTTACGACACCCTCGAACTATAAGCGAAAAAGAAAACGTTTTCCGAAAGGGACCTTTTGCGGGAAAACGTTTTTTCTTCATCAAACGTCGGCGTAGCACGATCCGCCGATGAATTCACGCATCAGCGAGTTGCTGGGAACCCATTCGTCGGGCATGTCGACGAAGAATTTCAACATGCGGATGAGACGTTGGGCGACGGGGAAGTAGGGAGATTCCACCTCAATCGCCTGAAGCAGTGGCAGGGCGTATTTTTTCATGACCGGTAGCTCGTAGGAGAGCATGGAGTTATAGACGTAGTCTGACCCTTCTTGGCAGAGGTAGATCCAACGGAATTCGCCGGCGCGGACGCTAGGCCACATGGAGAGGGTCTCTTCCGCGGAGGCGTTACGGAACTTGTAGTCGCGGACGATGCGGCGAATGAGGCGCAAGTCGGTGAGGGAGAGGGGGTTATGGTCATCGAGGTTCATCTGGGCCTGAGGCGCGATGAAGATCTTGAACTTGGCCGACTTCGGGATGTCGGTGGTCATGCGGTCGTTGAGGGCGTGGATGCCTTCGATGATGATGGGCTCGTTCTTGCCGATATGGATGGTTCTTCCGGGGACGCGTTTGCCACTTTGGAAGTCAAAACGCGGCAGGGTGACGGTTTCGCCATTGATCAAATCGAGCATGTTTTGGTTGAACAGCGGGATGTCCAGCGCCTCGATGTGCTCTAAGTCGGGTTTGCCATCGGCGTCTAACGGAGCCTCGCTTTTGGGGAGGTAGTAGTCGTCTAAGGAAATGCGGATGGGGTTGATGCCACGGGAAAGCAACTCGATGCGGAGACGGTTGGCGAAGGTGGTCTTGCCTGAGGAGGAGGGACCCGCGATGCAAATCAAGGAGATGGAGTCGATGTCTTTCTCAATGATTTCGCCTAGTTCGCACAGCATGCGGTTATGACGGGCTTCGCAGAGGTTGATGAATTCGATCGTGCCCCGGTTTTCAATGGAACCGTTGATCCCGGCGACGGTGTCGCTTCCGACGATTTTGGCCCAGTCGTGGGATTCCTTAAGCGTGCGGTGGAAGGTGGGGTCATCTTCGAAGGGAGGGATCTTTCCGCCTTCTTCGGCGCGAGGGTATTGAAGCATGAAACCAGGGGTATAGAGACGAAGCTCGTAGTCATGGAGATAACCCGTGGACGGGACCATGTGGGTGTACATGTAGTCCAAATACTCGGCGCAGGAGTAGAGGTGGACGTTGATTTCGGGACGGTATTTGAGAATGGCCTTCTTGTCCTCAAAACCGCATTCGTCGTAGACGCGGGTGGCTTCCTCTAAGGAAACTTTCATACGCTTCAACGGAAGGTCGGCGGCGATGATTTTGTCGATTTCCGCGATGATGCGGTCACGCATGGAAGAAGTGGCAAAGGTTTTGCCATCGATGAACGTGATGTTGATGGAACGGGAGACGTTATAGGAGAAGCGAATCTTAAGGTTGGGGTAGCAACGGGCGAAGGCCATGGCGACCACATAACGGAGAGAGGCTTCATACACTTTGATCGCATCGTAGTCTTTGACGGTGAGAATCTCGACTTTGCAGTCGCGGTTGATTTCGTAGGTGAGCTCGCGGACGCGGTTATTCACTCGGGCGGCGACGGCGCGTTTTTCCGGGTCATAGTCCTTGATGATGCTCAAAATAGGGGTCTTTTTGTCCAATTTGATGGTGCGGTTGTCAATCTCGACGGTAAACGACATAGGTGGCCTCCTTTGGCGAATCGGGAAATGATAAATGTAAGCGGTTTCAAAATCAATGATATGTTTTGGGGAAAGGAAGCAAAAGAGCGAATCCCGTCGGACTTATCGCGTTTGCTAAAGCAAAGCCGATTTGAAGCGTGCGGACGCGGTGGCGTATTTTGTGTACCCTTCCTCGCGCGGTTGTGATTAAATAAGTCGGCTTTTTAGGAGGCTCACATTATGCACAACATGGTATATATCCAATCTGGCGGCCCGACTTCGGTCATCAACTCGTCGCTTTACGGCGCGTACAAAGAAGCGATCCGCCACCCGGAGGAGATCGACCACATCTATGGTTCGATCAACGGCATCGAAGGTTTGATCGATGGCAAACTCTTCGATCTCCGCGAAGAAGACCCCGAGCAAATCGAATTGCTCATCCAGACCCCGGGTGCTGCCCTTGGCACCACCCGTCGGAAACTCCCGAAGGAAATCGACGACCCCGTCTATCAGCAGATTCTCGCCAACCTTCAGAAGTTCTCCATCAAATACGTGTTCGTCAACGGCGGAAACGACTCGATGGATACCTGCGCGAAGATTTCCAAACTTTGCCAGGACAAGAACCTCGACATCCGCGTCATCGGCGTCCCCAAGACCATCGACAACGACTTGGCTTGCACTGACCACACCCTAGGCTATGCCTCGGCCGCGAAAGTCGTCATCAACTCCATCTATTCGATTTCCAAAGACGCCCTTTGCTACAAGAAGGGCAAAATCCATATCGTCGAAGTCATGGGCCGCAACGCCGGTTGGCTCACCGCCGCCGCGGACTTGGTCCCCGACGATGGCCGCCCCGACCTCATTTACCTTCCCGAGAATCCCTTCGACGTCGAGGAGTTCCTCAAGGACGTCAAAGAGGTCCATGACCGCAAAGGCATGGGCATCGTCGTCATCTCCGAAGGCTTGAAGTTCGACCGTGGCGAAGCCACCGAGGTCGATTCCTTCGGCCATGCGCAGCTTTCTGGCGCCGGTCAGCAACTCGCCAACATCATTGAGCAGCGCCTTGGCCTGAAGTCCCGCGTCGTCGAACTCTCCTTGGTCCAGCGCGCCAACCCATTCTTGCTTTCCCGCAACGACCGCGACGAAGCGATCGAAGTCGGTGAGCTTGCCGTCTCCAGCGCCCTCCGTGGCGAAACCGGCAAGATGATCGTCATGAAGCGCGTCTGCAACAAACCCTATATCGGACGTTTCGAACTCGTTCCGCTGGATTTGGTCGCCAACGCCGAGCAGACCATTCCGCCCGAGTACATGTACGACAAGACCCGTATGTCCGATAAGTTCCGCGAGTACCTCCACCCGCTGATTGAGGGCAACATCCATCTGAAGTACCGTGGTGGCATCGTCTTGCTGACCAACTTCAAGAAGATCCCCGTCGAGCCCTAAGCTCCATTAGTGGTTGTCAAAAAAAACCAATCAATCATCGAAAGCCGCCTTGGGGCGGTTTTCTTTATGGCGCATGGGCGCATACAACGTATAAAATATCGTGAAGGAGGATTCTTATGGCGAAAAGCAAGAAAGCGCGGACCCTTTCCAAACAAGCCCATCGTGGCATTCCGGAGGCGCAATACGCCCTCGGGCTTTGCTATTACGAAGGCAAAGGGGTAGCCAAAGACGAGAGGAAGGGCGTCGAGTGGATTCGCGAAGCCGCCCTGCAAGGCTATAAGCCCGCCAAGGATTGGATGGAAGACTACGCGTTCGACGACGATCCAGGCGTCCAAGCGGAGAGTTGAGTTCATGCTTCCAGATAAGCATCTTCTTTGCCCCAAATGTGGGAATTTCACCATGGAGCTTCAGTTTCCTGAGAACCAGCCCATGGGCGTCTATGTGTGCTCCGTCTGCGGACATGTCGAAGAGGATTTGGGCGCGTTGCTCCCCAATGAAGACCAAATGCAAAAATTCCCCGGAGGTCAGCCTTCCGTTTCCAGCCCCACGGGGGATTTCGTTGCCAAAAAAGGCATGAAGAAAGGACAACCATGAGCCAAGCCATCGGATTGAAAGTCGCCCCGTTTGAGGGGTATGGATCTCGGAAGAGTTATTTCTTCGGGGATCCCATCTTACCCATTTCCCTCGTGGATAAGTTTGATGACGAGACATTCTTTTTCGGAATGATCAACCTTAAGGAAATCGCTTCCCTTGACACGGAAGGCAAATTGCCCCACGAAGGTTTCCTCTATTTGTTCCTCCATCTTTTGGATAGCTTCGAGGACGAGTGCCCGAGCCACTTCGCCCCGGTGTTCTTCTATTCCAAAGTGGAGCCCACCCACGTCGTGGACGATTTCAACGAGGTGTTCTTGGAGACGTTCCCCAATATCGGCACCCCGAAAGGCATGGCGTTTTCGGCCGTCCCCGAGGACGCGATGGGCACCAAACTCTTGGGCGTCCCTTATGATTGGAATTACGAGAACAAGCCCAAAGAGCTTCTGCTCACGATTTCCCATTTGGACGAAGAGTTGGACTTTTGCGCCTATATCGATGGGCTTAGCTACGTCTTCTTCGGTCCGAAGGAAAACCCCTTCGGTGGCGCGACTATGTTCTTAGAACGTTCATAAAAGGAGAAAAACATGAAATTGCATTACCAAGGATCCATCCGCCGTTTGCAAGGGTCTGGCATGGCCTTTGCCAGTTTCGACAATGACGTTGACCCCGCCGTCGTTGGCGTGGGGAAGATGGACCGCATCGCCGTTCCCGACTCCGCCGTCACGATTGACCGCGTGGGTGAGGAAGACATGGACTTCACGTTCCATTATTTCGATTCCAAGACCCCGTACCATATCACTCGGGGAGAACAGATTCAGGTGAAGAAGGAGGGCAATGCCTTTGGTTTCCACCTGACCTTTACGCTGGAGGACTAACCATGGCCAATAACTATTTCAAACTTCGTCGTTGCGAAGAGGAGGCCAACGAGGACCTCGACCGCAGCAAACTTTTGGGCGCGCCCGTCATGCCTGAGGGTTTCTTCGAGAAACTGGGGCTAAGCGAAAGCGATTACTTCATCGCCCAGATCAACTGCTCCGAATTGCCCGATCACACTTACGCCCCGGAAAAAGGGTGGGTGTACCTGTTCCTCGACATCGACACGCTGCAACCCAAGGCTTTTTACACCGCAGAAGAGCCCGCCGAACTCTTAAGCGAGATCAACGCCAACTTCGACGAGGAAAGCTGTGGTGAGACCGTTGCGCATTATTTGGACTTCGTCGAGGAAAGCGAAGCCTTCGTTTTTGGACCCAAGGACAAGGATTTGGACCTTCAGGCTTACGCTGACACGGAAGGCAAAGTGACCTTGCTTCAAATCGACGCACTTGCCTTGGGGGATTCCAAACTCTTCCAGTTCACCGACCTTGCCGTGGGTGATGGCTACCTCATTTTCCTCATCGACAAGAAGAAGCTCGCCAAAGGCGACTTTAGCGAAGTTTCGTTCATCGACTACGGCTATTGATCCATGGACATCGCCGGAATCGCTAAGTTGGAATCGGATATCCTCGCCAAGCGCAAGGAGCTACCTTTCCTTTCGCCTTACGCCAAAAAGCAAGGGTTGAAGAACGAACTCGGTCTGCGACTGCGCCAAGGCAAGGACGCTATTTCGTGCAACGCCTTGATCGCGATGATCGAGGAATACCAAAACCTATGTGAGGCCGCTCTGGCGGAGCAGTCCGAAGAATTGACCCCTGACGCCAGGGAAGCGGTGCCTTTCCTTCTTCGTTATCTCGAAGACCGGGCCAGCGATCCGAACGCGGATCCATCCCCAACGCTTAAAACCTATGCGTGTTACGTCGTTCAAGGCATCGACGCCCAGCTTTTCCTTCCCGCAGAGCAGGCCGTTTTGCTTACTGACTTGCTTCTGGAGTATCAAAAGGCGGGATTCCCTTGGAGAGCCAAAGAATACGCGTGCATGCTTCGCGAGCTTCTTTCCCACACCGATTCGGTATCGGTGATTTATACACGTCTTTGCGGTTTTTACCGTGAAGTGTGCGACCTTCGTTCCGCGATGGATGTGTGTCACATGGGGGCCAATGCGTTAAAACGCACCGGTAATCTAAAGGAGGCTGCGACCTTGGAGTCTTCCGCCCTTGGCAACGCCCTTGACGTTCTGGGCGTGATATTGCCAAGCGAGGAAGAAATCAAGGCGGAATACGGAGAGTACGCCGAAATCGTTTTGGGCTATCCGAAACGGTATTTATTGCGGCACGACCCACGCGAATCGGCCCCAGAATTCCAAGACGCCTATGACGAGGTCATGGAAGAAGTGCTGGAACGCTTGGGCACGGAGCCGGCGCATGGGCTCGTTCTATGGCACGCCATGACCGACGCTTTTTCTAGGCGTGGCATCTCCTGGCGGGATCCCCATCTTACCAATCCGGGCATTCGATTCGATTAAATAAGGAGGTATCACTATGACCCTTACCATTACCACTATCTCTTGGGGTATCGACCGGCGGACCGGGGAACGTTCCGAAAACGTCGTCGGAAAAGATTCCTTTGAAGCCAAAGTCGGTCCTGTCGGTCCTGTCGGCGCAGGCCCGAGGAAAGCGACGTTTCAAATCCTCTCCGTCGAGGAAGATGGCATTTTGATCCACCTTTCGGACAAATTGAAAGACCTTCCACTTAAAGTTGGGCAGACCTACACACATCGTCCGTTCTCGATGGACGCTGGCTTCATTTACCATTTTGAGCTGAACTAATGGCCGCTAAGAAATTGTTTATCGTTGCCCGTTATACCAAAGACGGTCTGCGGAAAAACGTGGAGGTTTCCGTTCCGTTTCGGGTAGGGACGCACCCGTTACCCCAAATAGAGCCCTTTAATGTGCGTGTCGACGTCGTTCCAGGCGTTTGGCATGGATTCACTGAGATTAAGATAACCGAGGAAGGAAAACTTTGGTTCCCTGGCTGCGGTCCCTCTTATTTGAGAGACGGGAAAGCGATGTTTGAAATCCGTGCCCACGGAGTCGAGTATCATTTCGACTTCCGCGTTGAATAATGCGTTTTCCGCAGGACGTGCACTCGTTTTTCGCATTTTGAGTTATTAAAAGGAAGCGCTCTTTACAGGGCGTTTTCTTTATCCGCTAATGCGCTTACATTCATGCCCGCGTTGTTTTGGCGCGCGCCGCGTGGCAAAATAACGCTGATATGAAATCGCTGGTGGAACGTTATGAATCGTGGGACGAATTGAGGAAGAACCTTTTTATTCTCCTCGTCGTGGCCGCCTTTGGTGCCCTTATCAGCGTCATCTTCATTTTTTTGGATAACATCGGCGTGCTCTTCGGCTGGCTTTTGGGCTCTGCCGTGAACATCTTTGCCTATTGGTCCATCCATCAGGGCTCCGCTTATATCCTTTCCAATTCCGAAAAACGGTCCCAGGGATATTTGGCCATCCTTTGGGGTTTGCTTCGCTTCGTGCTGTACGCGGGCTGCTTGGTTCTATCGGGCTTGGCATCGTTCCGTTGGGGCAGTTTAAGCCATGGGTATTGCAATCTCATCGCCTGCGCCTTAGCACTTATGCCTACGTGGATTATGCTCGTGCTCGTCACGCTCATCCGTAACAACAAAAGTTCCCAAAAAACTAAGGAAATTCCGCCCGAGGAAGAGAAAAAAGAAGACGTCACGGAGGAAGAGGAATGAGACTCTTCCCTTTGTTTCTTTCCGACCCCCTAGGCGACATGATCGCGTCTTTTGGGGATCCGACGTTCCGTATTTCCGGTCCGCTTCTTTCTTCCCTCGCCGTCATGCTGATCGTGGCCGTTTTGGCCATCATCGTCGGTATCCAAGCCCGCCGCCATGACCCAATGAAACCTTCGAAGGGCCTTTTGGCTTTGGCGGAAGGCTTTGTGGCCTGGCTTCAGGATTGGACACGGCAAATCATGGGTCGCGACCCGGGAAATTGGCCCGGTTATTTCCTCGCCCTGTTCAGCTATTTGTTTCTTGCTTTCATTTGGTCCATCACGGGATTCCCTTCGGTCATCGATACCTTGGTGATGCCCTTGGCCCTTTCCTTGGTGATGTTCGTTTTGATTCAATTCACCGCGCTTCGTTATAAGAAATGGGGCTATTTCCATCGCTACATCGAGCCTGTCCCCCTGTTTTTGCCCATCAACCTCGTGACGATGTGGACGCCGATCATTTCCACGACGCTTCGTATGTTCGGTAACTGCATCGCCGGATCGGTCGTCATCGGGTTGCTCAATTGGGCTACCAAGAATTTATCCGTATCCGTCTTCTCCGCTTGGGCGGAAAGCTATGCCTCTAGCGGCGCGAGCATGCTCAATAGCCTCGACACGCCCGCCGCGATCGTCTTTGGACCCGTCATCATCGGGATCCTCAATCTCTACTTCGCCTTGTTTTCCGGGTATATCCAAACCCTGGTCTTTGCTTCCCTTAACGGGGTGTGGATCGGGGCCGAGATGCCTGAGGACCGCGCGATGGGCCTGTCCAGCCAAGCGACGCGGAGCATGGAAAGCAAGTTGAGCTAAAAGTCCATATAGGAGGTATTCATATGGCATTTCTACACAGCTTGGTGACGTTGGCCGATGCCACCGTCGCCGACAATAACCTGGGGCTAATCGCCATCGCGGCCGCCATCGCGGTCTTCACCGGTGGGTTCAGCTCTTTGGGCGAATCCTGGATCGCCTGCCACGCGATTGATGGCATGTCCCGCAATCCCGAGCAGCAGGGCAAGCTCCAATCCACGATGATCTTGGCGGTCGCCTTGGACGAGTCCTGCGCCATTTATGCGTTGATCGTCGCGATTTTGATCATCTTCATCCTCGGCGGAAAGATCGCCGCCTAAGGAAAGGGCGGGCCATGAGAAGGAGAAGAGGTTTCCTCGTTTGCTTCCTTTTGCCCATCGCCGGGCTTCTTTGCGCATGTGAAGGAAGCCCTTTTACCGACGCGGATTTCGTCGCCAAGATCTTCCCTAATGGCTATTGGGATTTCCTGATTCAGCTTCTGGCGTTCATCGTCTTGCTGGTCGTGGTGTTCTTCGTTGGGTATAAGCCGGTTTCCAAAATGCTCCAAAAGCGGAAGGAAGGCGTGGAGAAGATGATTCAAGACGCCGAGGAAAACGCTGCCGTGGCGAAAAAAGCCGCCTTGGAGAAGGATCAGACCATCCAAGAAGGCAAGGACGAAGCCGAGCGCATCATCGCTTCCGCGCGTAAAAGCGCCGAAGTTCAAGCGCAGGAGATCCTCAACGTCGCAGAAGCCCAAGCCGCCGCCAAGCGGAAGAAGGTCGACGAGGATATCGAAGCCGCGAAGGCCGCTTCGGTCGAGGCGGTGCGCAAGGAAATCGTCGACGTTGCCTTGTTGGCGTCGGAGACCTTGCTTGGCCGTGAGGTGAGCAGCGAGGACAACAAGCGGTTGGTCCGCGAATTCGTGGACGGATTAAAGGATGACGGGGAGGGCACGCCGAAGTGACCGACGTGGTGAGCCAAAACTACGCCACCGCGCTTTTTGGGCTGTTAGCCCCGAGCGACCGCGAGGAGGCAATGGGGGCCATGGCATCCATTTTGGAGGACATGCGGGAAGAACCCGATTTCGCCCGGCTTTTGACTTCCCGCGGCATTTCCCTTGCCGAAAGAAGAGACGTTTTGGACAACGTCTACGGGAAACGTTATGGGAATATCCCGCATTTCCTGCCCTTTTTGAAAGTCGTCAGCGACCATCACCGTTTGGGACGCCTGCAAACCATCTATGACGCGTTCCGTTCTTTGCACCACGCCGAACTTGGCGTGAAGGAAGGCATCGCCTATAGCGCGGAACGCCTTTCCCAAGAAGAACTCGACGCGATTTCCCAAAGCGTATCCACGCGCATTGGGACTCCCGTCAGTCTCCATAACGTCATCGACCATCGCCTTCTTGGCGGGGTGAAAGTGGCAGTGGATGGCAAAGTGTTCGACGGCACCCTCGTCAGCAAACTCCGTTCCATGGCGAGCACCTTAAAAGGAGGAATTCCCTCATGAAAATCGATTCCAGCGAAATCTCCGCCCTCATCAAGGCGCAGATCAAAGGATATGAATCCCATCTGGAGGCCGATGACGTCGGAACCGTCATCTCGGTCGGGGATGGTATCGCTTTGTGCTACGGCCTAGAGAAGGCGATGCTTGGCGAGCTGCTTGTTTTTCCTAACGATGTCACAGGCATGGTCATGAACCTCGACGCCGAAGACGTCGGCGCGGTGCTTCTTGGCTCGGATACCCAAATCGAGGAAGGGGATACCGTCAAGCGCACCCACCGCGTCGTGGAAGTCCCCGTCGGGGATGGGCTACTAGGCCGCGTGGTGAACGCCCTTGGCCTTCCCATCGATCAAAAAGGACCCATCGAGTACAAGAAAACCCGCCCCATCGAGCGTATCGCCCCCGGCGTCATGACCCGTAAATCCGTCGACACTCCTTTGGAGACGGGTATCAAGGCCATCGACGCGATGATTCCCATCGGGCGCGGACAACGCGAATTGATCATCGGCGATCGCCAAACGGGCAAGACCTCCATTGCCATGGACGCGATCATCAACCAAAAGGGAAAGGGCGTGAAGTGCATTTACGTCGCGATCGGCCAAAAGAATTCCTCCGTCGCCTCTTTGGTGGACAAATTGAGGGAACTTGGCTGCATGGATTACGTGACGGTCGTTTCCTCTTCCGCCTCCGAGGCCGCGCCAAACCAATACATCGCCCCTTTCGCGGGCATGGCCATGGCCGAAGAATGGCTCGAATCGGGGCAAGACGTGCTGATCGTCTTTGACGATTTGTCCAAGCATGCCGTGGCATACCGCACCTTGTCGCTTTTGCTTAAGCGCGCCCCAGGACGTGAAGCCTATCCGGGCGATATCTTCTATTTGCATTCCCGCCTTTTGGAACGCGCCTGCCGCTTGGCGCCGGAATTTGGCGGAGGATCGATCACCGCGCTTCCGATCGTGGAGACGCAGGCGGGCGACATCTCCGCTTATATTCCCACCAACGTCATCTCTATCACCGATGGGCAGATTTTCTTGGTGACCGACTATTTTGCCGCGGGCCAACGTCCTGCCGTCGATAGCGGTTTCTCCGTGTCCCGCGTTGGCTCTAGCGCCCAAACCAAAGCCATGAAATCCGTCGCGGCCTCACTAAAAATTGAGCTTGCCTCCTACCGCGAGATGCTCGCCTTCTCGCAGTTTGGCAGCGACTTAGACGCCTCCACGAAGAAAATCCTCGCCCACGGCGCGGTGCTCATGGAGACGCTAAAGCAAAAGCAATACGCCCCTTATCCGATGTGGAAGCAGGTGGTGGAGCTTTTCGCCGTGAAGGCCAAATACCTGGATGACCTTCCCAAAGAGGAGGTCGGGCCTTATCTGAAAGGCCTGACGGCCCATGTGGAAAGCAACCATGGCGACATCGTCACCGAATTGACGGAGAAGAAAAACTTCGATAGCGCGCTTACCGATAAGCTGCGCTACGCGATTGAGGAGTACGCAAGGAGCCGTTAAGGAATGTCCCTTGGGTTAAACAAAACCAAACGGCGGATCGCCTCGATCCAATCCACCCAGAAAATCACCAGGGCCATGGGCATGGTGGCGACGGTGAAGGTGAAACGTTTTCGCGATGCCTATGACCGTGGCCAATCCTATGCCGAAGGCTTGCGGGAGACCATGGCGGAGCTTTTCCTCCATGACGAGGAGACTAAGACCCATTACGCTAGCGAGAATCAAGAAGTCGAGGGGGTCCTTTACCTCATCATCACCTCCAACCTTGGCTTGTGCGCAGGGTACAACAACAACCTTTTCAAATACCTCGAATCCGTCGTGGACCCCGAGAAGGACACGATTATCTCTCTTGGGAGCAAGGGCGTGGCCCGTTACTCCAAGGATGAACGGTTTAAAAACGTCGTATTGGATTTCCCCGCTTTGGACAAGTCTATGGACGCCAAACAAATCGATGCCGCCTGTTTACGTATCAAGGAAGAGTTTAATCAGCGAAAAATACGCAAAGCCGTCTTGGTTTATACGCATTACGTCAATTCCATGACGTTCCTTCCCGCGCAGGAAACGCTGCTTCCCGTCACGTTGGATGCCCCCAATCGCCCCGAGGAATCCTTCTGTCCGCCGCTATTTGAGCCAAGCGCCCGAAGGCAGATCCATTCGTTGCTCCCCTTTTACTTAGGTGGCGTGTTGCATACCCGTCTGGTCGAGGCGCAGCTATGCGAACAAGCCAGCCGCCGCAACGCGATGGATAACGCCAACGACAACGCGGACGAACTATTGCGAAAACTCACCATCGAATACAACAAGGCGCGCCAAAGCGCCATCACCCAGGAAATCGTCGAAGTCGTTTCCGGGTCCGCCAACGCCGGAAAATGAAAGGAGTCACCATGAAGAAGAACTCTGTGAAAGAAGATTTGATCGGTATCATCACCCAAGCGGTGGGGCCGGTCATCGACGTGAAGTTCGAAGGCAAGCATCTGCCCGAGATCCTCACCGCTTTGCGCATCCCTCTTCCCGAGGGTGGCGAATTGGTGATCGAGGTCATGCAGCATATCGGGGACGACGTCGTGCGCTGCGTCGCCATGGGATCCACCGATGGTTTGATGCGCGGCATGGAGGCCATCAACACCGAGGCTCCCATCTCCGTTCCCGTCGGGGACGAGACCCTGGGCCGGATGTTCAACGTTTTGGGCAAACCGATCGATGGTTTGGGTGAAGAGTCGCTCTCTGAATGCAAACGCATGCCCATTCATCGTCCCGCGCCCACTTTCTCCGACCAATCGGTATCGCATGAGATTCTTGAGACCGGCATTAAGGTCATCGATTTGCTTTGCCCCTACGTCAAAGGCGGGAAGATCGGTCTTTTCGGAGGCGCGGGCGTAGGCAAAACGGTTTTGATTCAGGAATTGATCTTCAACATCGCCAAGCAGCATAACGGCACTTCCGTCTTCGCTGGCGTTGGTGAGCGTAGCCGTGAAGGCAACGACTTGTATTTCGAAATGAAAGCCTCTGGGGTATTGAGCAAGACCGCCCTTTGCTTCGGTCAGATGAACGAACCGCCTGGCGCCCGTATGCGCGTCGCCCTTTCGGCTTTGACGATGGCGGAGCATTTCCGTGACGACAAACACCAAGACGTATTATTGTTCATCGATAACATCTTCCGTTTCACCCAAGCCGGAAGCGAAGTATCCGCTTTGCTAGGCCGCATGCCCTCCGCGGTAGGGTACCAACCGACGCTTGCGACGGAGATGGGACAGTTGCAGGAGCGGATCACTTCGACGAAGGACGGATCCATCACCTCGGTCCAAGCCATTTACGTTCCGGCGGACGATTTGACCGATCCTGCCCCCGCGACGACTTTCTCCCATTTGGACGCGAAGACGCTGCTGGACCGCAACATCGCCTCTTTGGGTATCTTTCCCGCGGTGGATCCGTTGGAGTCCGCCTCCAATGTGTTGGATCCCAATATCGTGGGGGAAGAGCATTACGCGGTCGCCCGTGGCGTGCAGCAATTGCTTCAACGCTACAAAGAGCTTCAGGACATCATCGCGATTTTGGGTATCGATGAGCTTTCCGACGAGGACAAAGCCATCGTGAACCGGGCGAGGCGCGTCCGAAATTTCCTGTCCCAGCCTTTTCATGTCGCCGAGGCCTTTTCCGGGACGAAAGGCATCTTCGTTCCTTTGAAGGAAACCATCCGCTCGTTCAAAGAGATTCTTTCCGGAGCCTACGATTCTTATCCGGAATCCGCATTCCTTTATTGCGGAACCATTGAGGACGTCGCCAAAAAGGCCGAGGGTATGTAATCGTGGCCACCTTCCCTTTGCGCTTGCTTTCGATGAACGGACCCGTGTTTGAGGGCGATGTCGCTTTCGTGACGGTTCCTACGGAAAAAGGGCCGTTGACGATTGAACCGGGATACACCAATTTCATCGGTGCGCTTTCGCCGGCCGGGGTTTTAATCATCGGTACGGGAAGAGGGAAAGAGTATTACGCCGTTTTTGGCGGAGCGGTGGACGTCAAGCGCAACCAAGGCGTTTCCATCTATTCGGAAGATGTCAATTATGGCTATGAGATCGACATGGCGCGGGCCATGGCGTCACGTGACCGTAACCTTGACCGCATCGCCAAGCACGAGGATGGCGTGGACATCCAACGTGCCCGGATCAAACTGGCCAAGGCGCTGGTGCGCATCAACGTTAAAACGCTTTCAGAAGGAGGAAATGGCGCTTTTTAAGACAGGCGCTATGCTAAGGCCATGAATTTTATCTTTGTTTCACCGAATTTCCCTGTCCGTTACTTCAAATGGGTGGAATCTTTGCGTGCCCGAGGCATCAATGTCCTTGGAATTGGCGATTCTCCCCACTATGACCTCCATCCGCGGCTGCTTGCGGCGCTGAATGAGTATTACTACGTATGGGACATGACCTCGAAGGAGGAAATGGACAAGGCGGTCGCCTATTACCAAAACAAATACGGGAAGATTGATTTCATCGAGTCCAATAATGAATGGTGGCTAGAAGAAGATGCTCGGCTTCGGGCGAAGTTCGGTGTTGATACTGGCTTCCATCCCGAGGACATGGCGCACATTAAAGCCAAGTCCCAAATGAAAGAGTTTTTCCGAAAAGGCGGCGCGAAGACGATGCGCTACTTGGTCGTTTCGGGTCCCGAAGACAAAGAGAAGGCCCTCCAGTTCATTGGAGAAGTAGGGTATCCCGTTTTCGTCAAACCCGACATTGGTGTAGGGGCTGGCGACTCCTATTCCTTAAAAACAAAAGAGGACGTGGATCGGTTTTTTGAGAAAAAGCTTCCCGAACCGTACATCATGGAAGAATTCATCGATGGGCGTATCGTGTCCTTCGACGGTATCTGTGACTCCAAGGGTGACGTGGTGTTTTGCTGCACCGACCATTTCCCCGTCCCCATAGACCAGGTGGTCAACGAAGGCTTGGACCATGTGTATTTCAACATCCCCTTCTCCAAGCCGATGATCGACGTGGACCCTGTGAAGTTCGAAAAGGTCGGTCGTTCCGTGGTGAAGGCCTTTGGCATCAAACGCCGTTTCTTCCATATCGAGTTCTTCGTCTTAAATTCGGACAAGCCGGGCTTTGCCAAAAAAGACGAGTTTGTCGCGCTTGAATGCAACATGCGTGCACCGGGAGGCTATACCCCAGACCTTATCGACTATGGTAGCTCGGTTTCCGTCTATGACATTTACGCTGATGTCATCGCCTATGACCGCTGCAACGTCGATTTGACTCTTCCCAAGTACATCGCCGTTGCTTCCCACAGGAAAGATTCCTTGAAATACCGTTACAGCCTCGACGAGGTTCGCGCGAAATACGGCTACGCCATTCGCATGGAAGGGCGTTACCCCGCCCATATCGCGGCTGTCATGAACGACTATTACGTTTTCGCGGTGTTCGATACGATTGAGCAAGCCAAAGAGTTCGACGCCTTCGTGCGAGAAAAGCAGACGCGTCTCCAAGAAAGCGTCCTTATGCCAAATCCGGATTAGGCGAAATAACGGGTAACCAACTGTGATGCGGCGTCGGGGGAACTCGCGCCGCTTCCTTTTTCTTTCGCCTTACCTTCTTGGAACCAAAGCACGTCGGAGTCCCCATATTCCTTTGCATAGGCATCGCGGTCTTCTTGGGAAAGATAAGACGCCTCTAGGCGCGCCACGGCTTTGCCAACGTGGATGGCACGGCTATAAACGTTATCCATATAGAAGGTGCTTTGGCCTGCGTCATAGTAGGCAAGGCAATTGTTTTTCGAAACGTATTTTTGGAATGCGGAAAGCGTCCTGAAATTGAAAATGAGGGGGAAATTGAGGAGATTTTTGAAATAATTCTCCAAGTTTTGCAAGGAAGTTCGCTCGGGAAGGAAATTGAGGAAACAAGCTTTTTCGGGATCTTTTAGGAGGTAGAAGGATGGGGTGACGTAGTCGTGCATGACGGAGGTGTAGGACGGAAAGGTCGAGGTAATTTTAGATATGTGGGCATAACTTTGGGTCCTAGTTGTTTCAGAGAAATCTAGGGCGTGGACCTCGATGCCAGAGTCCAAGAAAAAGGAGACCAAATCATCGTGGGCCCTCTCGCAGGAAGAACAGTTTTCTTGATGCAAGAAGAGCACAGCGCTGCGCCCTTGGTTTATTTCGCGGATGATGGCGTCCGCGTCATCGTTTCGGGACACTTCACCATAGGCATAGGCAATGCCTTCTTTGCCAAAGTTCTCCCCATTGCGGGTGACGTAAGCTAGGCCGTCTCCGTCGCTGAAAGGGAAAATGGAGAAATCTGGATGGCTTCGCGAAGAAGAGCCAGTGCAAGAAAAAGAAAGCCCCGCGATCAAAGGCAAAACGAGGAAGAGGACAGGCTTTTTCATTCGTTGTCCTCCATTAGTTTTCCATTAAAGGCAAAAAGAAAGCGTTTCTTCTTTTCTTCGGCGGCTTTGCTGTATTTATCCTGACCGGTTTCGTTATAGCGGGCCATGTTCCAATAGTACCAAAAGGCGTCTAGGAAAATGATGACGCTATTTAGTTCCTCAAACGTGTAGGCGTTTTCTAAGGTTAGCGTGGAATACCGAGTGAGGCATTGGCGGGAAAGGGCGGAGGGAAAACCGTTTTCTTCCGCAAGGGAAGCGATGTCAAAGATCGAGGCGTTCATTCCGACGAATTCGAGATCCAAGAGAATCGCCTTCTGATTGGAAAGGATGATGTTATCCGCGGCGAGTTGATGATGGCAGCAGACGGGCTTTCGCGAGTCGATGATCCGCTCTACGTTTGCGATGATCTGCCGTTCAAAGGAAACGGGAAGTTTTTTGCCACTGGCCTTTTTATATAGGTTAAAGCGGGAGAAGGTATTGAAGGAGGGGAGGTCCACTTCCAGAGAATGCATTTGCGCGATGGAGTCGACGACCAAAAAAGCGTCCTCGGTCAGGCGATCCTTCTTGGTAAAGGGCTCCTCCCCGTCCATATAGAGTTCCCATTTATCACGGTCCGCCGGAGCGTAAAGCATTAGCGGTGGGAAAGGCGCGTCAAGCCGTTTCTCAATGATTTGCTTGTATAGATGGTATTCGCAATAATCGGCCAAAAAAGGGGCGTCTATGTTGTTCAAAACGCCGAGGCGGACGATGTATTTTAGGTTCACGAAGAACAAGTCATTGGCATGGCCTTCGATAGGCCGGATCGAAAAGACCTTTTCTCCTTTTTCCGTTTCCACGAACTGGATCGCTTTTTGGAGGCGGTTCATGCTTTGCCCTCCGATCCAACGGCCAAGGAAAACGCCCTTTTTACTTTTTCGGAAACGCTTCGGATGAAGGTGGATTGGTAATTCGAAAGGATGACTTGTCCGGGCACGGACCCTTTTCGGATGTTTTTGTGTGGGGCGTATTGGACTTCCCCGTCTTCTAGTCCGCTTGCCACTAAGGCGAGTTCGCAAGCGTATTGGATAAAGGCGTTATCAGGGTTTTCCATGGGCAGGATAACGTGGGCTCCCACGCGATCCTTGGGGTGGAACCACAGGTAATTTGGCTTGGTGGCGTAAAGAAAGGTTAGGGCATCATTTTGCTTCGCGGATTTGCCAAAATAAATGGGACGTCCATCGATTTTCGCGATGAACGGAAGTGCGTGCCGTTCCATTTTTTGAGACTTTGCCTTTCCTTTTTGGCGTTCAGGCAAATGCTCTTGCGCCAATTGGCGGAGTGCTTCTTCGTCGCAACAGATGGCGAATTCCAAAAGGCGCTCGGTCTCCGAGAGTTCTTTGAGGGCGTTTTGTCTGTTTTCTTGCCCCAAGGAAATGGCGGTTTTGGCTTTCTTGGCCCGCTTAAAGAAAGCGGAGGCGTTTTCGCTTGGGTTTTTTAAAGGGTCGATTGGGACGGCCAGACCGTAGTAGTCCATCGAGGAATCCCCAAGGGAAATCGAGTCGGGGAAAGTGAAGATATAGTTTCCATAATCGGCGTCGGCAAGGTGTTTTTTTCCTTCTTCGATGTCACGGTCAATTTGGGTGATTTTGCGTTTCAGGGATTTGATTTTTGCGCGAAGCTCGCGGAAGAAATCGGCGTATAGGGCGCTCTTTCTTCGCTGGACGATTTCTTCTCCCCGCCGTTCGCATTCCCGAAAATAGCCTTCAATATCAAGGGCTTCCGAATCCGAGGAATAAGCTCCTTTTTTCTCTGGGGGTTCGTAAACGATTCCCGGAAACAAGGGACGAGGATCGGTAAGGCCTTTAGGCCGATGGGCGAAAAGGATTTTTCCTCCCTCATCGAGAAAGAGCAAATTGGCCTTGGTAGGGATAAGCTCGACGATGAGCGAAACACGCTCTTCTTGGAAGATATCGTTGATTGCAATAAAGCGAAGGGCAAGGAGCCGGTCCTCGTTTAGCGCTTCCGCCTTTTCGAATTCCGCCCCGGAAAGCCTCTTGCGCAAAATGGCGCTTCCAGTAGAGGAAAGAGAGGGGCCAGATTCCTCCTTTTCACTGACGAAGACGGCAGGGGACTGGTTGTCTAAGTCGATGGTAAGGCGGCCTCCTCGCTGAAACCGAAAAGAATACACGTCCTTGCTATATTGGATGATTTTGCCAACCCGTTGGCCTTTGTAACAACAAAGGTAGGTGGCAAGGGAAGGTATTTGGCATGCCTTTAACGCCATAGGTGAATTATACATGGGGGCGTTGGGGCTGGCGGTCCGACTTTGCTTTAGCAAGCGAAATGGTTTCCCGCGCGTTTTGCGCTTGCACGTTGCAAACGAAAAGGCGACTCACTATCATTCCCATATGGGAAAAGGTTCGCTCATCATTCTCTCTGGCCCTTCTGGAGTCGGCAAAGGCACCGTCCGTAAGGCGTTGGCTGAGCTTCCGGGATTGGATTTTTATTATTCGATTTCCATGACGACCCGCAAAGGCAGGCCTGGGGAGGTCGATGGGCGCGATTATTTCTTCGTGACGCCGGAACAATTTCAAAAGAAGATCGACGAAGGTGGTTTTTTGGAATGGGCCGAGTTCGTCGGGAACCGTTATGGAACCCCGGCCGATGTGGTCGAATCCTACCGACAAAAGGGAACCGACGTCTTATTGGAAATCGAGACCAACGGTGCGAAACAGGTCATTGAGAAATGTCCCGACGCCGTCACCATTTTCATCGTTCCGCCGAGCATGGAGGCGTTAGAACAACGCATCCGCGGCCGTTCCACCGAAGACGAAGAGACCATTCAGGGTCGTCTCCGCAAAGCGAAAGCAGAGTTGGAACTCGCTTCGCAGTATCAACACGTCGTATTGAACGACGACTATCGTCGCGCCGCGGAAGAAATCCGCGACATCATCCTCGCCGCGAGAGGCTAGATTCCGTTTTCCTCATTTGGATGCAGGTACTATCGGTTCTTATCCAGCACGCTAAGACATCCTTGGATCGCCCTTTTTCTTATCTCTACGATGGCCCGATTCAGGTTCAGCCCGGATTCCGCGTCATGGTGGATTTCCATGGGCAAAAACTCATGGGCTTCGTGGAAGCGGTGGATACGACTTCCCTTTCCAAACCCGAGTTCGACCAGCTGAACGGGTTCGATACTTCTTTTGTTTCGTCCGTCGTGGATGAGGTGCCTTTGCTGAACGATGAATTGAACCAGTTATGCCAAGAAGTTTCAGAGTACTACATTGCCCCAAAGATTTCCGTTCTTCAGGCGATGCTTCCTTCTTCGCTCCGCCCTGCCGTTTCCGCGCTTAAAGGGCCTAAGATTGCCTACGAGTGGTGGGTGGAGGCCATTGATTCCAATGACGAAGGCCTGACCGATAAACAAAAGGAAGCACTTCGGCTCATTGTTCCCAATGGGGCGGTTTTGAAAAAAGAAGCGGGTAGCCCAGCCGTGCTGGAAAACCTGAAGAAAGCGGGACGCATCCGTTTCTTCAAGAAGGAGAAAGAGCGTTTCCTTGTTCCCGAATACGAAAAAGAACAGAAGCCCCGTGAATTAACCATTGGCCAAAAGGAAGCGATGAAGGCCATTCAGGAAGCCCCACAAGACGTCGTGCTTCTCCAAGGGGTTACGGGGTCTGGGAAAACCGAGGTCTACCTGCACCTAAGCGAAATCTACCTCAGCCAAGGGAAAAACATTTTAATGTTGGTCCCAGAAATCTCTTTGACACCCATTATGGTGGAGTATTTCTCTCGTCGTTTCGGAGACAAGATCGCAATCCTCCATAGCGAACTAACGCCCGCGGAGAAATACGACGAATACCGCCGCATCGCCCGAGGCGACGCCCGCATTGTGGTCGGCGCCCGTTCGGCCGTGTTCGCCCCGTTAGAGAACATCGGTCTCATCATCTTGGACGAGGAGCACGTTGAGTCTTATAAGCAAGATAATCTTCCGTATTATCACGCCAGGGAAGTCGCCATCATGCGCGCCAAACATTTCGGCGCAAAGGTCATTTTGGGTTCGGCGACGCCATCGCTAGAAACGAAAATCCGCGCCTACAAAGGCCGTTATGGATACGCTTCTCTACCTCAGCGAATCAACGCCAAGGCTTTGCCTACGACGCGAATCATCGATTTGCGCGATCGGCGCATCATGATGCCCCGAGATACCGTCTTTTCCCGCATCCTCCACGACGCCATCGCCTTACGTCTGCAGCGGAAGGAACAAGTGATCTTGTTGATTAACCGACGTGGGTATAGCTCGTTTGTGACCTGCGCCAGCTGCGGCCACATTTTCACCTGCCCTTCTTGCCATAGCAATTTGACATATCACCGTAACGACGAACTCCTTAAGTGCCATCATTGCGGTTTCGTCACTGCTTACCCGGAAACCTGCCCGCAATGTGGCTCCACGAAGATCCAACGTGTCGGATTCGGGACCGAGCGCATCGTGAAGGTTTTGGGTGAATATTTCCCGGAAGCACGCATTGGAAGACTAGACAGCGATGTGGGGAAAGTACGCAAAAACGTCCCAAAAATCTTGCAGGAATTCCGTGAATTTAAGTACGACATCCTTGTTGGAACCCAGATGATCGCCAAAGGGCACGACTTTCCGAACGTGACCTTGGTGGGCATGGTTTTGGCGGACATCGGGCTTTCCTCGCCGACCTACCGAGCCAGCGAACGCACCTTCCAACTGATCACTCAAGCGGTGGGGAGGAGCGGACGCGGAGACAAGGTGGGGGAGGCGTTCATTCAGTCCTACAACCCGTTCCATTACGCGGTGACGCTAGGGGCCAAACAGGATTATGAGACCTTCTTTGCCCGGGAGATGCAGCAAAGGAAAATCGCTTTGATGCCCCCGTATATGTTCTTGTTCGCCTTGAAGTTTTCCTGCAAGTCCGAGGAGCGGTGCGTGAAGGCGGCGGTGGAGTTCAAAGAGGCGATCGAAGGGGAATTCGCCCAAGACGTCGTCTGTGTGGGACCGGTCGTGCCCTACCTTGCCATCGTCGGGGATTACCATAAGCGTTCTTTGCTGGTGAAAACGCGGAAGCATGAGCTCATTCGGCCCCGTCTTTTCGAATTGACCCGAGCCCTTTCCGGCAAAGGGGGCGTGGACATCGAATGTGATGTGGACCCTCTCGATTGTTGATGGGAGTTGTGATAAACTATCACAGTTTTAGGAAAACCAGCATGATCACAATCCAAATCCTCGGCCTCGATCAGTTCGTCGTGGGCCGCTATTCACGAGAGAATTCCGAAGGCTTGGCCTTGGCTTTTGGCCGTCCGGAGTCCGACATCTCCTTCTTCGCCCCCAACGCCATGATGTTTCATAACGGCGTGGAGCAGACGAGTTGGAACACGCTCGTCGTCGTCTTGGCGCCTTCCGGGCTCAAGGGCAAAGAAAAGGGAGTCGCGGAATACCTGACCAAGACGTTGAGCCTTTTCTCGATCAACGTCGAGGTGGTTTTCCAATATTTTGACGAATCTTCCCACTATGCTTCCGTGAATGAGGCGTATCCTCGCTTTATCACCACCGAGGAAATCCACCAGGATGAGGCCTCCCTTGAATTTGGCGACGTCCCTGAGCAGATGGATGGGGAGGAAGAAGACGAGATGGATTCCATCGAGTCGAAAGAAACCGGCGAGGTTTACCTCGGCGACGCCTTCGAAGGTTTCGAAGAGCGGTACGAGAAACTCACCAAAAAGAAAAACTGACATTCGGAGGTACGATCCTATGTTAAAAGAGTTTGAATTGAGCCTTGAGATCCTCAATGACGTCTTGGATGAAAAGACGCCTTTCGCCGAGGCGCTTCGCAAACAGTTCCAAACCCATGCCGACATCCGTCCGTTGCGTGGACAAGTCGCCGGCCTCGTTGGCTGTGAGCTTCGCCATCAGATCTATTTCGACTACATGACCCGGAAACTCGAGGATTTCACGTTGTCGGAACGTCGTTTGCTGTGCCTAGTATTGGCCAATGCCTTTTATTACCGGCGCTTCGACGTGGACCAAACCCGTCATGAATTGCTCGCCGTGGTCGGCGAAGAGAAGATGGGCCGCTGCCAAGAGTTGATCGATTTGGCCTCCACCCCCGAGAACTACATCCCCGCCGACGTGGACCGCAAGAGCCCGTTATATCTTTCGCTTCGGTTCAACGTTCCCGAGTGGACCGTCAAAATCATCGCCCATTTCGGTGGATCGGCCACGTATAACTCGCTGCGCAAATTGTCCCGTCAATTGACGACTACCTTGCGTGTCCGTACCTCGGAAGTGGCTTTGGCTCGGGTGTTCGAGAATCCTGATTACACCTCCACCCCGGTCAATGGCATCGTCTTCTACAAAGGAAACGTCCCCCTTCGCAAGATCCCCGAGTTCCAAAAGGGCCAATATTTCCCCGAGAAGATGCTCACGAAGCACATCATCGACGAAAACCTCGTCGCCGATCCGGGCGAAGTGCTGTTGTATAACGGTAACAAGGATTCTTCCTTGGAACGCGAATTGATCGAGACCTATGGGGCTAACGTTGGGTTAAACATTGCCACCAGTGGTTCCGTCGACGAGAAGATCGAAGTCAGCAAGCTCATCAAGGCCAAGGGGTTGAAGAACGTGAACTTCTTCTCCGCCCCCGACCCTTTGAACATGGAGGCTTCCGTTTCCCGCATGGCCAAGTTGGTCCTCGTATCGCCTGAATCCACCAACTTCGACCTCATCCCGACCTCCCCGGATTACCTGCTTCATTTCGATACCCAAAAGATGGACGAGATCATCGACGGGGAAAAGAAGGCTTTGGAGGGTTGCTCCAAATACGTCGAGGAGGGCGGCAAACTCGTGTATGTCGTCTATACCATCTCCAAAAAGGAGGGCCGTCAGAACGTTTCCGAGTTCTTGAAAGCCCACCCCGAGTTCACCTTGGTCAATGACCATCAATACTTCCCTCATGAGGAACTGGAGACCGCGGCCTACGTCGCCGTCTTGCTTAAAGGGGAGAAGGAGTTGACCATTTCTACCCCGTTTGCGGAAATCTCCGCGCCCCTTCCGACCACCAGCGCCGTAACCACCCCAACCGCCACCTCCAAATGAAAAAGAATCTCCTAGGTTATACGTTACAGCGGATGACCGACGAGTTCGTTGCCCTCGGACAAACCAAATACAGGGCGAAGCAAGTCTTCGGTTGGCTCTACCAAAAGCGCGTCATGGATTTCTCCGCGATGACGGACGTCTCCAAAGACTTCCGTGCGGTTTTGGAACGCGACTATTCCTTGGATTTGCCTAAAATCCATACCCGCCAAGACGCCAGCGACGGAACAATCAAGCTGTTACTCGAGATGGAAGACGGGGCGAAGGTCGAGACGGTTTTGATGCCTTATAACTATGGCGACGTAATCTGCGTCTCCAGCCAAGTCGGCTGCAACATGGGCTGCGCTTTTTGCGCTTCGGGCTTGCACCGGAAGACCCGCAACCTCACTAGCGCCGAGATGATGGGCGAATTGCTCACCATGAACGGCATCCTCGATCAGTGGGGGAGAAGGGTGACCCATATCGTCGTCATGGGGACGGGGGAACCGTTTGACAATTATGACAACGTCATGGATTTTATCCGAATCGCCAACGAGCAATTGGGTTTGGCCATCGGCGCGCGCCATATCACCGTTTCCACTTGTGGTTTGGTGGATGGGATCCGCAAATACGGCCACGAAGGCATTCAAATCAACCTGGCTATTTCCCTTCATGCGCCGAACGATGAAATCCGTAACCAAATCATGCCGATTTCCCGTGCCTATCCGATGGATGCGTTAATGGACGCCATCAAAGATTACGAGAGCAATGCGGGACGCAGGGTGACGTTTGAATATATCCTTTTGGCGGGCTTAAACGATTCGCTCGCCCAAGCCGATGAACTCGCGGATTTGATTCACCATTATGGCGTTTTCGCCTACGTCAACCTCATTCCGTACAACGAAGTGGTGGAGAAGCCGTTCAAACGCTCTTCTCCTTCCGCCGTCAAGGCGTTCGCCGACCGCTTGATGCGTCGGGGAATTAACGCCACGGTCCGCAAGGAATTCGGGGGCGACATCGACGCTGCCTGCGGGCAGCTCCGCAGCAAAGTCGTCACGGGGGACGAAGGAAAATGAACTACAAAGGGCATTTCGCTTCGAAAACCGACCGGGGACGGGTCCGCATCACCAACGAGGATCAAGCGTTCGTCGTCACCAATTTCCATGGGGAGGTTTTGATGGTCGTATGCGATGGCATGGGTGGCCAAAACAAAGGCGACTACGCTTCCAAAATGGCGTTGGATTACATCGTGGAACGGTTCCAAACCAAACGCAGGGGTCCCGTGTTTCTTTCCAAATCGTGGCTGCGTCGCACCATTCGCGAAGCCAACGCGATGATTTACGACGAAGCCCAAAGCAAACCGATTTACGCCGATATGGGCACCACGTGCGTCGCCGTTTTGATTCAAGGTAATCATCTCATCGTGGCCAATAGCGGGGACTCCCGTGCCTATACCTACGACGAACGGGGTTTGGTTCGTCTCACCCAAGACCAGACTTACGTCGATTTCCTTTATCGTTCGGGGCAAATCGCCGAGCGGGAACGGGATTCTTCCCCCGACCGTCACATCCTCATGAATGCCTTGGGCATTTATCCTTCCGCCAATCTGGATATTAAGGTGCATCCCTACTGCGGGGAAACTGTTTTGCTATGCTCGGATGGCTTGTACAACAACGTATCCGAACCGGAGATCCGCGCCGTGCTTTCTACCGATGAACGCGTGGATTTGAAAGTGTCCTCGCTTATCGCGGAAGCCAATGCCAACGGTGGATCCGACAATGTGGGCATCGCGTTATGGGAGGCGTCGCGCAATGATTAAAATCGGCGATAAGATCGACGACCGTTATCGCATTGTCTCCCGCATCGCCACTGGGGGCATGGCGGACGTTTACGAGGCCAATGACCTCATTTCGAAGCGCATCGTTTCCTTAAAGGTAATGAAGGAAGAATTGATGGCCAATCCCGACAACGTGGCGCGCTTTAACAACGAAACCGCCGCCGCGGCCAGCTTGAACCATCCGAATGTCGTCCGCGTTTATGGCAAAGGCGTGGTGGAAGGCCGTCCTTATATGGCCAATGAGTTCATCCGTGGTCAGACCTTGCGCGACAAATTGAATTTCTCCGGCGCGTTGCCTTTGTTTGAAACCTGCGAAGTCATGCTTCAATTGACCGCTGGTGTGGATTATATCCATCGGCATGGCATCGTCCATCGCGACTTAAAGCCCGACAACCTCTTTTATATGTCCGATGGGACGTTGAAGATTTCCGACTTTGGCATCGCCGCCCCCATTGGGACGGGGAACGAAGGGGATTCGATTCAGGGGACGATTTACTATTGCGCCCCGGAGATGATCATGGGCGCGCCCGTGGCTATTGCCAACGACATCTATTCCATGGGCGTCATCTTTTTTGAACTATTGACCGGAAACGTTCCGTTTGATGGGCAAAGCGTGGAGGACGTGGCCATGAAAGTCATGCGCAAACGGTTCCCCGAAGCCTCGAAAGTCGTGCCTTCGGTACCTCGATCCATCGACCGCATCATCATCCAAGCCTGCCGCAAGCGTCCTGAAGAGCGTTACCTCACCGCGATGGAAATGAACCAAGCCATCGTGAAGACGACTTCGGACACGGGTTCGTTCAAGGAGAGAAAGGGGCTGCTCCGCCGCCTCTTTGGGTTCAAATGAGGGAATTGATCGTCGCCCCATCCATCCTCTCCGCCGACTTTTCGTGCATCGAAGCGGAAGTCGAAAAGATTTCAAGGACGCCTTCTCGGTTTATCCATTTGGACGTCATGGATGGCAAATTCGTCCCGAATACGACGTTTGGGCCCGAGCTTGTGAAACGTATTGCCCCATATTGCGGGAGTATGGTGAAAGATACGCATTTGATGGTGGCGAATCCCCATGAGATGGTAGAGGATTTCATCGCCGCCGGCAGCGACCTGATTACGTTCCACTACGAGAGTTATAACGACGATGAAGCTCGGCTTTCTTGCATCCGCCATATCAAAAAGGCGGGCGCGAAAGTGGGGATGTCGATCAAACCGAATACCGCTCCCGAAGTCCTTTTGCCTTTTTTCAAAGAGCTGGACTTGGTGCTTATTATGTCGGTTGAGCCAGGGAAAGGCGGACAGAAATTCATGGAGAATTCCCTGCAAAAAATCGCTTTTTGCAGAAAAAACATCGATGAACTAGGCAAAGATATTTACCTCGAAGTCGATGGGGGAATCAACCAAGAAACCGCGAAGCTCGTCGTTGAGGCGGGTGCCGACGTCTTGGTCGCGGGCAGTTATATCTTTGGCCACGGTGACTATCAGCTGCGCATTCAGGGGATGCTGGACCTATGGGCGGCATGATCTGGGCGTGGCTTTTGTCTTTGGGGATTCCGTTAATCGTTTTCTTTGTCTCTTCGCTGATCGTCTCGCTGCGCCAGATTCCCCATTATTCCTTCCTCACCGATTTCCCGTTTGAGCTTTTCGAGCGTCGGGCGAATTCGGGGAAGATCTTGTTTTACGTCGCGTGTGGCTTCGATGCGCTAGGCGGGGCGTTCCTTTTGGTCTCCCATGAACTCCATCCGCAGCTTTTGGCTTTCGAGATCCTTTATCTGGTGTCGATGGTTTTGAAAGACGTCGCTTTGGCCATCGTCGTTTCCGTTCCCGCGTATGAATTCAAAAGCCACATCCCGACGTTTACCGTCTTCGGTGCGATGACTGCGTTATCCTGCGCGTTGGCCACGATTTTATTCGCGAACCTTCTTTACGCAAATGGCGCGCTCGCGATTACCTTTGCGATCATCGTGGGCCTATTGGGGCTAGTGGCGGTTGGACTGCTCGTCAATCCCAAGTTGGCCCATTGGACGCAACTGAATTCTAAAGTGGAAGAGGATGGGACCATCACGACTTCGCGGCCTCGTCCTTTTGTACTGGCGTTCACCGAGTGGCTATTGGCCTTCATTTCCTTTGGCGCGGGCCTATTGGCGTTAATTGGCTTCGCTTTGGTCTCACTTTCCCAGATATAAAAGAAAACCACCCGATGGGTGGGTTTGGTTTCCTTTGATATCGTCGATTACTTACCGGCTTTGGTGGACTTCTTCAACGTGCGATAGGCGCGGTTGGACATGCGTACGACCACGACTTGGCCATCGATTTCGACTTTGCGCTTTTGAAGATTGACGTTCCAGCGGCGACGGGTAGCCCTGAGAGAGTGGCTACGGTTGTTGCCGGTGACGGGTCCTTTTCCGGTGACTTGGCAGTATCTGGACATATTCTCACCTCCCGCGTTTAACGCGGTGAGTAATATAGCACGAGCCTATCTAGGTGGCAAACACTTTTATTGTGGGAAGCGCATGCGCCCATACGCCTAAGAGCATAATGCGCGCATAGGAAGCGCGCCGATCGCGTGCTTGCTCCCTCTTGGGCGCGCATTTGGGGTTGGGGTATAATAACGAAAACGGAGGACGCACTATGGCCGTTAAGATCGCCGCGATGATCCTCGCAGGTGGGAAAGGCACGCGACTGGGCGCTTTGACGCGCAAGCTTGCCAAACCCGCCGTGAGCTATGGCGGAAAGTACCGCATCATCGATTTCCCTTTATCCAATTGCGCCAATTCAGGTATCACCCACGTCGGTGTGTTGACCCAATACGAAAGCAGTGGCTTGAATTCCTATGTCGGCAATGGCCGTAACTGGGGGCTTAACGGGGTCAATTGCCTCACCAGCGTCCTTTCTCCGAAGCAAACCGAACAGGGTTCCAACTGGTACCGCGGAACCGCCGATGCCATCTATCAGAACCTGGATTGGCTGGACGCGCTCTCCCCGGAATATGTGTTGATCCTTTCTGGCGACCACATTTACGCGACGACCTATGACGCGATGTTGCAACAGCACATCGGCAATAAGGCGGACTGCACCGTGGCCGTGCGCAACGTCCCCTTATCGGAAGCAAGCCGCTTTGGCATTTGCGAAACTAATGAATCCGGCTTCATCGTAGGATTCAAGGAGAAGCCAAAGAACCCCAAAGGGACCCTGGCGTCGATGGGTATCTACATATTCACTTATCAGACCCTGCGCAAATACTTGAAGGCCGATTACGGGAAAGAACTTTCCGAACATGATTTCGGGAAGGACATCATTCCCGCGATGATCGCGCGAAAGAAACGTCTACTGGCTTATCGCTATGACGGTTATTGGAAAGACGTGGGGACCATCGTTTCCTTGCATCAGGCGAATATGGACCTTCTGCTCTCGGGCGACCCCGCGATTAACCTCTATTCCATCCAAAATAGTGCCCACATTTATTCCGAGGATAACCATTGCGCCCCGCAATACATTGGGGCATCGGCGGTTGTTCGGGATTGTTTGATCAACCAAGGTGCGATGGTGAAAGGGCTCGTCGACCATTGCGTAATCTCCGCTGAAGTCGTGGTGGAGGAAGGGGCAGAGTGCCATAACGCCGTTTTGATGAATGGCTGCCATATCCATTCGGGCGCGAAAGTCTATGACTGCTTGGTAGCCCCCAATGAAGTGGTACGTCGCGGCGAAACCATCAATGCCGCCAGAGACGGCATCGTCCTTTATGCAGGTGGGAGGGAAACCAAATGAAAAAAGTCGCCGGAATCGTCAATTTCCATTCCTCTCCGGAAATCTCTCCCATCACGGATTCCCGTCCGCTTGGATCCACCTCCTATTTAGGGCGTTATGCCTTCTGCGACTTCGCCTTGTCCAATCTTTGCAACTCGGGGATTTCCTCGGTGGGCCTTATGGTCAAGAACCATCAGCGCTCCATTTTGAAACACTTGGGTTCCATGGATTCGTGGGTCATTAACACCAAGATCAGCCAAACCCGGATTCTTTACAACGAACCCGCCCAACGCGATCCCAGATTGAACACCGACGTGAACAACCTTCTCGAAAACGATTGGCTCCTATATGACGCCTCCTACCAGATGTTTGCCATCGTCCCGTCCCATATCGTGATGCCGATCGACCTCCGTCCGTTCATTGAGCGCCACGTCGAAGCCAATCAGGACATTACGTTGATTGCCGCTAAGCAAGACAACCTCAAACAGCATTGGATCGGCAGCAAAGTCTTCAAGGTCAACGACAAAGGAGAGTTGATTGGCTGGGATGTCAATAAAGGCCAATTCAGTGGCAAAAACCTCGTAAATCTTGACGTAATCTTGATTAACCGCCCGACTTTGGTGAGCGTTTTGCGCCAATATGCGCCTACGCATCCCAGCATGGATCTTGTTTCGCTTTTGCTGGCCGCGCACGATGAAGGCAGGCATAAGATCGCCTTGGATTATTACGACGGCTACGCGCGTTGCATCGATTCGTTCCAGCATTACATGGACTACTCATTTGAGATTCTCGACAGGAAAAACGCCGAGCGCCTTTTCCTGAAATCCTGGCCCATCTACACCCTCACCCACGACACTCCGCCCGCACTTTATGGCGGAGCTTCCGAGGTGCGGAATTCCTATATCTCCAACGGTTCCCGTATCGAAGGAAAAGTCATCAACTCCATCATCGCCCGTAACGTCCACGTAGGGAAAGGGGCGGTAGTGCGCAACTCCATTATCTTCTCCACCGTGCGGATCAACGACAACGCCTCCGTGGAAAACGCCCTGGTCGACAAGTATTCGATCATTGAGCGCGGCCACGTGCTTAAAGGCAAGGCAAAAGATCCCCTTTACGTCCATCAAGGAGCCATCCTATGACCATCGCCATGATCGCTTCCGAGGCCAATCCCCTATGCAAAACCGGGGGTCTCGCTGACGTCGTTTGGTCTTTGACTAAGGAACTAAAGAACCTAGGGCAGGATTGCTTCGTCGTTTTGCCTTTTTATAAGTGCATTAAAGAAACTCCTACGCTGCTTTTCAAAAAGCTGAAAAGCTATGACGTCTATCTTTCTTGGCGGTGCCAAACCGCGGACGTGTTCTCCTGCGAAGTGCGGGGTGTGACGTTTTACCTGATCGGCAACGACTATTATTTCAACCGGGAAGACCTTTATGGCTATGCCGATGATGGCGAACGCTTTGCGTTCTACTGTTTGGCCGTTCGGGCGCTTTTCGGGCAGTTGGATTTGCCTTGCGACATCATCCACGTCCACGATTGGCAAACCGGCATGATCCCCGTTTTGATCAAGGAACAATCTAAAGACGATCCGAGATTCCAACACACCAAATTCGTGATGACGCTTCATAACGAGGCGTTCAAAGGATTCTTGGACCGCTACTTCGTGAACCACTTCTTCGGATTGGACGATTCGCTTTTTGATTCCGGCGCGATCCGTTTCGACGGCATGCTTTCCACCTTGAAAGCCGGAATCGTCTACGCGGACAAAGTGGTGGCGGTTTCCCCTAACCACGCGAACGAATTGCTGCAACCCGGGGATTCGATGCGCCTTGATGGCGTGCTTGCTTTGCGCGAGGGCGATTTCCTGGGAATCGTCAACGGGGTAGACGACGATGAGTTCGACCCCGAAAACGACATGTTCATCGCGAAAAACTATGGGCATAGGGATTTTACTGAGGGCAAGGCTCAATGCAAGGCGCGTCTTTTGAGCGTGTGCGAACTGAAAGGGGATGGACCTACGTTTGGCCTTGTCTCCCGTTTGACGTATCAAAAAGGCGTGGAAATGGTCCTTCGTATCGGAGACGAATTGGTTTCCAAAGGGGCACGTTTGGTGATCCTCGGCCATGGGGAATGCGAAATCGAGCAGGGGTTTGAGGAATTGCATCTGCGTCATCCGGACCGTTGTTTGTACTACCGTGGCTATAACAATCAGTTGGCCCACGACATCTATTCCGGGTCGGATTTCTTCCTCATGCCCTCCTTGTTTGAACCATGCGGCATCGGGCAGATGATCGCCCAACGTTACGGCACGCTTCCTATCGTTCGCGAGGTGGGTGGCTTAAAGGATACCGTAATCGGATATGACGGGAAAAACGAAGACACGGCCACCGGATTTTCCTTCACCGACTATGATTTCGGGAGGTTCCGCGACAGCTGCTTGCAAGCCCTGTCCCTTTATTCTGAAACGAAAACGTTCGCCAAATTGGTCCACAACGCGATGACCGTCGACCATTCCTGGGCGCGCTCGGCGATGGCTTACCTTGGTTTATACCAAAGCATCCTTTAATGTCTCATATTCCCTTTTTAGGGAAAAATCCTATAATGCGACCTATGAGTTACGATTTTAAGCACATTGAAAAGAAGTGGGCGGACGTCTGGGAGAAGAATCAGACGTTTTATTGCGACACCCACGACTTCACCAAACCCAAGTATTACGCCTTGGACATGTTCCCTTATCCCTCTGGCCAGGGATTGCACGTGGGCCATCCGGAAGGCTACACCGCCTCCGACATCGTCTCGCGCATGAAGCGAATGCAGGGTTACAACGTCCTTCACCCCATGGGTTGGGACGCCTTTGGCTTGCCCGCGGAACAATTCGCGATCAAAAACAACGTCCACCCCGAGGGGTTCACGCGAAAGAACATCGCCCATTTCAAAGAGCAGATCCGCGTTTTGGGCCTAAGCTACGATTGGACAAAGGAAGTCGCGACCATCGATGAGGATTACTTCAAGTGGACGCAATGGATCTTCCTTCAGCTCTATGCGAATGATTTGGCCTACGTCGCGGACATCCCGGTGAATTATTGCCCGGAATTAGGCACGGTTTTGGCCAATGAGGAAGTGGTGGATGGCAAATCCGAGGTCGGGGGTTTCCCGGTTATTCGCATGCCGATGCGCCAATGGGTTTTGAAAATCACGAAATACGCCGATCGCCTAGCATCGGATTTGGAACAACTGGATTGGCCAAAGTCCACTTTGGAAATGCAAAAGAACTGGATCGGCCGCTCGGAAGGCGTGTCCATCCGTTTCCAAATCGAAGGGTCGGAAGAATCCTTTAACGTGTTCACGACCCGCGTGGATACCCTCTTTGGATGCACGTATTGCTGCCTTGCTCCCGAACACCCTTTGGTGTCCAAACTCGTAAGCGAAGAGCAGAAACAAGCGGTGGAGGAATACGTACGCGCCGCCGCGGGGAAATCCGATTTGGCACGCACGGGTACCGAAAAAGAAAAGACCGGCGTCTATTTGGGCGTTCATGCGATCAACCCCATCAATGGTGCCTCGATTCCCGTCTTCGTGGCAGATTATGTGCTGGGCTCTTATGGCTCGGGCGCGGTGATGGCCGTCCCCGCCCACGATGAACGTGATTACGCTTTCGCCAAGAAGCATGGTTTGCCCATGATTCAGGTTTTGGAAGGGGACATTTCCGAAAACGCGTTCACGGGTGACGCAAAACACATCAATTCTTCCTTCGCCGACGGTTTGAACATCGCCGAAGCCAAAGTCGCGATCACCAAGAAACTCGTGGAACTTGGCGCGGGAGAGCGCATCGTGAACTACAAACTCCGCGACTGGATCTTCTCCCGGCAGCGTTATTGGGGCGAACCCATCCCAATGGTGACGCTAGAAGACGGGACCGAATTCCCCATCCCCGAGGATCAATTGCCTGTCACGCTTCCCCAAATGGAAAAGTACCAGCCTTCTTCCGGTGGCAAACCTCCGCTTGCGATGGCACCGGCCGAATGGTTGGAATACGTGACCCCCGACGGACGCAAAGGGAAAAGGGAAACCAACACCATGCCGCAGTGGGCGGGTTCGTGTTGGTATTACATCCGCTACATCGATCCGCATAACCCCGACGTGCTTTGTGACGAGAAGTTGCTGAAGCACTGGCTTCCTGTGGACCTTTACATCGGTGGGGCCGAGCACGCCGTTTTGCATTTGCTCTATGCCCGTTTCTGGCATAAGTTCCTTTTCGATATTGGCGTCGTCTCTTGCCCCGAGCCGTTCCAACGTCTTTATCACCAAGGCATGATTTTGGGTGAAAACGGCGAGAAGATGTCCAAGAGCCGTGGCAACGTCGTCAATCCCGACGACATCGTCGCTTCCCATGGCGCCGACTCGCTGCGTCTATTTGAGATGTTCGCTGGCCCGTTAAACGAGGTGAAGCCTTGGTCCACCAAAGGTTTGGATGGCGCTCATCGTTTCATTGAGCGTGTTTATCGACTGTTAGAGGAACCAGAATTCGCCCAGCGCATCTCCAACGAGAATTCGGGCGAGTTGGACTATTCCTACAATTTCCTCGTGAAAAAGGTGACTCAGGATTTTGAAGATCTTGCCTTTAATACCGCTATCGCCCAGATGATGATTTTCATCAACGACTGCTACAAAGCCAAATCCCTGTACCGGCCTTATGTCGAAGGGTTCGTGCAGATGTTCGCCTGCATTTGTCCTTTCGTTGGAGAGGAGATGTGGGAAATGCTTGGCCACAAAGATTTGATCGACTATGCCCCTTGGCCGAAGTGCGACGAATCTAAGCTCGTCAAAGATGAGGTCAAATTGGCCGTCTCCGTCAACGGCAAAACCCGTGACGTTATGGCTTTCCCTGCTGACGCTGGCGAAGAGGAAGTAAAAGCCGCTGCCTTGGCGAATCCCCGCATCGCTTCCTTCTTGGAAGGCAAGAGGGTGGTGAAGGTCATTTACGTCAAAGGGCGCATCCTCAACATCGTCGTCGCCTAATTTTCTCCCTTGGAGAAAGAAACAAAACGCATTATATTTATGCCGTTTGGTACCCATCGCGGACCAAAACGGAGGCAGACCTTATGCTATTAGCCATCGACGTGGGCAACACCATGACGGATTTCGGGTTTTTCGGATCCGAGGGCGACCCGCTCTTCTACCGAACTCGTTCCCGTAGGGATATAACCCTACAAGAAGCGAAAGCTTCCCTTACCATATTTATTAAAAGCATCGGCGAAAAGACGCTCCCTGTAGAAGGGGCGATCATCGCTTCTGTCGTGCCCTCTCTTACGCTTATTTACGTTGCCTTGTGCAAAGAGCTTTTCGGCGTGGAGGCCAAGGTGCTTGGCCCTGGGTTAAAAAGCGGTATCCGCATCGTCACGGACAACCCCAAGGAAGTAGGGGCGGACATGATTGCCGCAGCGGTAGGGGCGAAAGAAGAGTATGGCGATGCCTGCATCATCTGCGATTTTGGCACCGCGACGAAAGTAATCCTTTTGGACGAAACGGGCGCATTCGCCGGTTGCACGATCGGGGCGGGCGTTGGGCTTCAGGCGGAATCTTTGTCTTCTTCTGCTGCGCTTTTGCCTGAGGTTTCTTTGCAAATCCCTGCTAAAATCCTTGGGAAAAACACCAACGACTGCATGAATAGCGCCTTGACCTATGGCAACGCCTTTGCCGCGTCTGCTTTAGCGGATGGGATCGAAAAGGAGGCGGGGTATCCGTGCAAGCGCGTTTTGACGGGCGGGTTTTCCTCGACCGTCGCCCCTTTGCTTCCTGGCTATGCCCATGACCCTTATTTGGTTTTGAAAGGCTTAGCTTCCATCTATCGGAGGAACGCCCGATGAGCGACTACATTTCCATTCTTTCCGTTATTCTTTTCGCGGTTTTGCTCGTGGCGACGTTTTTGCTTTCCTCCGCGATGAACCGCAAGGAAAAAGACGTCCATGAGATTATCGAAGGGATGACCCTCGACGCCATTTTCATCGCCATCATTTTGCTGATGACGTTCGTCCCGAACCTCGGCTTCATCGCGGTGACGCCGTTTGTTTCCTTTACTTTGATGCATTTGCCCGTCTTGCTCGGCGCGGCTTTGGGTGGATGGAAGAAGGGGCTGATGCTTGGGTTTGTTTTCGGGCTCGCCTCCTACATGCAGGCTCTTTCCAGCGCGGGCTTCAACGCATTGTTTGCCTATCCGTGGGTGGCCATTCCGCCCCGTATGTTGTTTGGTCTTGCCGCGGGTTTGGTTTTTTCCTTAATAGGAAAGATTTCCCAACGAAAGGCAATCGGCCTATACTATGGCGTGGCTTGTGCGGGGCTTACGATGCTGCATACCGGCCTGGTGTTCTTGGACTTGTTCGTGTTCTATCCGGACACCATCATCGGCCTATTCTCATCGACCAGCCCTGTCGCCACGGGCACCGCCTTGACCTTCACGATCATCATATTGCTCGGCATGGCGGGGGAAATGGCCCTCGCCGCGGTTCTCATCCCCACGTTATATTCCGTGGCCAATGCGGTGTTGCCCAGCGCACGAAGAAAGAAAAAAGCGCGTTCACATTAAGGAGTTCCCATGCGTCCCAATTTCAAGAAGCTATCCAAAAACTACGAAGAGATCGGTTTGAAGGCTCTTCGCACCCTCATCGGGAAACAATCGGTCTACGACGAGAAGACCATCGCCCCCAACGCCCCCTATGGCGCTGGCGTCAAATCCGCCCTGGATTATGTAGCCTCCTTAGGCGAGGACTACGGCTTCCACGTGGATACTTGCCATGGGCACTGCACCGAATTGACGTTCGGGGAAGAAGGCCCGCTCATTGGCGTCTATGCCCATTCTGACGTCGTTCCCGTCTCTGGGAAATGGAGCGAAAAGCCCTTTGCCGCCAAGATCGTGGGCGAAGGGAAGGAAGCTAAGATCATCGGCCGTGGATCGACCGATGACAAAGGTCCTCTCATCGCGAGTTTGATGGCGATAAAACTATTGAAGGACAATGGCCTTATCAAGGGTTTCCGCGTTCGGTTGGTCGCTGGCGGCGATGAGGAGCGTGGAAGCTCCTGCCTTCGTTATTTCTTTGAAAAGCTAAACAAGAAGCCTTCCGACTATGGCTTTACCCCCGACGCCGAATTCCCCCTTATCTATGCCGAGAAAGGGATCCATCACGCCACCGCGAAAGGTAAATTGGACCTGAAGCCCATCATCGCGATGGATGGCGGAGTCGTCACCAATGCGGTTTGCGATCGCTTGGTCGTCACTCTTCACACCGATAAGCGTTTGGACGAAAAGCTAAAAGCCTTTGGCGTCAAATACGACTTGGTGGAGTCGGGTCCGATCCAAATCGTGACTTTCTTTGGCAAATCCGCGCATGGTTCCACGCCGGAACTTGGCGAAAACGCCGCGCTTACCGCCTTCCGCGTCCTTGGGTCGATCTTTGGCATCGTCCCGCTTTTCAATCTTTCCAAAGTCCTTGCGGATCCTTTCGGAACCGGCTTTGGAGGAGATTGCTATTCCGAGGGATTTGGAGAATCGGGCAAGAGCACCTTCAATTACGGCATCATCCGTTACAAAGATGGCGTCCTCTCCGTCACCGTGGACTACCGTTATGGCGAAAAAGCCAAACCCGAGGTGGCCTTAGCCGCGTTTGAAAAAGCCACTGGCCTAACTGTCGAGGTCGGAAGCGTTGCCCCGATCCTTTATTTTGACAAGAAGAGCCCTTTGGTCTCCACGTTGATGAAATCCTATCGCCACATGACGCTTCATCTCTTTGACAAGCCCATGGCCATCGGTGGGGGCACTTACGCCAAGGAAGTGAAAAATTGCGTCGCCTATGGCGGTGCGTTCCCCGAACATCAAGGGAATATCCATTCTCCTGACGAGTATTTGTATTTGGACGACTTTAGGAAATCGATCGCGATCTACGCCGACGCGATCTACGCCTTGGGACAGCTTCGCAAGTGAGAGGCCGCAGCAAGCCTTGGGCGGTCCCTTACCTCCAGGCGCATCCCGAACTGATTTACCCTGAGCTCCCAGAAAGCGACGAATTCCTTTCCTATTCCCCTCTATATCTGGAAATTGGGATGGGGAAGGGCGATTTCCTTCTTGGCTTAAGCCAAAAGAAGCCCGGACATTACCTAGGGTTAGAGCGTGACCTTTCCATCTTAGCTACCGCAGCGAAGAAGATCGAAATGCTCGGAAGTCCGAACATCCGTTTGCTTGGCGGCGATTTCGACGACCTATTTGAACAGCTTAACCGTTATCGGTTCGATGCCATTTATCTGAATTTCTCCGATCCATGGCCGAAGAAACGCCACGCGAAGAGAAGGCTGACGGAACATAACCGCCTTGCCCGGATCGCTAGCTTATTGAAACCCGGCGCGCATATCGTCATGAAAACCGATAACCCGATTCTTTACGCCTTCACGTTGGAAGAGGTTCCTTTGGCGGGATTAAAACTCCTTTCCTCCACCGACCATTACGAATTCGACGAAGCGGGAGACGCCATGTCGGAATACGAGGCCCGTTTCCGCGCCCTAGGCCAGCCCATTCACCGTCTGATCATCGGCAAATAGTTTTCTGAAAAAGTATCCCGGATTTTCACCTGGGATGAAAACAACGCCAATAAGGAAAAGGGAAAACGCCAAAAAGAAAAGCATGTTTTCATTCCGTTTCATTATTTGATGATAACCGATATTTCGTTTCGTTTCCTTCTCGATATACGCGAGGATTCAATAAAAAGGACAATGAGAATAATCTAGTAATCATCGGAATTTTATTGGTAATAACCCGACTTAAACTGACAAAAATGGAATCTTTTTTATTTTGTCAATCAACCATTGACTTTTCGCTGATTCGCATCAAATTTTCAGAAATTTCATGAAAATCTTTTCATTTTCTTTCCGTGCGTCTATGATGTGCGCGCCACCGATAAAGGAGGTACGTTATGCAAAACCTAAAAGACAGAGTCACCATCTACCAAGTCGCCCAGGCCGCCGGGGTCTCCCTCGCCACGGTCTCCCGTGTCATTAACAAATCGGAATCGGTTACTCCCGCCACGCGGAAGAAAGTCCAAGACACCATCGACGCACTTGGCTATAAACCGAGCGGTCTTGCGCAGGCCTTAGCCACGAACCGTTCGACCAACATCGGCGTCATCATCCCCTCCGCGAACTATGTGTATATCGCCAACATGCTCTCGGGCATCACCGAAGTGGCGAAGGAGAAGAACTACCAGTTGACCTTGTTCACCACGTCCCATTCCCGCGACGAGGCCATCTCCACCATCGAGAAGGTCATCACGGCCCATGTGGATGGCACCATCATCTTTGATGACCAGCTTTCCCAGGACGACGTTACCAAAATCGCTTCCTATAACGTTCCCTCGGTCGTCATCGACAACAAGATCCAAGGCGATCGCGTCGCGGATATCCGTTTCTCCTATGACTCCGCGTTAGAGGCCATTATCAAGGAGTACTATAGCAACGGCGGGGAAAATCCCATGGCTTTCCTCCACGTCCATGACGCCGGTCGTTTGCTTGGCCGCTGCGAGAAGATCTTCCTGAAGACCCATGAGGAACTTGGGAAGGACTACCGCATCGTCAATTGCCGCGATTCCTACACCCAGACGTACCAACAGTTCTTGGATTACTTCAAGGATCCGAGCAACCAGCGTGGGTTCTACGTTTGCTATCGCGATTCCATCGCCGCCGCTGTGCTTAACGCCGCGACCGATTCGGGAATCAAGGTTCCGGAGCAAGTCGAAGTGCTTTCCTTGGTCGCGACCAAATACGCTTACATCGTCCGTCCGACGCTTACCGCCATGCACATCGACATGATCGACGTAGGCAAACGGGCCATGTACATGCTCACCGACCTGATGAACCAAGACCTCGTGGTGAAAACCGCGCGCGTTGAGGCCAAATTGGTCCCGGGTCAGTCCACCAAGAAGTAGGGGATTCAATTACAACGGAAGCCGCAACAAGCGGCTTTTCTTTTTTTCGAGGTTAGTTGCCTTCCTTGTGTCTTATAGAAGGTGTAACGGAGTGCAATAGGGCAAAGCGAGCATAGCTCGGATCATGCCGAAAACAAATTAGCAGTCTAAACTTGACAGTGCTAAAAATCTTCCTAAGATATATAGGCAGAACAAGGAGCGTCACAACCATGATCAAACCATTGAACGACATTGTCCTTTTGGAAAAAGTACCTTCGGAAAAGAAGGTGGGTTCCATCATCCTCACCAAAGAGGAGAAAGCCGCTAACGTCGGCACCATAGTCGCCGTCGGCCCTGGCCTCAAGGATGAGGAAGGCAAACTGATTCCCACCACCGTGAAGGTTGGACAAAAGGCGATTTACCGCGAATATAGCGGCACCGAATATGAGGACGAAGGACATAAATACATTCTTCTTAAAGAAGAGGACATCCTCGCCATCGTCGAATAAAGAAAGAAGGCAACCATTATGGCAAAAGAAATCAAATTCGGAAAATCCGCGCGAGATGAGATGCTCGCCGGCGTCGACGCGCTTGCCGATACCGTCAAATTGACCCTTGGCCCCAAGGGAAGGAACGTTGCTTTGGACAAAGGCTATGGTTCCCCGCTTATCACCAACGACGGCGTGACCATCGCCCGGGAAATCGAACTCCCCAACAACTTCCAGAACATGGGCGCTAAACTTGTGTATGAAGTCGCGAACAAGACCAATGACGCCGCTGGCGATGGTACGACCACCGCGACCTTATTGGCTCAAGCGATGATCCACAACGGGTTCCTCTATGTGGAAAAAGGCGCCAACCCCGTCTTCGTCCGCGCTGGCATGGAAAAGGCTGGCAAGGCCGTCGCGGAAGAGCTGCTTAAAATCTCCCGTCCCATCGACACCAACGATGACATTGAATCCGTCGCGACCATCTCCTCCGGCGATCCCGCGATTGGCAAACTAATCGCGCAAGCCATGGAAAAAGTCGGCAAAAACGGCGTCATTTCCGTGGATGACTCCAAGGGAATCGACGACGAACTCGCCATTACCCAAGGCATGGAATTCGACAAAGGCTACATCTCTCCCTACATGGTTTCTGACCGCGAAAAGATGGTGGCGGAACTTGAAGATGCCCTCGTCTTGGTGACCGATCAGAAGATCTCCAACATCAACGACATCGTCCCGTTACTCCAAGCGGTGGTGGATAGCCACAAGAGCTTGCTCATCATTGCCGATGACCTTGATGCGGACGTGACCTCCACGTTGGTGGTCAACAAACTCCGTGGCACCTTCAACGTCGTCGCGGTGAAGGCCCCTGAATTCGGCGATGCTCAGAAAGCCGCGTTGCAGGACATCGCCATCACCACCGGCGCCGAGTTCATCTCCAAAGACCTTGGCAAGGAACTCAAAGACGTCACCTTCGAGGATCTTGGCCGGGTGCGTAAAGCGACCATCCGCAAAGACAAGACCACTTTGGTGGGCGGGGAAGGCGATAAAGAAGCCATCAAGGCCCGCATCGCCGAGCTAGAATCTCAACGCGCTGCCTCCACCAGCGAATATGACAAGAAGAACCTCGCTAAGCGCATTGCCAAATTGGGCGATGGCGTGGCGGTCTTAAAAGTCGGCGCGCTTACCGAAGCAGAACTCAAGGAAAAGAAACTCCGTATCGAAGACGCGCTCAACGCGACCAAAGCCGCGGTTGCCGAAGGCATCGTCATCGGTGGCGGCGCAGCCCTCTCCCATGTCTATGCCACGTTGAAGGGCAAACTCGTTGATGAGAATCCCGATGTGCAAAAGGGTATCGAAGCGGTGCTTCGTTCCTTGCATGAACCTCTCCGCCAAATTGCGGAGAACGCGGGCTATGACGCGGGTGAAATCGTCCTTCGTCAACAAGAAGAGAAGGGCAACGTTGGCTTTGATGCCAAGACCGGTAAATGGGTGGATATGTTCGAATCGGGCATCGTCGATCCGACCAAGGTGACGCGTTCGGCCGTTCTTAACGCCTCCTCCATCGCCGCCTTGTTCGTTACGACCGAAGGCGCCGTCAGCGAGATCAAAGAACCTAAGCCGACCACTCCCGCCGTCCCTGGCGATATGTATTAATCCTTAACGGAATCGCTAAACCGCCTCCTTTAATAATGTGGGGCGGTTTTTCATGCCACGCATTGAAAATTATCGGTTGTTCGGTAGGCTTTCCTGTGAGCGTCTATCACACATTCGAGAAGTTTTATGCTTTCTTCGCGGGCAAGAAGCCGCGCAGGAAGCGTTTTAACTTTGAGGTTCATTTGACCGATTCCTGCAATTTGAATTGCAAAGGGTACTTCCATTTCGCCCCTTTGGCGCGGCAAGGCCAAGATTATCCTCTTGATGAGTTCGAGCAAGAGATGGAGCGTCTTGGGCAATTGTTCGGAGGTAAGTTCGGTTGGGTTCGTCTTATGGGCGGAGAGCCCTTGCTCAATCCAAAAATCCAAGATTATCTTCGGGCGTGCCGTCGGCATATTCAAGATGGGCAAGTCGATTTGGTCACCAATGGCACGCTTCTAATGAAGATGAGCGACAGTTTCTTCGAATGCTGCAAGGAAAACCATATTTGCATCACGGTCACCCGTTTCCCATTTTTCTGGACTAAGAAGAACTAGGACGGTTCGTCCGTGGAAAGGGATGCGACTTCGCATCGTATGGCGACCGCCGCGGGGAGAAGGGCTTTTGTCATCCGCATTTTCACGAAGAACCAGTTTTCCCTTATAAAAAGGCGTTTATCCAATGCGATATCGCCTATGCTTGCGTGACGCTTCACCATGGACGTCTATTCCCATGTTCCGCATCCGCGTATTCTTTTTTTGCTTAAAGAGTACTTCCATGTGGATGGTTTCAACGGACTGCATGACTCCATATCCATCTACGAGCATTCCGCGGAGGAAATCGTGGATTTCTTACGCACGCCCCATCCCTTTTGCGCCCATTGCAACGTTAAGGGATGAAACCATAAGCGGATTCCTTGGGAAAGAAGCAAGAAGGAAAAGGGCGAATGGGTTGTTTTGAATCGGGAGGAAAAGCGCGATGAGACATAAGATCTTCGACCCGAAGCTTTTTTTCCGTGATCACCAGCGGTCTGATGGCCGTTATGAGTCAATATATCGGGCTGAAGAAGAAGGCATTGGTTTCCAAAGAAGAAGTCGCGACGAAAGAGGTCCAATAAGCCGTTACGCACGCAGTGTGCGCGTTTGCAGTGGCGCGCGCTTATTTACGCGTCTACAATATGCGCATGGCAAACATCATTGACGAATTGAATTACCGGGGGCTGATCGAACAGTACTCCGACGAAAAGAAAGTCCGCGAAATGCTGGAGAAGAAACAGGCCATTTATTGTGGCTTCGATCCTTCTGCCTCCTCGATGCACTTAGGCAACTACGTGATGATCTCGTTGCTCAAGCGTTTCCAATTGGCTGGCCACAAAGTGGTTGCCGTTGTTGGCGGTGCGACGGGCATGATTGGCGACCCTTCGGGGAAATCCAGTGAGCGTAACCTTCTTACCAAGGAACGTTTGGCGGAAAACACGGCTTCCATCAAAGCCCAACTTGAGAAGTACATCGATTTGGAAGACCCCGAGAAAGGCGCGATTGTCTCGAACCTTGATTGGCTAGGCGAACTATCGATGATCGACTTCCTTCGCGACTATGGGAAGTACTTCTCGGTGAATTACATGCTTTCGAAAGAAATCGTGAAGTCGCGTCTTGAAGCGGGCATTTCCTTTACGGAGTTTGCCTATCAAATCCTTCAATCCATCGACTTCTACCATTTGCACCACGCCTTGGGCGTCACGATGCAAATCGGGGGCAACGACCAGTGGGGCAACCTTACTTCCGGCCTAGAGCTCATCCGCAAGATCGATGGGGAAGGCGAAGAAGTGGCTGTCATGACTGGCAAGCTCATCCTTCGCAGCGATGGCAAGAAGTTCGGCAAGTCAGAGAAGGGCGCGCTTTTCCTCGATCCGAAGCTCACCTCTCCCTATGAGATTTACCAGTGGTTCTATAACGTCACCGACGAGGACGCGATCCGCTTCTTGAAGATCTTCTCCTTCCTCGCTCCGGAACAAATCACCGAAGTGGAGAAGGAACATGTGGCGAACCCTGGATCCCGCATCGGCCAAAAGAAACTGGCCTATGAAATCACCAAAGACCTCCATGGGGTCGCCGAGGCAGACCATGCGGTCGAACTAAGCGAAGCGCTTTTCCAAGGAAAGGTTGGGTCGCTTAGCGAAGAAGACATCGAGTTGGTGTTCGGCTCGTTCAAGAAAGAGGTCGCCGAAGAGAAACCCATCGAAGACCTTTTGGTGGAAATCGGTGCCGCTTCCAGCAAGCGTGAAGCCCGCACGTTCGTTCAGGGGAATTCCGTTTTGGTCAATGGCGAAAAGGTCACCGAACTTGGGACGATCATTGGCAAAAGCAATGCCTTATTCGGCAAATACGCGTTGATTCGCCGTGGCAAAAAGAACTACTATCTCGTTCATTTCGTCGGTTAATTGCAACGTTTTACGCTATATAGCCTTCCCGCAAGGGGAGGCTTTTTAGTCTAAGGCGACCAGTTCGTATTCTTGACTGCCTAGCCCGTGTTGCGCGGCGGCTTCCACGGTGTGGATACCATGGCGGGAGTCCATGCGTTCGATAAGGGCGGCCTTGCCTGGATCATCGCCGTTTTTGACCGCGTCATAGCAAGCTTGGTCGATGGCGACGGGGTCTAAGGAAGCGAAGATGCCCAGGTCGGCCATTTCCGGTTCGTGGGGGTTGGGGTCGCAGTCACAATCCACGGAGAGGCGGTTGGCGACGTTGATGTAGGCCATGTTTTCAGGGCCTACGTGATGGATGACGGCTTCGCAGGCATCTGCCATCGATTCGAGGAAATGGTCTTGCTCTGGGAGTTTGGACCAGCATTCTTCCGCTTTGTCCGTGACCCCGGCGGAATGGATGTAAGCTTTGCCCGCGGTGGAAGCGATGCCAATGGCGATATTCTTTAAGGCGCCCCCAAAGCCGCCCATCATGTGTCCTTTGAAATGGGAAAGGATAAGGATGGAGTCATAAAGGTCGAGGTCTTTGCCCACGATGTCTTTGTCGAGGTGGAATCCATTATGCACAGGGATGTCGATTTGTCCGTGCTCGTCCATAAGGTTTACTTTGAAACGGGGAACGAAACCATGGCTCTTAATGGTATCCCAGTGCTTTTCCGGGTCTTGGCGGGATCCACCATAGGCGGTGCAACACTCGATGATGGTGCCGTCTAGGGAATCGACAAGGCCACCGATGAGCTCGGGCTTGAGGTAGTTATGGCCGCCCATCTCGCCGGTGGAGATTTTCACGCCGACGTTGCCTTTTAGCTCAAGGCCTAAAGCCTTATAGATACGAATTAGGCTTTCTGGGGTGATTTCACGGATGAAGTAGACTTTGGATTTTCCCATGGTTGTTTCCTTTTTCTTATCATACGGAAGTGCGCGCATCTTTTCATGTGTTTTGCATTATGGTTGTTACGTCAATGAGCAACGAAAAAGCCACCGTGTGACCGATGGCTTTGCTACTGTTGGGGTTTCCCGGATTAGAGCTTACGGTTGTAGTACTCGATGATCTGGGATTCGTTGATTTCCTGCGGCAGCTCGTTGCGTTCGGGCTGACGGAGGTAGGTGCCTTCGAACTTGGCGTCATCGACTTTGACGAAGCCGCAGGTGGAGGGCTTGGACTCGAGGGCCTCTTTCACGACCTTGAGCGGGCTGTCTTCCTTGAAGGAGATGACGTCGTTGACGTTGCAGAGGTAGGAGGGGATGTCCACCTTCTTGCCGTTGACGAGGACGTGACCGTGGTTCACGAGTTGACGGGCACCGGCGCGGGTGCGGGAGAAGCCCATGCGGTAGACGAGGTTGTCGAGGCGGGATTCCAAGATGCGGAAGAAGGCCAAGCCGGTGACGGTGGGGTCTTTCTTCGCGATGAGGAAGAGGCGGCGGAACTGACGTTCAGAGACGCCATAGAGGCTCCGGAGTTTCTGCTTCTCGAGGAGCTGGAGGCCGTATTCGGAGGGTTTCCGTTTACGATCTTGGCCGTGTTGGCCCGGGCCATAGGGGCGCTTTTTGAGCTCATCACCGGTCTCGAGGGTCGAGAATCCAAGGTGACGGCTCCGTTTCCATGCGGATTTGGACATGTTTCATGTCTCCTTTCTTTGTGCGTTTACAAAGTCCAGAGGGTATCTTCTGCCTTCCGGGTGTCGGAGCTTCCGTTCGGCCCGAGTAGCGCGGGCTTACTTGTTTTCATTTACCGACGTCGGGCGAAGGCATAGATGCCTGCTGCTTTCACGCGAGGAGGATTATACGTATATGCACGTGGGAAAGCAAACACATTTTTCGGAGTGGGGATAAACCGCTTTGTTCTCGGTGGTTTTCGAGTAAAATACGACCATGCGGAAACTAACGGGTGTGTGCACGATCATCGGCGTCTACATGATGATTTTCGGCGCCGTGTCCCTTCCCGGATCCCTTTTCCACACGAAGCTAGGGTGGCCTTTGCTCCCCAACCTATTGCTCCTAGATGTCATCGCCACCGTTTTGGTGTTCATCGTGGGATATTTCGTGAAGTCCCCTTCGTTTTACGACCCGTATTGGTCGGTGCAGACGTGGATATTCTATTTGTTCGTGCTGATTGAATATGGCAACTGGAACGTGGGCAGCGTTTTGGTGTTCGCCGTATTGACCTTCTATTCCGTTCGCTTGACGGTCCATTTCTTCATCGGCTTTGACGATTTGCAATACGTGGATTGGCGGTACCGGATGTTGCGACAGAAGGCGGGCAAAAACTTTCAGCTTGTCAGTTTCTTCGGTATCCACATGATGCCTACCCTGTTGGTGTATTTGGCGTCGGTCCCGTTTTTCCTTTATGCGGAAAACTGGGCGTTCCACCCACTGGATATCATCGGTCTGTCCGTCATGGTTGCCGCGGTGACGGTGGAAATGGTCGCCGACCTCCAAATGAAGAAGTGGCGCGCCACGCGTTCCAGCCGCGAAGAAGTGGGGGAAGTGGGTTTGTGGAAATATTCCCGCCATCCGAATTACCTCGGGGAGATATCTTTCTGGTTCGGTGGGGCGTTATTGCTGCTCGCCCATCTAGACCATTGGTATTGGATGGCTGGCGCCATAGCGATACTGGTCTTGTTCTTGGTCGTATCCATCCCCATGATCGAGAAGAACTTCCTGACGTACAAACCAGATTATCCGGAATACCAAAGACGGACTCATATGCTGCTGATCCTTCCACTAAAAGGCGGCAAAAAGAATCCGTAAAACCCGCAAAAAGCGTTTGGATTGCGAAAAAATAGTCGTCAAAAAGACGGTGTTTTCTTTGGGAATAAGGCAAGGGACCCAGAAGAATCTTTGCGGAAGATGTACGTTTGTGCGTGCGAGGGCGTGGGGGCGATGGTAAACTAGTGGCGTTATGAGACCGACCTTCCTTTTGTCACCTCTGCAAACCGGGCTGATCATCGGCGTCGCCGTCGTGCTGGCCATCGGGATTTACCTATTGCTCCATTTCACGTTGCTTTCCTCGATCCGTTATAAAAAGTCCGTTCGCGAACTTTCCCGTAGGTTCGAGTACCTTCATGCCTTGCTCACCGGCCAGGATTCGCAATACCTCCACCGCATCGAGACCATCTCTCTCACCAATTTGCTTTATGCGGATAAGTTCGCTACGCTGACGAAGCGCTTCAAAGACATCCGCGACAAATCCGACGCGACCGCCCAAGCCGCGATCAACAACCTCAAAGACCTTCTTTCCGAGCGCAGCTACAAAGCGTTGAAAGCGGAACTTCCCAGAACCCGCGCCATCATCGACAACTACGACGAAGAGGTTAACGCGTTAAACAACGACTTCCTCGTCCTTATTAAGCCCGAAGAGGAGTGCCGTCAGCTTTCCCTTCGCCTTAAAGAGGAGTTGCGCAAGATTAAGCAGAGCTATTTCGTGAAGCAAGCCGATCTTTCGTTGGTGGCCTCTTCCTTCGAGACCGTTTTCCAAAACCTCGATGACAAATTCCTTGAGTTCGAGCGTTTGGTCGAGAAGGCCCATTACGAGGAAGCCAAGCAATTGCTCCCCGAGATTTCGGGGGTCATCAAGGAATTGGCCCGTTGCCTACAAGAACTCCCCAACATCTGCGTGACGATCACCTCTATCATTCCCGACAAGCTCGCTTCCCTTCAAGACCGTTATGAAGAAATGGTCCGCGCTGATTTCCCGCTGCACCACCTCATCGTGAAGGGGAATATCGAGGACATGAACAACATGCTCGCGGAGATTACTGCCCGAGTGACCAACTTCGATTTACGTCGGGTCAATGAGGAACTCGACGCCATCATCGCCCGCATCGATGAGTACTTCGATCTGTTCGACAAAGAGAAAGAAGCGCGGTTGGTTTTTGAAAATGAGTGCGACGCGATCTACTTGGAAGAATCTTCCATCGAGAAGAAATACATCCGTCTTTCCAACGGGCTGCCTGACGTTAAGGCCATCTACGTCATTTCCGCGAAGGCACAAAGCCAAATCGACGGGATAAAGAACCTCATCAACAAAGCCGGCGCGACCAAGCGTTCTTTGGACACGTTGATCCATTCGGGGACCAAACAACCGTATTCGTTGCTCGTGGAGCGCATGCACGTGCTGCGTGATGAGGCGGAGCAGGCATCTTCCGCGATTGATGAATTCGAACGTTACCTCTTCTCCTTGAAGACCGATGCCGAAACCGCCCTTGCGACGGTGGAGGAATACAGTGGCAAACTCCATCTCTGCGAAGTCGCCTTGGATAAGATCGGCTTGGATTGCGTGAAGGAAAAATACGAGGCGACCATCGACGAATGCTACGGCTACATCGACCAGATCTTCGGCTTGGTCCACACGCTTCCGATCGACATCGACGCGGTTAACGAAGTCGTCAGCCGTCTAAACGAAGTGGGCAATGCCTGTTCTTCCGCGATCATGGGCGACTACGAGCAATGCATGCTCGCGGATTCGGCGATCGTCTACGCCAATCGCGACCGACGCCACCTTGGGGAAGTCAACGACGCCTTGAAACAAACCGAGAGCTATTATTTCTCCGGCGATTTCCACCGTGCCTATTCCGAGACAAGCGCGTGTCTGAAAAGGCTTCGTGGAGACTAAAGGATGACTTATTTGGACTTTGCTTCCTCGACTCCTCCCCGAAGCGAGGTTTTGGACCGTTTCGCGGAGCTGAACCGGGAAAGTTTTGCCAATCCTTCTTCCACCCACGCATTAGGGCGCGAAGCGGAACGGAAGCTCGAGCAGGAACGGAAAACTTTGTTGGATCTTTTTGGCGTAGGGGCAAGCCACCGCGCCGTCTTTCTTTCTTCCGCGACGGAAGGAAACAACCTCGCCTTGAAAGGCGTGGCGCTTCAATACAGCAATCGCGGGAAGAAAATCTTGGTTTCCTCCACCGAGCATCCCTCTGTTATAGAACCACTCGATTACCTTGCGAATACCTATGGTTTTGAGGTGATCCGAATTCCCGTGGACTCCCTTGGGCGCGTTCTTCCTGAGACGTTGCAGGGGCTTATGGATAAGGACGTAATCCTCGTATCCGTGATGGGCGTGAACAACGAAACGGGCGCGGTGAACGACCTTGCAGCCCTAAGCAAAATCGTCCACGCCTATCCTAAAGCCTTTTTTCATAGCGACCTCACGCAAGCCATCGGGAAGACGGATGTCCCTTATAAGGATTTGGACCTTTTCACGTTTTCGGCCCATAAGATCCATGGACTAAAAGGGGTAGGGGCTTTGGTGCTTCGCTCTTCCATCCGTTTGGTCCCATCCTTCCATGGCGGAGGCCAGGAATATGGGTTCCGTTCCTCCACCGTCTCCCTTCCTTTGGCGGGTAGTCTGGTCAAGGCCGTCGCACTGTCCTTAAAAGAGCAAAAGAAGAGCATCGCCCACGTTTCCGCCTTGCGGGACGTCTTATTGGAAGGACTTCAAGAGAAAGGAATGGTTTTGAATTCCTATCCCGAAGGGTGTCCTTTCGTCGTGAACTTTTCTTTGCCTCTCCACAAGGCTTCCGTCATCGTCGAAGGGCTCTCCCAACGGGGCATATACGTCTCAAGCCTCTCTGCTTGTTCCTCAAAGACGGACCAAGTGTCCTACGTGCTGCTTGCCATGGGCAAGAGCAAAGAAGAGGCGGGCAACTCCATCCGTGTTTCCTTGGATGGAAGCACTTCGCTTGAAGAGGTGGAGTCGTTCCTGAATAATCTTTCCGCTTTGCTACTGGAGGTGCGCCCGCGATGAAAGCCGATACCTTGATGATTCATTATGGCGAATTGTCCACGAAAGGGGACAATCGCAAGGCCTTCATTACCTGCCTTTTGCACAACGTGCGGGTCGCCTTGAAGAAGTTCGGGCTTCCTTGCCACGCCGACCGTGACCACATCTATGTACAACTAGGGGAGGAAGACCCGCGGCCCATCATCGCCAGGCTGAAGGAGGTTTCGGGAATCCAACGTATTTCCGTAGTCATGAAGACCGCCCCCCAATTAGAGGAAATGAGGGAGGGCGTGCTTCAACTTTTAAAGGAAGAAAACAAAGAAACGTTTAAGATCGACGTCAAGCGCGTCGACAAGCGCTTTCCTTTGGATTCCTATGGGATTACCTGCGATTTGGCGGATTACGTGTTGGACCATTCTGACTATGCCGTGGACCTTCATCAGCCCGGCGCGAAGGTCAAAGTGACCCTTCGGTCTGACGCGGCCTATCTTTCCTGCCACGAGGAATTGGGGCTAGGCGGATATCCGTTAGGGATGATTGGGAAGGTCACGATGATGCTTTCCGGCGGCATCGATTCCCCCGTGGCGGCCTACGCCCTTATCCGCCGCGGCATCAAGGTGGAGTGCCTGCACTTTGCCTCTCCTCCTTATACCTCTTATGCGGTCGTGGACAAGCTCAAGGACATCTTGGTTTGTCTAAACGATTATCAACCCGACATCAAGCTTCAAATCGTTCCCTTCACGAAGATTCAGGAAGCGATTTATGAAAGCGTTCCAGAACCATATTGCATCACGGTTATGCGCCGCATGATGATTCGTATCGCCGTGGCGATGGCAAAGAAAAACAAGGCTTTGGCGGTCGCGACGGGCGAATCCATCGGGCAGGTGGCGTCGCAGACGCTAGAATCCATTGGGGTCATCGAGGAAGTGACCAACTTCCCCATCCTCCGCCCTTTGTGCGTGGAGGATAAACTTTCCATCATCGAGCAGGCAAAGCGCTTAGGGACCTATGAGATCTCCATCCGTCCGTACGAAGATTGCTGCACGATCTTTAAACCGAAGCGGCCCAAGACCAAACCAAAGTTAGAAGACGCCAAGTTCTATGAATCGAAGTTTGACTACGAAACCCTGATTCAGGAATGCTTGCAAAACATTGAGACGATCTACATTTCCGAAGGCAAGGAAGTGGAGGGAAAGTGAGGGATCCATGGCAACGTATCTAAACGAGACTTTTGTGGGCGAACGCGCATTGTTTAAAACGCGTGACGCCTATGTGGAGGAATGCACCTTTGAGGATGGAGAATCTCCACTAAAAGAAGCCAAAGACGTGGACGTGGTCCATTGCGATTTCGGGTACAAATACCCGTTATGGTATGGGAAAGACATCAATGTCATCGAAAGTTTGTTCCGCCCCATGGCCCGCGCGGGGGTTTGGTATACAAAGGATGCCCATTTTGTACATTGCACCTTCGAGGCCCCGAAACTGTTCCGTAAATGCAAAGGGCTATCGATTGAGGATGCCGAGTTCTCCGATGCGCAGGAGACCTTGTGGTGGAACTCCGACGTGACCCTTACCGATGCCATTGCGAAAAACGGCGACTATTTCGGAATGGGCAGTAAAAACATGGAAGTGGACCATTTGGATATCCAAGGAAACTACGCCTTTGACGGGTGTTCCGATCTGGTCGTTCGAAATAGCGTCTTGCGCACCAAGGACGCCTTCTGGAACTGCAAGCGCGTTACCGTGGAAAATTGCTATATCGAGGGGGAATACTTTGGATGGAATAGCGAGGACGTGACGCTGATTCATTGTGAAATCCGTTCGCACCAAGGATTCTGCTATATGAAGAATGTCAAACTCGTGGATTGCCGAGTGGTGGATACGGATTTGGCCTTTGAATATTGCTCGGACATCGACGCCGACATCGTCACTACGGTCGATTCCATCAAAAACCCTATCTCCGGCGTCATTCGTTGCGCAGGGGTAGGGGAGCTTATCTTCGACGATCCCAAGATAAAAAGAGAGAACACGCGCATCGAATATGGCGAATAAAGAATTCGACGAAATCGTGAACCGTCGCCATAGCGGATCCATTAAATGGAACGTGAAAGACGGTGAGCTGCCCATGTGGGTGGCGGACATGGATTTCAAAACGGCCCCCGCGGTGGTCGAAGCACTGCGAAAACGCGTGGAGCATGGCGTGTTTGGCTATTGCGCCCCGGACCAGGAATGGGCGGACGCCTACGTATCGTTTTACGGTGACCGTTATGGGTGGAACATCAATCCAAAGGATTTGGTGTTTTGTTTGGGCGTGGTGCCAGTGTTGTCTTCTTCCGTCCGCGCCTTGACCAGCGTGGGCGATAACGTCGTCCTGTTCACCCCCGTTTACAACATCTTCTTTAATTCGATTGTGAACAATAAGCGCGTTCCTTTGCCTGTTCCTCTTTTAGAGGAAAACGGGGCTTTCCATTTGAATTATCCGGCGATTGAAAAGGCGTTCGCGGATGAGAAGACTACCTTGTGCTTTTTCTGTAACCCGCATAACCCTGTGGGCAAAATCTTCGCGAAAGAAGAAATGGGCCGTTTAGCGGATTTGGCACGGAAACACGGGGTGAGGATTCTTTCCGATGAAATCCATGGGCCCGTTTCCCGCCCTGGGCACCCTTACGTTCCTTTCTTGTCTCTTGATGGCGTGGAGGACGTTGTCTATAGCGCGATTTCCCCCACAAAGGCTTTTAACCTCGCGGGCATCCATACGGCCGCGATCGTCATGCCAAACGAAGAAATCCGCAAGAAGGTGGAACGGCAGATCAATACGGATGAGGTCGCGGAGCCTAACGTCTTCTCCTGCGTCGCCTCTACGGCCGCCTTTAATGAGGGCAGGGAATGGCTAGATAACCTTAACGAATACGTTTTCGCCAATCGCGATTATGCGGAGACCTATATCCAGGAAAACATCCCCGAACTGATCCCCATTCATGGGGATGCGACGTATTTGCTGTGGGTGGATTGCCGCAAGATTTGCGCCGATTCTCGTCCTTTTTTGGAATTCTTGCGCGAAAAAACGGGTTTATTTGTTTCCGCGGGGGAAATCTATGGCCCTGGCGGGGAAGGGTTTGTCCGTATCAATTTGGCCGCTCCGCGAAGTCTCGTCGAAGATGGCTTAAGGCGATTAAAAGAAGGCGTCGTCTCTTTCCGAAACAAGCGATAGAAAAAGCGACCCGAGGGTCGCTTTTGCTTTGGGTTTGCCTTACTTCGCGAGGGCTTTCTTTGCGGTCTCGACCAAGCCGGTGAAGGCTTTGGGGTCGGCGATGGCGATCTCAGAGAGCATCTTGCGGTTGATGGCGATCTCGGACTTCTTCAAGCCATCCATGAACTTGGAGTAGGAGATGTCGTTGAGACGGCAAGCGGCGTTGATGCGCTTGATCCACAACTTGCGGTAGTCACGCTTGACGAGACGACGGGAGTTGTACGCGTAACGAAGGGAGTGGCAGACTTGCTCCTTCGCGGTCTTGAACAGGAGGTGTTTGGACCCGAAGTAGCCTTCCGCGGCCTTCAGGATCTTTTTACGACGGGCACGGGTAACGGTGCCACCTTTGACTCTAGCCATTGTTTCTTATCTCCTTTCTTATTTCACGATCATGAACTTGATGCGACGGTAGTCCGTGCGGTCAAGCATGCCCGAGCGGCGCAGCTGGCGGGATTGCTTCGGGGTTTTGTAGGGGGCGTGATGCCCTTTGTAGGCGTGGATGTACTTGATTTTACCGGTGCCGGTAACTTTGATCCGCTTCATCAAGGAGCGGTTGGATTTCATCTTTGGCATGATTCTCTCCTTTTACTTTTTGCTTTTCGATGCGAGGATGGCGCTGTAGCACTTTCCTTCCCAAGAGGGGGCCTTCTCGATGACGATGGGTCCGTTCTCCTCCATGAGGGCCACGAACTTCTTGAGCAGCTCTTCCCCGATTTCCTGGTGGGCCATTTCGCGGCCTTTGAGGACGACGCGGACGTTGACTTTGTCTCCGTCGGCCAAGAAGCCTTTGGCGTGCTTGGCTTTGGTGGCGAGGTCGTGGGCGCCGATGGAGATGTGGAGTTGCACTTCCTTGAGGGTGGCGGATTTGGAGTTCTTCTTCTGGGCGCGGTCGGACTTTTGCTTGTCAAAACGGTATTTGCCGTAATTGAGGATTTTGCATACCGGGGGGTTGGATCCGGGGGCGACGCAGAAGAGATCTAGTCCATAGCTGACGGCCAATTCGTTGGCGGCGCGGGAAGACATCTTTCCGAGGTTGTCTCCGTTGGGCCCGATGACGATTACTTCGGGGTAGCGGATGTTTTCGTTGATGGGGTCGACGCGCTTGACGGGACGACGGCGGTCATTGGGGTTGAAATGTGCGATAGTGACTATCCTCCTTTGGACGAAATAAGCCGGGAAGCAATGTTCCCGGCTAACGATTCAAGTGGATTATTGGGTCCGTCTTGTAGTTAGGAGCCAACCTTCGTGGAAGATCTGGCGAGTCGGGGACGACTGCTTTCTACTTTTTTCGACGGGGTAACTATATGCCCTTTGACGGCGAATGCAACACTTTTTTGCATATGCGCGTCATTATATGCGCGCGCTCCTTTATACGAGGGTGCCGTTAGGCTGAATGACGGTCTTGGATAAGAACACCGCCAAGACGATGAAGGTGATGGCCAAAACCAAAAACGAGACCATGGTCACCCAGGTGGCGATTTTGTTTTCCTTTAGCAGTATTCCTAGGATGATCGTCCCACAAAGAAGACCGCCTACGGCGAAGGTCGAGAAGGCAAGCGGTAGGTTTCCTCCTTCGTAAAGCTGATTGGCCCATAGAAGTAGGAAGAGCAGAAATAAAGCGTAGCTTACGCCTAGCCCAATTCGCGCGGCGAGCAATAGCTTTGCCTTAAAGGACAAGGAAAGGAAGACGCCGGCGACGCAAAACAAGGCGAAGACGATGGTCAAAATCCCAAACAGTTTCATTTCTTGCGGTACCTTTGCGTGCGGTCGGTCGGGGAGACGGGGTTGCTCATTTCAATGGCTTTTGCCTCTAGGCCAGGACGGATGTAGTTCTTTTGCAAGCCCAAACGGGACTTGAGTCCGAGGAGGGCGCAAAGTTCGGAGGCGCTATAGAAGACGCCATCCTCCATGACGGCGAGAAGCTTTTTGACACCGGCGGATTGCTCGGGGGCTTTCTTGACGGAACGGCGGAGCAAGGAATCCACGCCTTCTTCGATGAGCGTCAACATATAGGTGACGAAAGGTGCGGTGTCGGCGCGTTCGACGCTTGCGGCATAGGCTTCGTCGATTTGGGCTTTGTGGACGAACATCAACCGTTCCAAAGGGAGGCAATAGAGGTTGGCGGAATAGGTGCCCAAGAACGCCTTGAGCAAATACCGGGCCAAGACGCCGTTATATTCGCTGTAGGGCTCGATGGCGAGCAACTCAAAGTAATAAAGGCATCCCAAGGTCAGGGGGTGAATCTTTCCTTTGCCGGAACGGGCGAAGGAATAAAGTCCGTTCATCATCGCCGGGATGCGGGCGTGCATCGGGATGGGGTAAGGAAAGGAAGCCACTCTTCGGGAGAGGCGGTGTGGAACGCCATCGGGCCACACCTTTTCCTCAAACGCTTTGGGGAATTCGGGATCGTAAGGATCGATCCGCGGCATGGAGGCGTATAGGGAATAGATGGCGCTGGCAAGCGGGGCGCTTGGGACGGGCTGGCCTTTGTTGATGCCACGCATTTGGGATGGCTTGATTTCCACGCCCTCGAGTTCCAGCGTCGACTTGGTGGCCAAGGCGAAGTCGGGGATGTCGGCTTTGTGCTCATGGGTAAGGGAAAGCCTTCCGAGCTTAAACGCGATGGAGGCGACGGAGCTCAAAATGCTGTTGGAGATCGAAAAGGCGCACTTATATGGTTCGATTTGTTTGCTCATACCTATATTTTACGAGCAAAGGAAAAACAAAATAAGGGGGAGTTGCATATTTTCATGTATATATTTCGGCTAAAGAAAACCCGCTTGGGGAAGCGGGCTTACTGATCTAACACGGTCTTCTTTTTCTTGGTGAAACGCTCTTTCACGGAAACTTTTTTGTCCGCTAGGGTCAAGATCCATCCTTCGATGCAAAGAGGGAAGCGGAAGGGGTGGAGAGGCCACATGTGGTTGGCGATCATGTCGGCTTCCACGGGATTGATCCCGAAGTCACGCATCGCGTTTTGGGCCGCCATCATGCCATGTCGGGTCATATGGAACCAGGGATGCCCTTTCGCGTGGCAGTCGTAGAGGAAGTAGTCGTGGAGAAGACACCCGCGAACCAAGGAGCCGGGATCGACTTTGATTTGTAAGTCCTTGGCCACTTCCAACGCGCACAACGTGACGGCGACGCAGTGGTCGTAAAGGTTGGAATTGTAATGATGGACGCGGTCCTTCAACGCCAAAAACCGCGGGTCTTGGGTGATTTCGGACCCGTATTGGATCAGGAGGTCCTGCGGTGATTCGGTGATGATGCGACGGTTCAGTTGCATAGACATAGTCTAGTCCTTCTTTGCAGAAAGGGAACAACGGGAGTTATACACTGTATAGAAAAAGCCACCAAGTTTCCTTGATGGCTCATGTTTCGAATTAGAAGCGCGCTTTGGAACGGATGGCTTCCAGCAGCAGGCTCTCGAACTCTTCCAAAGAGACCGTGATCTGCTTTTGGTCGCCGTAGAGGCGGTAGGTGACGCTGCCGCTTTCCGCTTCCTTCTCGCCCAAGACGAGGGTATAGGGGATTTTGCGGACCTGCGCTTGGCGTAAGCGGTAGCCAAGTTTCTCTTCCGCCTTGAACAGTTCGCAGCGGATGCCCTTGGCCTTAAGGCTTTCCATAACGCGATCGGCATAGGCGCCATGGACTTCGTCATTGACCGGCAAGACGGCGACTTGGACGGGGGAGAGCCAGGTGGGGAAGGCGCCACCGAAGTGTTCCGTGAGGACGCCGATGAAGCGTTCGACCGAGCCAAACACCACGCGGTGCAACATGACGGGCTCGACTTTCTCACCTTTTTCGTCCACGTAGCTGAGTTCGAAACGGTGCGGGAGGTTGACGTCGAGTTGGATCGTGCCGCATTGCCAGGTACGGCCCATGGAGTCCTTGAGCTTGAAGTCGAGCTTCGGGCCATAGAAGGCGCCATCGCCCTCGTTGATGGAGTATTGATGGCCACTTTCTTCGCAAGCCTTTGCTAGCGCCGCTTCGCACTCGTCCCAGAAGGCGATTTCGCCGATGAAGTCATTGGGGCGGGTGGATAAGACGATGCGGTAGTCAAGACCGAACACGGCATAGACTTCGTCGCAAAGGGCCATGATGCGTTTCACTTCGTCCCCGATTTGGTCGCGGCGGACGAAGATGTGGGCGTCGTCTTGGGTGAAGGCGCGGACACGGAACAAGCCGTTTAAGGCACCGGAGGCCTCGTGGCGGTGCACGTGGCCGAGCTCGGCGTAGCGGATGGGCAATTCACGGTAGGAGTGGAGGGCGTTTTGATACGCCAAGATGGAGCCGGGGCAATTCATTGGCTTGATGGCGTAGTCCTCTTCGTCCACCTTCGTGGTGTACATGTTCTCCTTGTAATGGTCCCAGTGTCCCGAGGTCTCCCAGAGGCGGCGGGACATCATCGTCGGGGTGGTGATTTCGTCGTAGCTGTTACGGGCGTGGATTTCCCTCCAATAGGAGATGAGCTCGTTCATGACGATTTGGCCCTTGGGCAGGAAGAAAGGCATGCCCGGGGCGAAGTCGCTGAGCATGAACAGGCCAAGTTCTTTACCTAGGCGGCGATGGTCGTTGGCTTTGCGCTTTTCCAAGATCTCCAGATGGTTCTTAAGAGCCTCTTCGCTTGGCCAACAGGTGGCATAGATGCGGGTGAGCTGCTTGTTGTTGCTATCGCCCCTCCAATAGGCGCCGGCCAAGGAAAGGAGTTTGAAGTGTTTGAGGTAAGAGGTGTTGGGGACATGGGGGCCGCGGCAAAGGTCGACGAAGTCGCCTTGCTCGTACATGGAGATGCCTCCGTCGAGTTCGGAAATGCGCTCGACCTTATAGGGGTTGTCCTTGAAGACTTCGAGAGCCTCTTCCTTGCTGATTTCCTTGCGGCGGTAGGGGATGGCGGCTTTGGAGATTTTCTTCATCTCGGCCTCGATCGCGGGGAAGTCCTTGTCGGTCAAGACGCGGTCGCCTAGATCGATGTCGTAATAGAAGCCTTCCTCAATCGCCGGGCCAAAGCCGAACAAGACACCAGGGTAAAGGTGAAGCAACGCCTGGGCCATCAAATGGCTGCAGGAGTGGTTGAGGATCTCAAATCCCTCTTCCTCTTCCCCGGTGAGGAAGGAAATCTCCTCCCCTTCTTGCAGGGGGCGGCCAAGGTCAAAGACGCCTTCGCCCGCTTTGTAGGCGATGGCTTTGTTCTTGATCTCCGGCGCGAGCAGCTTTAAGGCCGCGAAGCCGTTGCTCCCGTCTTCTAATTCGACGGGTTTGGATTGGTAGATGACGTTCATGTTTTCTCCTCCGATATAAATAAAGGCGTCCTCGCTATAAGGACGCCATAATGACGCGGTACCACCTTATTTCATCCAAAAAAATGGATGCTCTTTGGGGTTCCATTAACGCTGGAACATACGCCTCGGTTATTTCCCGAGGGGCTCAGGAGTGGTAAGGGATGGTCTATAGACGTCCCCCGTGTCTCCGTCGTAGCGACTTCATCATACGCCTGTGGAGGCAAAAGGGAAGGGGGTTGCTTTTGGCTTCTATTTCTCTTTCGCGTCTAGCTTGCGTTCTATTTCTGATGCGGACAACAGTTTCTTGGAACCATCGTTCCTGAAGAAAAGCGAACGCCTGTCTTTGTATTTGCAGTCTCGGTATTTAAGAATGGCCTCGGCCGTTCGATCGGCGACGTTGAGCCCGATGGCTCCCAGTCCTAAAGAAAGAGATGGGGTATCGATGTTTTCCGCGAAGAAGGCGGCGTTGTCAGGGTTGCGGGGGTCCGTTAGCTCGTTTAACAGGCCATGCAGTTCCTCATCCGCCCATGCCTTATCCCTTCTTTCGTCTTCCGATAGCCTTCCCGGTTTGTCGTAATAATCGTCGCCGTATTTCTCGTATACGAAGGTTTCGGCTGCTTGTCGAAAGACGGAGTCCACCGTGGCGATTAAATCGCTGTTGATCTTTATGTCGGGATTGACCTTATGGTACGCGACCAGGAACTTTAGATAGGGGTTCCTGTTTTGCAGATAGAACTTCGTTTTGCAGAACCCGAACTCCAAGGGATAACGGCTAAGCAGAATGAGTACGGGTTCGTTTTCCATCTTTCGTCCGTCCCCATTATCGAAATCGTCGTCGAAAACCAATTCCCCGAATGTGTCCATTTGGAACTTTTCGGAAATGATCCTGCCGATTTGATTATCTAACCAATCGCCGCAGGCGTAATACTCCGTGCCTTCGACATTGTAGGTTCTATAGGCGAAGCCTTCGTATCCTTTGTCGTCGATATACGTTTCAACGATCGGTTTTGCCTTAACGTAAAAAACTGCGGCTTTCCGTCTCCATTTGGCTTCCAGTTTTTCCTGTTGCTCCTTCTTGTACTCCTCAGGCTTAAATAGCTTTTTGAAAAAATTACCCATCGCGAATAATCTCCTTTTCCCTAATCGTGAAGCCTTTCCCATGGGAATTCAACCAGGCTCGATTGGGGCAATATGCATCTCTTTGGTATATGGGAAAACGAAAAGCGCGGCCTTAGGGGTCGCGCCTATTCGTCTCAATAAGGGAGATTATTTGCCGTTAAGGGCTTGGGACACGGAGACGGCCACCGCGACGGTCGCGCCGACCATCGGGTTGTTGCCCATGCCGATGAGGCCCATCATCTCGACGTGCGCAGGCACGGAGGAGGAGCCGGCGAACTGAGCGTCGCTGTGCATACGGCCCATGGTGTCGGTCATGCCGTAGGAGGCAGGGCCAGCGGCCATGTTGTCCGGGTGGAGGGTACGGCCCGTGCCGCCGCCAGAAGCGACGGAGAAGTACTTCTTGCCCTGCTCGATGCATTCCTTTTTGTAGGTGCCGGCGACGGGGTGCTGGAAGCGGGTCGGGTTGGTGGAGTTACCGGTGATGGAGACATCCACGCCCTCGAGGTGCATGATGGCGACGCCTTCGCGGACGTCATCCGAGCCATAGCAGCGGACGGCGAGACGGTCGGGGTTGCTGCCGTATTTGGTCTCTTTGACGATCTTGACTTCGCCGGTGAAGTAGTCGAATTCGGTCTCGACATGGGTGAAGCCGTTGATGCGGGAGATGATCTTGGCGGCGTCTTTGCCTAAGCCGTTAAGGATGACGCGGAGGGGCTCCTTGCGGACCTTGTTGGCCTTTTTGGCGATGCCGATGGCGCCTTCGGCGGCGGCGAAGGACTCGTGGCCGGCGAGGAAGCAGAAGCACTTGGTCTCTTCGCTTAGAAGCATGGCGCCGAGGTTGCCGTGGCCAAGGCCGACCTTACGGTCATCGGCGACGGAACCGGGGATGCAGAAGGACTGCAAGCCCACGCCGATCCAGCGGGCGACGTCCGCGGCGGTCTGGGCTTTGTGTTTGATGGCGAGAGCAGCGCCGACGGTGTAGGCCCAGCAGGCGTTCTCAAAGCAGATGGTTTGGATGTCCTTGACCATTTGGTAGACGTCGAGGCCAAGGTCTTTGCAGATTTTCTCCGCCTCTTCGATCGAGGCGATGCCGTTTTCGTTCAAGCACTTGTTGATTTGGGCGATACGGCGTTCATAACCTTCGAATAAAGCCATGGTGGTACCTCCTTATTCCTTGCGCGGGTCAATGAACTTGACGCCGTCGTCATAGCGGCCGTACTGGCCTTTTGCTTTCTCCAAAGCCTCTTCGGCGGAAAGACCCTTCTTCATGAAGTCGGTGAATTTGCCGATGGAGAGGTATTGGTAGCCGATGATCTCGTTGTTCTCGTCGAGGGCGAGCGAGGTGATGTAACCTTCGGTAAGCTCGAGGTAGCGGGGGCCTTTCTCCAAGGTGGAGTAGATGGTGCCAACCTGGCTGCGGAGGCCTTTGCCCAAGTCTTCGAGGCCGGCGCCGATGGGGAGGCCGTTCTCGGAGAAGGCGCTTTGGCTGCGGCCGTAGACGATCTGCAGGAAGAGCTCCCTCATCGCGGTGTTGATGGCGTCGCAGACGAGGTCGGTGTTGACCGCTTCGAGCAACGTCTTGCCGACCAAGGCTTCGCCAGCCATGGCGGCGGAATGGGTCATGCCAGAGCAGCCGATCGTTTCGATGAGGGCCTCCTGGATGATGCCTTCCTTGATGTTAAGGGAGATTTTGCAGGCGCCTTGCTGCGGAGCGCACCAGCCGATGCCGTGGGTGAACCCGCTGATGTCCTTGATCTGGCGGGCATAGACCCATTTCCCTTCTTCGGGAATCGGGGCACAGCCGTGGCTTGCGCCGCAATGAACCTTGCACATGCCTTGAACTTCTTTTGTGTAATCCATTGTTTTCCTTTCTTTTTTCAATCTTGAGGGGATTCAGAAGATTGTTCGTGTGCCTATATTCTAAATCTTCCGCGCGGGCGTCTTCCATAAGGAAAATACAGAAACCGTTTGGGCGAAAAAGAAAAGGGATGGATGGTTCCATCCCGTGTCGTTTTAAGGGATTTGAGCCTTATTCTACAAAGTAGACTTCGTCGAATAGTCCGTAATAGGACTCGTCCAATGAAAAGCCATCCAGCCCAGAAGGAGAGGAAGCGGCGATAAAGAGGACGAGTTTATCGAGCGGATAGGTTTTCGGCTCTTCGTTGAGGAAATGGTTGGTGAAGGTGCGTTTGGTCAATACGTCGAGGTATTCTTTGAAACCGACGATGCATTCATCGCCAAAGGGGTAGACGAAGAGCACCACGTTGCCCGCGTTTAATTCTTCCAAGACGGAAGGATACATGCAGTTGTTGTCCTCATATTTGACGATGTTTCCCGCCTCATCGTAGTCGTAGAGGAATTTGGGGGTGTCGCCACGCCTAGTGTATTCGGGGTGCTTCTCGAACCAATGGATGATGGGCCACACCTCGATGGTGGGGGAGACGAACAAAATGTTCTTCTTGCCTTTTGCAATGGCTTCGTCGATGGCCTCTTGCATTTGGCTCTGCGTGATGGTCTTCATGGGCTGTCCTCTTGGATATCTTTGTAGATTTTACCTCTCGCCCCAATTCAATGCCACGTATCTTGCCTTTCCTTTATTCGCCCTTTGCGCATACAATAGCCCCATGATCAGCAAGGTGGAACGCATCATCGTCTACGCCGTTTTGACGAGTTTTTTCATCCTTGCGATTCCGTTTGATTTATCCATCACCCAAGGGCTATACCAACCAGATAATGTCTTTGGCAAAGCGTTTGAGCTTTTGGGGGAGGTGCCCTTATATATCGTCGCGGCCTTTGCCCTTTCGCTTCTTTGCCTTTACCATCCGAACCAAAAGCAGTGGGTAGACCGTTTCCTGTTTCTCCTCTTTTTGGCTTTGGCCATTGGGGTTTCGGCGTATTCGGGCAATCACACCTACAAACTGCTGGTCCGTAATGGATTAAACGTCAGCGGTGGGGCGGTTAGTTGGATCATCCGCCTTGGAATCGGGGCGGCGGTGTTCGCGGTTGGCTTCTTGCCCGCACGTTTCTTATTCCAAAAGGCGAACCCCCGTGAGTGCTTCCTCTTTGGGATATTCGCCATCTCTTGCTTCGCCGCTTCGGTCTTGCTGATGCAGGGGTTAAAGATGATTTGGTTGCGTCCGCGTTACCGCACGTTGGTCGCTTTGCAAGAAGTGGGTGCCATCCCTTCCGCGAACGAGCATTGGCTGCCTTTCTATATGCCCCAGTTCTTCACGTCCTTCGCCAAATATGAGGCGGGGGGTGAATATGGATTCACTGCCGAACAGATCGCCGGAGCGATGGAACGCCTCCATATCACCGAATGGGGCCAAGAGGAGTTCTATTCCTTCCCCAGTGGTCACAGCATGAACTCCATGATGGCGTTGACGCTGTTCCCGTTGTTGAATCTTTTCCCAGGAACCACGAAAGGTAAACGCTACCCCCTGATTTGTCGCATCGTCGTTTATGTATTCGCCACTACGGTGGCCTTCTCACGGATTTTGCGTGGCGCGCACAATGCGACGGATGTGACGACGGGCTTGCTCCTAGGCTTCCTTATCGTGGATTTTGGTACGGCGTTCCTGTACGAAAGATTTCTGAGAAAGCGGTTTGTGATAAAGACCGAAGAGTGATGAAAAAAGGCGCGATTGCGCCCTTTTCAAATGGTTTTTGCGGAATTACTTCGCGTTTTGGAAACCAAACACGGCCGCGCCGACAAGGCCCGCGTTTTGGCCACAGGCGCATTCCTCGATGCGGGAGGAGGGGCAGGCGCGACGGAGGTCCTCGAAGAACACGTCTTTGCTCTTCATGACCCCGCCGGTGAGGGTGAACACCTCGGGGGAGAAGTTGTCCTGGTTCATCTCGATCCATTCCGCGAGCATGTGAATCCAATCCTTATAAACGCGTAAGGCGAGGGGGTGCTTGTTCTTCACCAAATCGAAGAAGGCGCGGGCGTCTTCGATGTTGAGACCGTTCATGTCACAAAGCCGACGTAAACCCGTGCCGCTGGCCATGTGCTCGAACTCATGGATCTCATTGTGATAGGAGGTCATGGTGTGGCCGACTTCATAGGAGGAGTTGACCAGGCGCCCATCGATGCAAAGCGCTCCGCCGACACCGGTGGAGATGGTGACGAAGTAGAGGGATTTGCATTCCTTAAAGGGACCGACGTTAGCTTCCGCGAGGGCGGCGACTTCGGCGTCGTTGCGCACGAAGACGGGGAGGTGGAACTCTTTCTCCAAATACTCGCTTAAGGGGATGGAGGTGATGTGAACGTTAGGTAACGCGTAGATGTACCCGTCATGGCGGACGCGTCCAGGGACACCGGCGGAAATGGCGATGACCCCGTCGAAGTCGGGGATGCCTTCCACGATGGTGTCCTTGACGTTTTTAAGGAACAGGTCAAGGTTTCCGACGACGGTGGGCTTGATGAGGACTTTCTCGATTTCGTATTTCTCGTTGATGAGGGCGACGCGGGTGTTGGTGCCACCGATGTCGAGGGCGATGATTTTAGGCATTATTCGATCTCCTGGATGGCGTTGACGGTGACGATACGCATGAAGTTGGTGTTGCCCGCACCGGTCGGGGTTCCACCGGCGATGATGATGGGCTCGCCGGGGGCGATGCCCAGTTCGCGGGCCACTTTAAGGGCGAGGACCTCCATCTCTTCGATGAAATCGGGCATGGAGGTTTTTAGCAATACGCTATAGACGCCCCACATCCACGCGCCCTGCAAGGCGACGCGACGGGAAGCGGTGATGGACACGATCGGGCAGCAGGGGCGCGCCTTGGAGATGCGCCAAGACGAGTTGCCACGTTCGGTGAAGTTCACGATAAGCTTGGCACCGATCAGCAACGCGGTATTGGCGACGGCGTTGGAAATGGCGTCGTTGTTGGTGCGGTCCGAGGTTTCGTAGGCTTGGACGGCCAGTTTCTCGTAGTCGAGGTGGTTGTTTTCCTCGGTACGGGCGATCGCGGCTTGCATTTCCACGGCTTTGACGGGGTAAAGGCCCGAGGCGCTTTCGGCGGAGAGCATGACGCAGTCGGAGCCTTCGTCCACGGCGGTGGCCACGTCGGTGACTTCCGCACGGGTGGGGCGGGGGTGACTCACCATGGAATCGAGCATCTGGGTGGCCGTGATGACGGGTTTCCCTTTGTTACGGCAGACGGTGATGATGTTACGCTGGACGTCGGGGACGGTCTCGGGCGGGATTTCCACGCCGAGGTCCCCACGGGCGACCATGACGCCTTCGGCGACGTCGACGATGGCTTCGATCTTCTGTACGGCCTCGGGGTTTTCGATCTTGGCGAAGATGGGGATGTCAGGCTTGCCGTATTTGGCGAGCACCTTCTTCATCTCCAAGATGTCTTCGGGACGACGGACGAAGGAAGCGAAGATGCAATCCACGTCATTCTCGCAGCCAAAGCGGAGGTCGTCCTCGTCTTTGGGTGAGATGAAGGCCATGTTCAAATGGGAGGAGGGGCAATTCACGCCCTTTTGGTTTTTCAGGATATGGCGGTTTCTGGCCACGACCACAAGTTCGCGTTTCTTCTCGTCTTTCTCGGTGATCTCGAAGTCGAGGTTGCCATCGTCGATGAGGACGTGGTCGCCGACTTTGGCGTCGTCATATAGGCCCGCATAGGTGACGGAGAAACGTTCCAGGTTGCCCACACATTCCTCCATGGAGATGCGCATGACGTGGCCGTCGGGGATCTCAATCGCGCCGTTTTCCATGTACCCGGTGCGGATTTCAGGCCCTTTGGTGTCCAAAGCGACGGGGATGTAGATGCCTTCTTTCTCAAAGCCACGGGCGATCGCGATTTTCTCTAACTGCTGCGGATGCGTGCCATGGGAGAAGTTGATGCGCATGACGTTCATGCCCGCTTCGTAGAGGGCACGCACTTTTTCTGGGGTGTCGGAGGCGGGGCCGATCGTGCAGATGATCTTGGTTTTCTTGGAGATGATTAGACGCATAGGGTCTCCTTTCGAGAAACAAACGCCTCAAGGATGGTCCTGGAGGCGTGGGGGATTTACTTAAGGATGTCGATCAAACGGAGCATCGACGCGTGCTTGTCACGGGGAAGCTGCAGGGCTTCGTAAATGTCATAGGCCACGATCTTGTTGTTGACCATGCCGACGCAGATGCCACCTTTGCCATCGATCAGGCAGTCGACGGCGTAGGCGCCCATGCGGGCCGCCAAGACGCGGTCAAACGCGCTGGGTGCGCCGCCACGCTGGACTCGGCCGAGGACCTCGGCCTTGGTTTCGAACCCGGTTTCTTCCTGAATCTTCGCCGCGAAGGCGTGGATGTCGGGGTAAATCTTCTCGGAAATGATGACGATGGCGCGCTTCTTGTCGGCGTCATGGAGTTCCTTGAGAGAGTGGATGATCTCTTCTTCGGGGATGGGGTGGTCGGGGGTGATGATCATCTCGGCGCCTTCGGCGAGGCCAGTGTATAAAGCCAAGTCGCCGCAGTGGTTGCCCATGACCTCGATGATGGCGCAGCGCTGATGGGATTCGGTGGTGTCGCGGATCTTATCGACGCACTCCACGATGGTGTTCTGGCAGGTGTCGAACCCGATGGTGTAGTCGGTGGAGGCGATGTCGTTGTCGATCGTGCCGGGGAGGCCGACGCAGTTGATGCCCATTTCGGTGAGTTTCTTCGCGCCCATGTAAGAGCCATCGCCGCCGACGACGACGAGGGCTTCGATGCCAAGCTTCTTCAGATTGTTGACGGCGATTTGCCGGACGGATTCTTCCTTGAATTCGCGGAGACGGGCGGTTTGAAGTACCGTACCGCCGCGGTTGACGATGTCCGAGACGGAGGAGCGGTCCATTTTGTGGATGTCGCCTTCCACGAGGCCTTTGTACCCGTTGACGACGCCATAGACTTCCAGGCCGTATTTCAAACCGCTGCGGACCACGGCGCGGATCGCGCAGTTCATGCCAGGGGCATCGCCGCCTGACGTAAGGACACCTATTTTGTGGATCATATCGAAAACCTTTCGAAACTTTGCTTCATTATAATGCTTGCGCCCGCCTATGGGGAAAGAAAAATAGGCCCAAGGGGCTTCTTTCGAATATCCGGCCTTCGCTATCGAAGGAAACCAGGCTTCAGCGGATCTTCGCCTAGCGAGCAAAGACGAAGGCTTTCCAAACAAAGATTCGGATGCTTTTCATCATAGATGCCATGTTGGGCGGCGGGGCGGAAGCCAAGTTCTTTTTCAAAAGGGACTTCCTCGCCTTCGAGCAAAACGATGGGCACGTTCAATTGTCGGGCCTGAACGAGAACGTAAAGGAGGAGCGAGCGGATGAAGTCCTCGTCAAAGCAATCCTTGTCGAGGGCTAGCTTCGTTATGACGAGGGCAGGGGTCGCCCCTTCTAAATGGACGACAGGACGGGCCTGCGCTTCCACCAAACCGAGGATTCCGACGCCTTCCCCGCAAAGCAAGTAGAGGCCAAATTTACCTTCTTCCTCGAAGTTGACGTTGCCTAGGAGGAACTTGGCGCGGGACAAAAACGCGTTTAGGGCGTCGCCGTCTCCGCTGCGGTAGGGCCGGATCGAGGTCTTCAGAAGCATGGCTTAATTGTAGGGCGTGACGATGCAAAGAAAAAGACCGCGCGAGCGTCTTGTGGCTCTTTATGCGCGCGTTTGCCTCTTCTTTCAAACGTGGATTGGCGCTAACATAAAACGAATGTCGAAGGAATTCGCGATCAAAAAAGAACCGTCCAAACAACGGGGCGTTACCTACGTGCTCCTTTTCTGGTCCATGTTTTTCCTCACGACCCTCATCGCGTTCTTCCAAGAGGGCATCGCTTTCTTCTCGGACCATCCAACGACCTTCATGAACGATGCGGAATACTTCGTGAGCCTTGCCTTAGTGGTGGTCTCCAGCGTCGCGTTTTTGATGCTCGTGCATCGGAATTTCCGTGTTCCTTTCCATTGGGGATGGGCCATTGCCTTCTTCTTGCTTTTCGCTTGTGACGTAGTGGCGGTTTTCTTGGTGCCCTGGCATCTAGAAGGCGTCACGGAGGTAACCGCCGGCACGATTGCCTATTCTTACGACTTCACGTTGTTGGAACGCTTCCGTTACGTGATTTCCTTCGGGGTGAGCTGCTTCTTGTTCTATTTGTTCTTCGCGGTTTATCCGAAGATTTTCCATAACACGCGCCGCCTTCATTTCTTCTTTTATCTGATGCTTTTGGTGGGATTTGCCACGATCGTGTATTCCCTTATCGCAGAGTGGAGCCTTTACGCGACCATGTTCAATCCCAGCGCGGAATGGAAGGTCAACGAGGTGCAATCGTTCACCAACAATCCGAACACCTTTGGTTTCGTGGTCCTCGGGATGATGATCGCGATCTTCCTCCTGCACAACAGGCGGAGCCATTGGTATTGGGTCGTTTTGATGTTCGTCCTGGGCGTATACCAATTGTTGATTGGCTCGGGATCAGCTTGTCTGGCCTCCTGGCTTTTGATCGTGGCCTTCGTCATTTACCGCTTCTGCGTCACCTTAAAGTACTACACGGGTCGCTCGCTTTTGCTGTTTTTGCTTTTCTGGGCCGCGGGAATCACTTTGGCGGTTTTGGTATTTACCGAGACCGGTGGGCCCACTTCGCTTTTCGCCCGCATCGGCAAGACGTTGAAGGAAGCGCAGTTCTCGGAGAATTCCGGACAGCTTCGCATCGTGACGTGGAACCGTATCATGAATACGTTGGACACGCCTATCCGCAAAATCTTCGGCGTGGGCGATGGGCAGTCCCTGACTTATTTAGGCATTTTGGAAGACAACAAATTGGCGGATGGCTCGATCGGGCCTTATTACGCCCACAGCGGCTTCATGCAGCAGATCTTCTCGGGCGGCTTCCTCCGCTTTGGCTTCTACCTCGTTTTGCTTGCTCGCTTCGTCTACCTTTGCATCAAGGGGATGAAACGGAAGACGCGCCTAGCTTGGCCGTGCTTGATTTGCATGGGCGCTTTGTTGCTCCGCAGCAGTTTCGAGAGCACCTCCTTCCTTCAGGCGGATACGAAGGGCGTGACCGTGTATTTGCTTCTTGTCTTGCCGATCGAGGTGGACGAATTCCTCGCCAAACACGCGGAAATCAAAGGATACGAACAGCAGGCCTTGTCCGTCGCCCAGACGGGAAGGTTCCGTTACCGGTATGACTTCTCGCCGTTACGCATGGCTAAAGTCGCCCTTTTGTTTGTGACGCCGATTTGCGCGATTGGCTTGGGTGCGTTCCCGCAACTGCTTCGCCTCCTTCATGTTCAAGGCGTCGCCCAAGGCGCGTATTACGCGTTATTCGCCGCGACCTTCATTTCCGCGCCGTTTGGGTTCTATTGCATCGGCCATCACGCCGACCATGAGGACCGCGCGATCTTTGGCGGTTTGCTTGGCGCGGGGTATGGCTTATGCCTTCTTGGCGGCTTGATTACGTTTAACCTTATCCCCATCGCCGCCTATATCTTGGCCGGGGTTATTTTGCTTCTGACCTTGGTCGCCTTCTTGTTCCATGCGCGTTCCGTCGTCCATTTCCGTGAACGGCTGTTTGCTCATGCTTATTTGCCCCATTTGGGCATTTTGGCGTGCTTGGCAGGCTTAGCGAGCTTAGCCTATCTCATTCCCGAGACGCAGCTTAGCGTGTACGTTCCCATCATCTTGGCCATCGCCATTTTCGTGGGGTACGTGATCGTGATTTATACTCCGCTTGGCGAGGAATTCGCCTATCCTTTGAATGTGGAACTGGAACGCTTTGATTTCCGCCGGACCGCCCTAGGCATTCCCAAGGAAGAGGCCATGGAAGAAAAACAAACCTATTACCTTAAAGCGGGACACATGCGTCCTGCGGGCCCAGGGAAGACTTTCATCCATCGTTATTGATGGACGCACATTCGCTTCTAGCCTTTGGGTGGGCAAAGCTTTACCATTATTTACGAAACGAGGTACATACCCATGGCGAAAAAAGACGGCGCGGTTTCTTCTTCCGGCCTGAAATTAAACTACAAGCGCACCTTTATCATTGGCTTTGCTTTCTTCGGCATTTTGCTTCTTTGGCAAGTCTATGATTCCTGGTGCCCGACGTTTTTGACGGAGCTATTCCGCAACGCGTTCTCCACCAGCAACGAGCGCGAAGTCCAGTATTTGGTGGGCATCATGATGGCGTTAGATAACCTGGCGGCCTTGATCATGTTGCCGATCTTCGGAAAACTATCGGATAAGACCCACACGAAAATCGGCAAGCGCATGCCCTATATTTTGGTGGGCACGTTCGTCTGCGCCGTAGCCTTCCCCTTCATTCCGCTTTTGTTCCATCTCAATAATGTGGGCGGCGTCATCGCCTTGATGGCGGTGGTCGTCTTCTTCGCCATGATGTACCGTAACCCCGCGGTTGCCTTAATGCCGGACATGACCCCGAAGCCACTTCGTTCGAAGGCCAACGGCATCATCAACATCATGGGCTATTTGGGTGGGGCCTTTGCCACGGTGGTTGGCATCTTTTTCGTGCTTTCCCAATATCTTGGCACCGAGAAGGCCAGCGACGGCACCCCCAAGCCGCATACGTGGCAATATGGCAACATCTGGGCCATTGAGATCCCCTTCATCGTCGCTTCTGTCTTGATGGTGGTTTCCGCCCTCTTCCTCTTCATCAAGATCCGGGAGAACGAAATCGCGGAAGAAGTGAAGGAAGACATGGCCAAGGGTGAGGAAATGTCGGAGACCGTCGACAAAGTCGAAGAGGACAAGCCCATGACCAAGGGCAACCTCCGCATGCTCATTTTCATCCTCGTCGCCGAATTCTTCTGGTTCATGGCGGATAACGGCATCGCCACCTTCATGACCAACTACGCGATCTATTACCTTGGCACGTCCACGGCCTCTTCCATGATCAACACGATCGTCGGCGGCGTGGGTTCGGTCATCGGCTTCGCGATCGGTGGCATCATCGCCGCGAAGATCGGACGTAAGTGGACCGTCGTGGGTGGCTTGGTCTTGACGGTTTTGGCCTACGTCTTGTGGGCGTTACTAACGTTTACCACCAATATCCAAGGCTCGGGTCAATTCCCGTTCTGGATTTACATCATTTGGTTCGTGAAGGGCTTTGGCATGTCCCTTGTCCACGTCAATTCCTTCCCGATGGTCGTCGAGCTTTGCCCCAGCAAGAAGATCGGCGCCTTCACTGGTTACTACTACGCTTCCTCCATGGCCGCGCAGACCATTACCCCGATGTTGCTTGGCTTATTGCTTCTCAACGAAAACTTCGGGTGGCAGTTCCTTCCGATCTACGCCCTTGTCTGTGCGGGCATTGCCCTCGTCGTCTTCTTGTTCCTTAAGAACGTCAAAGTTGGCAAGGCCGGGACCAAGATTGGCCTAGAGGCCTTTGATCAGGACGACTGATCATGCCTGCGATCTTAGTTCATTACACCTTTGCCCTAGAGGCGATTTCCGAGGAGGATCGCCCCTTTGAGCGTGCCGTGCGCTTAGGGAGCCAAGGACCGGATACGTTTATGGCCTATGGCACGATTCCTTGGAAGAAACGCGCGGAAGCCGTAAAGATTCGGCAGTGGGGTCACACGATGCATTCCCTCCCCATCGAAACCGTGTACCTCAAAATGGTGGACTACGCTTTGAAGTCCCCCGACAAGGATCTGCTTTTCGCCTATATTGACGGATTGCTCATGCATTATTGCGCGGATCGTATTCTCCACGCTTACATCTTCTCGCGTTCAGGTTTTGATAAGGCGGGAAGGCTACCGGGTTACTGGGGATGGTCGCATGGGTTCTTCGAGGCGATTTTGGATAAGACCTTCGCCACGAGGAAAGGAACTTATGGCAAACTTTGGAAGTGCATTGAAACCGATCAGGATCAAGTGCGCAAAATCTCGCAAATGTGGGCGGAAACTTCTCCCGCGCATTTAGATAGCGAGGCCTTTTTGCGGAGTTATCAGGACTTTGTTTCCGCGGAGAAGTTGCTTTGGAACCCCACGGGAATCAAACATTTTCTGTTCCGTTTGATCGGCAAATACTCCACCCCGAATGCGCAGAGTCATCCGCGGTTCATCAAGAAGTTTTTGCCCCTAGACGTGGAAAACGCCTCTCATCAGGAATGGGTGGATCCATGTACAGGCGAAACCAAGAATCTGTCCGTGGACGAGATGTTTGAGATGGCTCTTCGGGACTACAAGGAGGTCCATCAACTGCTATTAAGGGCGAAGGAAGGTGGCGACATCCGCGAGGAGTTCATCGCCTTCACGAAAAAGTTGGACCACGAAGGATGCCCGCTAGGCACGGTTAAGAAGCATTACGACCTGTGCTGGGAGAAACTTGGAATCAAGAAATACTTCCCTCCGAAGGAAGAAGCGAAACGCCCTTAACAAAACGGGGCGTTTTCCTTATCATAAGGAAGACGTTCCCATGGCACGCAAATCCGCCCCTGCACAAATCGCCGCGATCGCCTTCTCCGGACAGGCGCTTTATTTCATTCGTCCTATGGGTGAGGAGGGGGTTCGCCTTCCAATGCTTTTCCACTCGGGCCTTGGTCAAAAAAGAGCCTTGGTTCGCTATATGCGGAAAGAGTTTGGCGTGGAGGCTTTCATCGTGCGCAAATTGCCTCAAATCGTCGTGTCGGGGCAGCCTTCTTCCTTGGTTGACCCGTATTTGGTCGAACTGCAATTACCCGAAGGCGAAAACGAACTTCCGTTTGTCGCGTTGGAGGAAGGGGACCCCGGTTTGGAGGGAACCGACCCCGTCAGCGCAGGCGTTGCCAAACGCGCGTTCATCTTCATGCCCTTCTACACCCAATGGATGCGCACCGTCCCTTTGTTAGAGGCCGACCAAGAGAAGGTGTATTGGGAGCTCGAATGCCTGAAACATTTCCAGGGCCGCAAGGTTCCCCGTGCCGAGGTGCACGAATTCGAGGGTTTAATCCAAAGCGCTTCCTCGCTCCGCCGCATCAATGAGGCGTTTGCGATGATCTGCAACCGGTATCAGGCCAACCCGAATGAATACATCCGTTATTTGAAATACCGCCAGAAGCGGCGTGAGGATTTGAAGTGAAGTTCTTTCGTCCCGGCTATTGGCAGAAACTCATTTTGTTCTTGGTTTTCCTAATCCAGTTTTTGCTCGTCCTTACTTTGCTTATTTGGCTGGTGGACTACGTCTCCGGCAATCTCTATGGTATCCTCTACCTCATCGGCGTCGTCTTCACCATCGATGTAGCCATAGGGGTTTACATCATGAACACGAACGTTCCCGACGTGTACAAACTTTCGTGGATGTTCTTGGTGTTCTTCCTTCCCGTCGGCGGGGCGCTAATGTACCTCTTCCTCGCGAATAAGCAGACCAGCAAATCCCAACATAAGAAATTCCTCGCCGCTAAGCGTTACGTCCAACGCGTTCCTACCCCAGAGGAAACCGATGCTACGTTAGAAAAGACTTCCCGTACCGCCTTGGGTATTTCCCGCTACCTCGAGGCCCGTGCCGGGGCGGGCGTGCACCAACGCACGACCGTCAAGTTCTATTCCATCGTCGACGATGCCTTTGAGCCGATTCTGGAAGAGCTAAGGAAGGCCAAGCACTATATCTTCTTGGAATTCTTCATCGTCGCTCGGGGAAAGATGTGGGACTCGATGCTGGAGATATTGAAGCAAAAGGCCGCGGAAGGGGTGGACGTGCGTTTCATCTATGACGACGTCGGCTCGTTGACGACGGCCCCAATCGGTTACGACACCCAGTTAACCGCGATGGGCGTGAAGACGATTTGCTTTAATAGATTCCGTCCGTTGTTGGATATCCGAATGAACAACCGCGATCACCGAAAGATCCTGGTCATCGACGGCCATACTTGCTTTTCGGGTGGGTTTAACTTGGCGGATGAATACATTAACGCCGAGGAGCGGTTTGGGCATTGGAAGGACAATGCGATCTTGATCCGCGGCGAGGCGGTGGTGAATTTCACCAAGATGTTCCTGGCCAACTGGGCCGCGAACAAGGAGATCGACGAGGATGAGGCGGCGATTGCTGCCGGGGCATATGAGCCCGAACGCTACATCGACGAAATCGGCGGGTTCCCGGAGTCGGATGGTTTCGTTCAGCCTTATGGCGATTTGCCTTATGACAAGGACGCTGTGGGCGAACGCGTCTACATCGATTTGATCAACGCCGCCCATACGTCGATTTACATGACCACGCCCTATCTTATCATCGATAAGGAAATGGAGAACGCCATGATCCACGCCGCCCATCGTGGCGTGGACGTGCGTTTACTCACGCCCCATATTCCCGATAAGGCCGCCGTGTTCAACCTGACGCGCTCCTTTTATGGGCGTCTGATGAGGGCAGGGGTCCGGGTTTATGAATACACGCCGGGCTTCGTCCATGAAAAGACGTTCATTTGCGATGGGCGCATGGCCACCGTCGGTACGATTAATCTGGACTACCGTAGCCTCTTCCTCCATTTGGAGTGCGGGACGTTCATGTATAAATGCACCTGCATCGACGACATGGTGAAAGATTATCTAGAGACGTTAGAGAAGTCCCACGAAGTCACGATGACCCAGTGGAAGCGGTGGGAAGACCGCCAGTACTGGTATTGGGCGGTGCTTCGCATCCTTGGCCCCTTCCTATGATCCTTATTCGCCATAACGGCTTCATTGAGTGCTTCTGCCACCCCGATCTCACGTTGGTCGTTTCTTCGTGTGGCGGCTCGATTTACCAAATCCGTTACCGTGGCGAGAAGATGCTTTACGCCCCGGACGAGCAAACGTTCCTTCATCCCAATGAGGAATACTTTGGGCAATTCGTCGCCCCGGTGGCGGGGCGGATCGTCGGCGGGAAGGCGGATGGATTCCTCTTGCCATGCAACGAAGGGAACAACTCCTTGCACTCGGGGCCTTTTGCGACTTGCTGGAAAGATTTTGCGGTAGAAACGAAGGAAAATGATCATTCTCTTGAAGTCATTTTCACCCGGGAAGATTCCCTTATGGGAGCCAAATACCGCGCAGAATCGCGTTACGTTTTGCATGATGACGCCCCTTGTTTTGATTTGGTTATGACATTGGAGGCTATCGATCCCTGTTTGGCCAACGTCACCAACCATATGTATTTTTCGTTGGGCGAAGAAGCCATCGACGGCATCTTCATTAAGGCGAGAACCCCACGGGTAATGAAATATGGCAAAGGCTTAGAGCCGCTTGGCTTTGTCACGGCGGAAGAGGCGCTAGATTTGTCCGAAGGCTGTTATTTGTCCCAATGCTTTGACCACGCCTTCGAAGTGGGTGGAGGGCATGTCAGCGCCATCTCAAGGAAAGCGCGGCTAGAGATGGATACCGACGCCAGCGGAATCATTCTTTATACCGACATGCCGAGCAAGGCGAAAACCGGTCATAGCGCGGGCTTCACCTTGGAGACGGTCGCTCACCCCGATATGCGGAACCTTTTGCTGAGAGCAGGGGAGAAACAGTGCGTCCGCGCCTCCTATTTCTTCTTCCCAAACGGCAAAAACGAATAATCCATGAGGATTATTTCTCCTTTTGTGGCACAATAAGGGCAAGCGCAACCGTTTGGCTGCGGGAAGGAGTCCCCATGATACTCTCCGAAGAAGCGAAGAAACTGTACGCCGAAACCTTTGGCAAAGAGAAAACCCGCGTGTTTTACTCCCATGGTCGCTTGGAGCTTTTAGGCAATCACACCGACCATCAAGGAGGCGTCTGCCTTGTCGCTGGGGTGGACCTTGGAATCACCGCCGCCGTGGCCAAAAACGACGACGGGGCGATCCGCGTGGCCTCGGAAGGCTATGCGCCCTTTATGTTCCATCTCGATGAGCTCCGTTTGAAGAAAGGGGAAGTGGGGACGACCATCGCCATCTTCAAAGGCGTCTTAAGCCGCATGAAAGCCTTGGGTCATAAGATCGGCGGCTTCTCCGCCGCCTTAAAGAGCGATCTTCCTTCGGGAAGCGGCCTTTCTTCTTCCGCCGCGGTGGAGGCGCTGGTGGTCCATATCCTCGACACTTTATATGGCAAAGGGGACATGAAACCCATGGAGATGGCTAAGATCAGCCAATACGCAGAAAACCGTTTCTTCGGGAAACCGTGTGGCCTATTAGACCAAATCGGTGTCTGCTATGGGGGCCTAAACTATTTGAACTTCGCCAATCCCGACGACATCGTCGTGGAACCGTTGGAATACACATTGACTTTGAAGCTTGTCTTGGTGAATACCGGCGGTACCCATGCCAACCTGACCCATCTTTACGCCGCCATCCCCAATGACATGACTTCCGTCGCCCGCAATCTTTTGGGTGTGGAGAGGCTTTGCGAATCCAACCTCCGCGAGTTCCTCTCCCGTGTCAGCGTGCCTTGCCTCGCCGTCAGCGAGACCGCCAAGCTGCGCGCCCAGCACTATTTCGACGAGTGCAACCGCGTCGAAGAGGCCAAGAAGGCCTTGCGCGAAAAGGATTCCTTCACGTTCATCCAGGATGTACGCATGTCGCAGGAATCCTCGCGTTCCTTGCTCTGCAACACCTACGTCCCCGGCCAATATGAGCACTCACCCCAACAAGGCGTAGACGTGGCCAATCGCATCATCGGCCATGGCGGCGTCCGCATCATGGGCGGGGGTTTCGCGGGAAGCATTCTCTGCTTCGTCTATCCCGAGGATGAGAAGGAATTCATCCTTAACATGGCCAAATACTACGGCAAAGAAAACGTCGTGCCTTTGAAGATTGTCGAAGGCGGGCCCACTGAGATCAAATAACGTGAGGACATTGGCCTTAGTTCAAATCGGCAACTTCTTTTACTTCCTTTTCATTTTCCTGCTCATCGGTTTGGTCGTGGGTTCGATTTTGCTCTGCCGTAAGTTGGGAAAAAAGTTCAGCCATCGGTTTATCTCCATCATCCTGTGGGCGAACTTCGCGCTTCATATCCTGAAGCAGTTTTTGCCTCTTTCCATCGCCCATTGGCCCACGGGCTGGACGGATTCGGCCTTTCCTAATTTGTGCGCCACGTTGATCGTGGTTTCCCCATTCATCTTCCATTGGGGCAACAAGTACATGAAGGACTACATGTATTACATGGGCGTGATTTCGGGCATCTTGGTTTATCTCGTTCCCACCGGGGCGATGCGCAGCGACATCACGGGGCTTGATTACGCCTTCGAGACGGCACGCTTTTATTTCTGTCATTGGCCGATGGTGGTGTGTGGCATCCTGATGGTGGAGCAGGGGTTCCACAAATTGGATTGGAAAAGGTTATGGGCGATTCCATTTCTTTACTGCGCCGTATTGGCCATTATTTCTTTGGATCAAATCCTTTTCGGGCCGATTCTTAAGGTCCCTGGGTATCCCACGGAATGGCTTGGGGAGAACGGGGTCCTTTACCGCGCGAATTTCGCAAGTGTCTGGACCAACCAGTCCATGCAGTTTGGGCCGCAGCCTGGCGTGGACGCGATTTTGGGATGGGCCTATCCTTACTTGATTCCCGGCTTAATGACGTTCCAAGTGGATGGGGTCCTTTACTTCACCCCCGTGATTTGGATCTTCCCCTTCATCGCCATCGGGACGGCCTTATTAGGGCCCTTGATGGCTTTGCCGTTTGAGCACCGCCAAATGGGCATCGATTTAGTTGCTTTGGGCCAAAGAAACAAAATGAGACGCAACCGCTCGCGCAATGCGCGTTAATTGGTGATAGACTATAGAACAAGAGGTACATCTATGAAAAATCGTTCCGCCGGCATTCTTTTATCCGTAACGGCTTTGCCATCCCGACATGGCATCGGCGACTTTGGCAAAAGCGCCTTTGAGTTCATCGACCATTTGGCCGAAATGGGCTTCAAAGTGTGGCAGATTTTGCCCCTTAACCCTTTGGGTTATGGTAATTCGCCATACCAGCCTTATTCCAGCTTCGCCATTGACGAACAGTTCGTCGATTTGGACGCTTTGGCGGAAGAAGGGCTCATCGAGAAGGCGCCCGATTTCAACGCCGACGCCCCCAAGGTCAACTACGACGCGGTCAAGGCGTTTAAGTTTGGCTATCTGAAGGAAGCGTTTGAGAAATACCTTTCCTTGCACGGTACCCGCCGCATCACTTTGTTTAAGAACTCCCATCCTTGGGTTGCGGATTGGTCCGTGTTCATGGCCTTCAAGCGCCGCTACCCCACTTCGTGGAACGAGTGGCCGAAGGAAGCCCAGGATTGGATTAAGACCCGCCCGGCCCTTTCGAAGAAAGACCAAAAGGAATGCCTCTTCGAAGTGTGGCTGCAGATGATCCTCTATGCGCAGTGGCAGAAGATCCACCAATACGCCAAATCCAAAGGCATCAAGATCATCGGCGACATCCCCTTCTACGTCGGCTTCGATTCCTGCGACGTCTGGGCCAACCAAGACACGTTCTTGCTGGACAAGGACACCCACCTTCCCACCGTGGTGGCGGGCGTACCCCCGGATTATTTCTCCGCGATCGGCCAGCGTTGGGGCAACCCCATCTATAACTGGGCGAAACTCGAGAAAGAGGATTTCGGTTTCATCATCAACCGCATCCATTTGAACTCTGTTTTGTACGATATCCTCCGCTTGGACCATTTCCGCGCGTTCGACACCTATTGGGAGATTCCCGCTTCTTGCCCGACGGCGGTGGATGGCGAATGGAAGGAACCCCCCGGCTACAAGTTCTTTGACCTCCTTCTTTCCAAATACCCTGGTTTGGAGATCATCGCCGAGGATTTGGGCGACCTGCGTCCTGAGGTTTTGGAACTCCGTGACCATTATGGCTTCCCGGGCATGAACGTCATCCAGTTCACCTTCTCCGATTGCGAATTGCTCCATAAGGGCGATTGGAACCGCGAGAACTCCGTGGCCTATTTGGATACCCACGACAACGACACCATGCTCTCCTATTTCTACCTCATGCCCGAGCATGAGCAGGGGGCGTGGCTCCATAAACTCGGCGAAATGGGCATCACCCTCGGCTCGGCCGTGGATCGCATGATGGTGTATTGCATGCGTAAGCCCGCCTATTTGGCCGTGCTTTCGATGCAAGACATCCTTAACCTCGACGTCCAAGCCCGCACCAACGTTCCGGGTACGGTCGATGACCGCAACTGGACGTGGAAGCTCGTCAACTTCAAAGACTTCTTGGCCCGCAAGGACTTCCTGATGGGCTTAATCAAGGAATCTGACCGGTGAGCGTGAAAAACGTTGGCCTGATTTCCCTCGGCTGCGCGAAGAACCTCGTCGACTCCGAGATGATTTTGGCCATGTTCCCGCATGACCGATTCGCTTTCACGACCTCTTTGGAGAATGCCGACCTTATCATCGTCAACACCTGTGGCTTCATCGAGTCCGCCAAGCGTGAATCGATTGATGCCATTTTGGGTTTGTCCCCTTATAAGGGAAAAGTCGTGGTGGTGGGATGCTTAGCGCAGCGTTACGAGCAAGAGCTTCGCGAGTTGATTCCCGAGGCGGATTTGATCGTGGCCATTAAGGACTATGGCGAACTTCACCTCAAGCTTCGCGATCTATTGGGTGAAGACGACGTCATGCCCATGAATCCACTTCGCCGCGTCCGTAGCACCGAGTCTTTCTCGGCATACCTGCGTATTTCGGAAGGGTGCAATAACTTCTGTTCTTTCTGCGCGATCCCCTTTATCCGGGGCCGCTTCGTCTCGCGTCCGTTTGATGAGATACTCACCGAAGCGCGCCAACTGAAGGAGTCGGGTGTGAAGGAAGTGTCCTTGATTAGCCAAGACACGACGATCTATGGTTCGGACTTTGCGGGCAAAAAACTAAATATTTGCGACCTTTTGCGCGCTTTGGAGGAAATTGGTTTCTACTCGATTCGCCTGCTTTACCTCTATCCGGGCGAGATTTCTGACGAGTTGATTAACCTGATTGCTTCTTCCAAACAAATTGCCCATTACTTTGACATCCCGGTGCAATGCGCATCGAATAAATTGCTTCGTTTGATGCGCAGGCATTGCACACAGGAAGAAACCGTGGAGCTATTCAAGAAGATCCGTGAGAAATGCCCCGACGCCGTGCTTCGTACCACGTTAATCGCGGGCTTCTCGGGCGAGACCATCGTAGATCAACGCGCGACCTTGCGGTTTTTGGAGGAAACGCGGTTTGACCATATGGGTTGCTTTACCTATTCCCCGGAAGAAGGAACCTATGGGGCGACTCTTCCGCACCGCGTGCGCGAAGCAACCAAACAACGCCGGGCGAACGAACTGATGGCGTTGCAACGGAAGATTTCCTACCAGGCCAACAAGGCCCGCATTGGCGAGACCATGGAAGGCATCGTGCTTGGGAAGGGGAGCCGTCCAAATGAGTATCGGCTACGTTCATATTGGAACGCCCCGGACGATATCGACGGTGGTATCTATTTCACCTGCCCCCACGAACTTCAAGCGGGAGATATCGTCAAAGTGCGCATCACCGGCGCCTTCGTCTATGACCTGCATGGCGAATGGATCGCTTAACGCGCGCGTATAATAAAATTGGTGGTTGCCTCTGGGTGGGGCGTTCACTATAATCTTGCGTGCCGGCCGAGTTTGTAGCGAGCTCGTCTTGGCAAATGCCCCTATAGTTCAGCGGCAGAACGGATCCATGGTAAGGATCAGACCTCTTTTCGACTAAGGGTGGGGGCACCACGAGAAAACTTGCGGCGCTAGGCGCCGCTTTTCTATAGCTAAGAGTTGACAGGGGAAGGGCGTAAAAGCAAAATGCTACACGCACGGAGGCGTACCCAAGCGGCTGAAGGGATCGGTCTTGAAAACCGACAGTGGGGTATCGCCCCAGCCCGAGTTCGAATCTCGGCGCCTCCGCCACATTGCTAATAGGTTCCTGATACAATCGCGTCAGGAACTTTTTTCGGTAAAATCGTCGATGCCATCGTGTTTTTTGATGAATCATTCCGAAGTACCTGCCGCTGGATTGGCCGAGATTCTCGATAAACCTGCCAGCAA
>JAILIV010000082.1 GCA_024695105.1 Bacilli bacterium
GGCGGCGAATTTAGGATCGTTGAATTAAAAACGTTCGTCATTGCCACATGTTAAATATGTTCTTGATACAGATGTGTCAGGAACTTTTTTTCTTGAAAGGGGCCCACGGTCGGCTCTTTTTTCGTTTTTAGGGGTAGTGGAATCTGCCGAATGCCACGACGATCCGCTCATGTGGTGACTTATGGGCCCGGGACAGGGGGGTTTCACACTCGCAGCACGGGAAAGGGCCACGAGCAGCACGGCAAAATGCCACTCGCACACGCCGCCGAGACAATTTCGTTTTGTGGAGCACGATGCGGGAAATTCAAGTGCCCTATTTCTTAGTCAAGGAGTAATCGGACTATTTCAATTATATACTCCATAACTAGGAAAATGGATAACGTAGTTATAGTCCCATGGTAAAAACGTGGTAACGGGAAGCGCTGAAAAAGACAACGCCTTATCGGATATTAATCAAACGGCTATTGGGGATGCCGCTTTTAATTCGTGGTAACCGTAAACCTATTTCACCATACTGGGCAGGAAAAAGACCCTCCAAATCAGCTTAGCAATCAACCCGGTGATGTTATTGGATTTCATATTTGAGTTAGTTGTTGATTTCATTTCTGCAATTCGTATAATGTAGTCGCTTGAAAAGTAAAAGGAGAAAACAAGCAATGAAGGAATTCACAAAGCGAACGAAGCAGCTGATGAAGGAAAACAGCATCTCCCAAAAGGAACTCGCCGCCCTTTCCGGCATCTCGGAATCGTCGATCAGCAGGTATCTGTCCGGGGAGCTCGAACCGCGGATGGACATCCTCTCCAACATAGCGCGTGCGTTGGGCGTAACCACTTCCTTCCTTTTGGGGGAGGACGTCCTCCCTCCGAACCCGCAAGCCCCCTTCGCGGAGACTTTATGCGTCGTGACGCGCAACAAGGCGAAGCTCACCGACCAAGAGAAGGCCGAGCTCGTCAAGATCCTTTTCGGAGGCAAATAATGGCCATGTACTCGCCGAGGAAATACCGGAAGATAGACCGGGACGCGATTCAGTTGAGGCTCGATTACCGATGCCTTTCCAAACGCGTCGACGTTTTCGACTTGGCGAGGCGCCTCGGGATGATGCTCATCCCCTACTCCGCCCTGACCCCAGAGCAATTGGAGTATGTCAAAAGGAAATCCGAAAAGCTGAAGGATGGCTTCGGCGTCATGAGGGTCGTGGATGGCGAGCTCCGCTGCTACGTCTTCTACAACGACGCGGTCTCCATTTACCGGCAGAGGTTCACCATCGCCCACGAGATCAAGCATTTCATCTATCTGGAGGCCGATCCGACCCAAGAGCAAGAGGACATGGCGAACCACTTCGCACGCTATCTCATGGCCCCGTGCTGCCTCGTCATGCCTTACGTCAGCCTCTCCCCGCCGGACGTGGTCGCCGACTTCGACATCTCGATCGATGCGGCCGAAAACGCCTTGAACGCCGCGGCCAACAGAATCGCGGCCGGGGCGGAGAAGCTGGAAGATTTCGAAAGGAGGTTCATGGAAGAAATAACCCTGTTTGAAAAGCAAAAATAAAACCCCAGCCCATTGCAGTGGGTCGGGGCGAACATGCTCGAAAGCGTGTCCTGGTACGCAAATATTAGCATGTTCAATCCCCAATTACCTACGGAAATCGTAGGAGAAAGAGAATTTTACATGACTAAAAAATCTAAAACCCCCTATCTAAGGGACGTCTTCCTCGCCTACCTCGTCGAGGACGCAAGACGCACGGAACCCGATGGGTTCCCCATCATCGAGGAATGGATGGTCGCCACCGAGCCGCCCAAGGAGATGATCCAATGGGACAGGCGCAGGGACGTGACCGACCCCGAAAGAACCGGAATGTGCTTCTATTGCTCGGACCCGGCCTTCCAGCCGATCCTCGGCAACCCCAAGGCCTACACCGAGAAGCTTCGGAGGTACGGACTGATCGTCGGATTGGACCCCTCGCCCTACGACAACATGCCTCTGGTGGTCCAGAAGAGCCAGATCTACCTCAACCTCGCCACGACCTTCTATTATGGCAAGCAGGGCATCAAGGTCATCCCCAACGTCCGCTTGGGCAGCGCCGCCACCCTCTCCTGCCTAGATGCGTATCCGAGGCATGCGCTCATCGCGATCGGCACCCACGGGTTCACGCACCGTAAGGACAACCGCGCTGTCTTCATCGAGCAGATCAAGGCTGTTGTCGACAAGCTGGAACCTTCCGGCATCTGCGTCTACGGGCCCGCTTCCGACGAGCTGTTCGGCTACGCCAAATCAAAGGGCATCCCCATCCACCAATACGACTCCTATACAATGAAGGAGAACGCAAAGGACAAGGCCAGGCGCCTTTCGGAGGGCAAGACCGATGAAGGGCAATAGTCCATTGTTCTCGCGCCAAGGGGGCCTCCCCATCGGGAAGGTGCCGCTGAAAGCTCCCGGCGTCGCCGCGGAAAAGGCCGGCTACGACCTTAAAAACCACGTCACGCCGCATAGCATACCGATGCATCACGTCCCGAATTCCACCATCATCCAACGCGACGATCAAGGGAACGTCGTCCGTATCCGCCATTACGACGAGAACGGCAACGCCTACAAAGACGTCGATTACACCGACCACGGGCGTCCCGACACGCACAAGGTCCCCCACACTCACATCATCGAAATCGGCAACAAAATCGACCGAAAGAAAGGAGCGAGATCCCATGCGCATTAACGACTTCATCGACCTGGTTTCCTCCGGCTTTGACGTCTCCTTCAACCACGGGGAGGTCTTCTACACCATCTCCCTCAT
>JAILIV010000031.1 GCA_024695105.1 Bacilli bacterium
AGATTGCGCTATCTTCTTTCTCCAGCAACTACGCGACGGGGACCGCCGTGGAAATCGACGATGGCCGCTTCCTCTCCGAAAACGCCTTGGCCTTCACCGTAGAAGACGGGTCCCTTCTAGGAACCTATGCCTTCTCCAAAACGAACGGGGACGACAAGCAATACCTTGCCTATTCTGGCTCTTCTACGGGACTCACGTTGTCCAATACTTTGGATTCCAACGCGACCTGGACTGTCGCGTTTGATAACGGAAAGGCGCAAGTCGTCAACTGCGGCGCGACCACTCGTGGGTTAATTTATCGCTTGGGAACCTATAACCGTTTCGCCTGCTACGCGAACAATAACGCTTCCAGCACCAGTACCGAGTACTTCCACGCGCAAATCTACACCCAGCTCCCCGCTTCGGAAGAGGCCGCGATTTGGGCCGTCGCCTTCTTATCCACGTGGACCGCAGGGTGCAACTCCGCGGGCGGCTATGACTCCGCCAGCATGGATTGGGCTGCGGCCAAAACCGCTTATAATGCCCTTTCTAGCGGCGCTAAAAGCGCGCTTCAAACCTCTGGATATGGCACTACCGACGTAGGAAAAGCCGCGGAACGCTACGACTATATCGTGGGGAAATACGGAACGTCCGCCTTTGAGGACTTCTTAGGCCGCTCCCCATCGCCCATCCAGCATGCCTATCTCATCGCCTCCTTCCTTCCGCCCGCGGGAACCGCGGCCTTAGGAATCGCGTTCCTGATCGCCGCCTCGGGCATCATCGTCCTCGCCACCACATTACGCAAACGCAAAGAAAAATAAGAAAAACCTATTCTTTTACTTAAACAAAAGGCTACGGCCTTTGCTTTCAAAGCCTTTTAAAGAGCGACGATAATCGCGGGGCGCACGCCTTGGTCGTAATTGTTGTATCCACCGCTAATGACCCCATCGCTTTCGACCAGATGCACGTCACGCTGGTAGGCGGATTTGGGAGAACGGGTCCATAAATAGCCGTTCCATTTGTTGGCGCCATCGGCTTTCTCGCCCTTGGCCCCACTATAGGCGGTTTAGCTCGGAAAAAGAAAAGAGGCGTGACGCATTTGCACCGCCTCTTTCGGCTGTTTTGGCGATGATGCGTCTAACGATTGGCGCCGGAATCGGCGATGAAGATAATGCCCGGCACGGTCGCGCCAAAAACGATGCCAAGGATACCTAAGACGATGCCCGGGCCCTTGCCCATGTCGGAATTGCGCTTGCCGATCATGATGCCAGAGAAAATGATGCCGAGCAGGAAATATCCCGCAAGGATCAGGAAGACCGTGGCGACCACGGCCAGCTCCTCGGCTTGGATCGCGCCGGGGTCGGCTTCCGCCATTCCCTTCGTGGCGATGTTGATGATGCCGACGATGGAGAAGACGAGCACAAGGATGGAATAGATGGCAATGGTGACGATGCCGGAGATGAGGATGGCTTTCTTCATGGTTACGCTCCTTTTGTAACGGAGTAATTCTACATTGGTCGAAACGGGCAGGGAAGAAAGAAGAGAGGCATTTAGCCACTCGAGAAAAAGAAAAAGCCAGATATAATCTGGCTCATGTGAGAATTGCCTTTCTTATTCGGCGGGCTTTTCTTCTTCGGGCTTGGGTTCTTCCTTAGGTTCGGTGGCTTCGACCTCAACGGCGCCTTCGGTAGTCTCCTTGGCGGGTTGCTTGGTCCAATCGGCGAAGCAAAGCGGCAAAGGACGCTTCAAGGCGCAGAAGACGATGTCAATCACCCAAATGACGGTTCCGATGAACGGGATCACGTTGCAGATGAGGTAGATGAGGTTCGGGGTGCCCTGGCCCTTCGCGATGATGAACTTGAAGAGACGATACAGGAAACTGGGAATCGCAACCACCGCCAACACGATCCGCAAGGGAAGGGAAGCTTCGTCATAGAACTTGATGAAACCGGACATGGTCATTCCTCCTTTTCTTGCGCATTAGTCTATTCGTCCGCGCCATCTGCGCAAGGAGATGATTCGTTTTCCGTCGATGTAACCGCTTCCGTAGTGGAAATTTTGCGCATCGTCTTTGGGAAGAAGATGGCCATTCCAATCAAATTGACCCCCGCGGACAACGCCCAAGTGATGGGGAAGAGTGCGTAAAGCCACATGACCGTATGGAATTGCTCTAGCGGGAAAACAGTCAATATAAGCAAGATACGTAGCCCCGTGCAGAACACCAACGTCGTGACCATTGGGAAAGTGGATTTCCGAATGCCCCGAAGCGCCCCCGCCGTAGCCCCCATCAAGAACTGGAAGGAATAGAAAAAGCCCATGGTGAATAGGCGGGACCGCCCTGCCTCGATGGCTTCTTCATTACTGACGAACAACCGAAGCAAGGGGTAATGCAAAGCCCCGGTGATCAAAGCGATCAATGAACAGACGATGCCACCCCATGCGAAGCCATAGAGGATGCATTTCTTCACGTTTTCGGGTTTCTTTGCCCCAACGTTGCCGGCGATGAAGGTCATCATCGACACCGCGATGGCGTCGCTCATCGCGTGGAAATACCCTTCTACCCCGCTGGCGGCCGTGGCCCCGTTTTCCAAATTCACGTTGCCGGGGTCAATCGTATAGAGGCTCGATTGGATGAAGACGTTGGGCAATGAGAAGAAGAAACCCTGTAGTCCTGCAGGCAACCCTACCCGAAGCACTTCCAATAGACACGCCCTGTCCAAACGCAATTCCTTGAAGCGGAACGACACGAAGTTGTTCTTTCCCTTCCATAAGGCCAGGAAGCCAAGGATACAGCTGACGCCTTCCGCCATCACCGTCGCGGCCCCTACCCCCGCCACGTCCATCTGAAGCGGGAAGACGAAAAGGCAGTCGAAGGCGATATTGGTAAGCCCTGAAGCCACCAAAATCAAAAACGGCGTACGCGAATCCCCTTGGGCGCGCAGCATCTGGGCCTCGTAGTTGTAAAGCATCAAAAAAGGCAACCCGCCGAAATAGATGCGCAGGTAAAGCGTGGCCTTCTCCATGTAATGGGCTTCCGTACCCATCAGGCGAAGCAAGTCATCGGATATGAAAAAGCCCAATAGCCCCACGAAAATCCCCGAGAACAAAGCCAAAATCATCGACGTGTGCATGACCTTGGAGGCTTTCTCCTTATCCCCTGCCCCTTTGGCTTCGGAGAGGATGACGTTCACACCTAAAGAGACACCGGTGAACACCACGACGATTAAATTAATCAGAGCGTTGTTGGAAGCGATCGCCCCCATCGACTCCTCCCCCATCGCCTCGGTGGGCGCGCCATAATGGACGGTGGTAAGGTCCACGGTGGTGTAGAGAAGCTGCATCGCCGTGGTGGCCATGATGGGCAAGGCGAAAAGGATGATCTTCCAGAACAGGTTTCCGGTGGTCATGTCCATGTCTTTTCGGGATGCAAATGCCTTGGCCATAAACGCGCCTAGTATACGCTAGCGCGCTTATATTGCGAGACTTTTGCTTGGCCCTTGCGCGCCTTTACATCTTTCCCCCTCACCTTGATAATGAAGCCATGGACAAAAAGGCCGATAGCGTCTCCAAATTGCTTCTATGGCTATTCGTCTCCTTTAGCGTGCTCGTCGCGGGGCTAATGGCCTATTTTCTTATCAACGACTTTTGTGCCTTTACCCTGCCAAACCCCGACCTGGCCAAATTCTTGGTGGTTTGCGTCACGCCTTTGTTCCCCGCCGCCCGATTATTGACGCACGCCTTCGCCAAAAAGGAGAATCCACGCCAGTTGCAGGACTATTTGTTACTAAGCGCCCTCCTTTTGACCGCCTGCAGCGATTTCGTCTTGCTCTTCTTCGAACAGATCGCCTGGATAGGACTGATTCCCTTCACCTTCGCCCAACTCGCCCACTTCGTCCGCCTTTACGTCGAAGCGGGCAAAAACAAGACGCACCTCATCGCTTCCTTTATCGCGTGGGGGCTTATCAGTGGCACCGCGATGGCGCTCGGCCTTGCATTGATCGAACAGAGCCCATTGATCGTCTTGGCCAGCCTTTATGGCGGAAGGCTCCTTCTGAACCTATTCGAATCCACGTTATTTGCCTTTATGCAGCGTCAATGGCGCTTTATCTTGCTCTGCGTAGGCTTTGCCTTGTTCGTTGCCTGCGACGTCTTCGTGGTACTAAGATATGCTAACGTCACCGGAGCTTGGCGCTTTATCTGGGTGTGCTATGCGCCCAGCCAACTCCTGCTGGCCTGGAGCTGCCATGAACCCGAAAAGAAGCGTACTTGACCGCATCATCAGCATCCTCCTAATCCCCGTCGGGGCGGCTTTCACGCTTTCTTCTTCGTTTCTTATCCCCGTATCGTTCCGTCCTTACTATTACCTGCACTGCTTCCTTTTGGACATCCCTGGAAAAAGCGGCTATTCCTATGAAGACATCAAGGCAGGCTATGATGCCGTGATGGACTTCATTTGGCTGGGGCGTCCTTTTTCCACTGGGCCTTTCCCGCATTCGGAAGAAGGCGCCTCCCATTTCGCGGACTGCGTGCCTTTGTTTTGGTTGGTTTTGATCGTGTTCCTCGTCACGGGGGCTTTTCTTTTGGCCTATCTTATTTGTTCCAAGAAAGGATGGATTAAGCCGCTACGCTTTGGACCATTCTCAGGCATCGACATCGGAAGCTTCGCCCTATGGACTTTGGTGCTCGTCGTGGGTATTTGGGCCCTCGTTGATTTCGATGGTTTGTTCGTCGCCTTCCACCACATGTTCTTCCCTGGCAAGGAGAACTGGCAATTCGATGGAAGCACCGATCCCATCATCTATGCCCTACCCGAAACCTTCTTTGCCTGCTGCGCGGGCTTTGTCCTAACGATGAGCTTGCTTATCGGGGGAGGGTTCCTCACCCACACCCTAATCACCAATGCAAAACGGAAAAAAGCGCACCCTCGCCCAAAACAGGATCCGCCCGTATAATGCTTTCCAATGAAAGTGTTCATCGCCTCCAGCTTCGCCTACGCCGACCCCAAAATCTCCGCCGATAGGAAGCGGAAGATCGAAGAGGCCGCCTCCGTTTTGCGCGCACGTGGCTTCGATGTTTACGTGCCCCATGAGCATTTTATCCCCGACGGTGAAAACCTTCCCAACCATGATTGGGCGATGATGGTCGCCGAAGAAGACAAGACGAACATTCTTTCTTCCGACGCCGTCGTCTTATTGACCTATGGCAAAGAGAAAAACAACGCCGGCGTGGCGTTTGAATCCGGTTTCATCGCCGGGGCGAATCTGACCCGCGAAAAGCCCATTATATTGGTCTTGGTCAAAATGAACGACGCGGTGGAATCGCTGATGATGTGGTCTTCTTCCCACATCCAAGTACGAGGCATCGAGTCGTTAAAGGACCTCGACTTCTCCTCCAGAAGCGTCCTAAAGGACGTCATCCTTTCTTAGTCGTAGTAATCAATCCGTTTGGAATTGTCGTAAATCGGCCCATAGAGGTTTTCGCTTGGGTCGATGCCGCATAGTCTGCACACCGCCTGATGGCAACGGATGGTCAAATCGTTTTCCTTCTCTTTGCCCTTAAGCTCTGGGTTAGCCCATATGGGCTCCCCGATCGTCAAGGTGATCGCGGCCTCTTGGCGCATCACGACGCGTCGGAACCAGCCAGGTTTTCGGTAGCTAAAGCCCATCGGCAATATGGGCTTATCGTGCTTGATCGCGAAATAGGATGGGCCACGCTTAAACGGACGCACGGGTGCGTAATATTCCCACATGCTGCCTTCTGGATAAATCTGAAGAACGCCCCCCTGCAGCACTTCTTTTACCGCTTCCATGTAGGCACGCGTCGCCCCAATGTCGTCTTCCGGAATGGGGATGCCCCCTACCGCGCGCATCATCTTGCCATTCTCGCCGCGGATGTTCGGCGCCCAAATCAAAACGTTCGGTTTACGGGGACGGATGGCTTTCATGATGGAGATGTAATCCCATAGATGGATGTGATTGGAGACGGTAAGGAATCCACCGTCCAAAACTGCCTTGTGGATCTTAAGGTTCTTTCGACCGACGATCTTTAGCCCAAGGTAAACCCGCGCGACAGGAAAGACCAATAACGTCAGCCCCACGCGGGCCCAAAAGCGCTTGAACGCCATTGCTTTGCTTTTATCCAAATAGGGATAGTTCGCATCAAATACGGTCCCGTCGTTTTTCTTCACGACCAAATAATGGGAAGCGGTGTCTTCGGGAAAGGGATAACGGTGGGTCTTAGGGTCAAACATAGAATTCCTTATGGAGGAAGGTACATGATTCCAATAACGTCCGCAAGGGCAAACCTCCTTCTCAAGGATGATCCATCTATCGGCAAAAAACCGAAAACTATATGAAACTATTGCGTTTTTTGCCGATAAGTCGACAATTAGGGATGGAGAAACTCATGACGGTCAAAGAAGCATCCGTGAAATGGAATCTATCGGAGCGAAGCGTACGCAACTACTGCGCCATGGGCAGAGTGGAAAGCGCAGTTTTGAAAGGGAAGACATGGTTTATTCCTAACGGTGCAAAAAAGCCTATCCGCAGCAACGGAAAAAGCGATAAGAACTATCTTTTGGAACGGCTTCGCCTCGAGAAGGCCAACGGGGTCAAAGGCGGGGTCTACCACAAACTGATGATCGATCTTACCTACAACTCTAACCACATTGAGGGCAACGAGTTGACCCACGATGAAACCCGATACATTTTTGAGACCAGGACGATTGGCATGGAAGGCAACACGAGCAAAAAAGTCGATGACATCATCGAAACCATCAATCACTTCGGCGCCGTTGATCGCGTGATCAATTTCGCCAATTACGCCCTTAGTGAGCCCTTCATAAAGGAGCTGCATTGGATCCTTAAATCCAACACGAGCGATGCCAAATTGCCCTATTTTGCCGTCGGGGCCTATAAGCGCTTGCCCAATGAAGTTGGAGGAATGGAAACGACCCATCCACGTTTGGTAGCCTCTGAGATGAAAAAGCTCCTCGATACCTATAACGCGAAAGAAAACCACACACTGGAAGAGATTATTGAATTCCATGTCCGATTTGAAAGAATACATCCATTCCAAGACGGCAACGGGCGAGTTGGGCGTTTAATCGCGTTCAAAGAATGTCTAAAGAACAACATCGTCCCCTTTCTTATTTTTGACCAAAAGAAAGCATTCTATTATCGGGGCCTTAAAAACTGGAATCAGGAGCGTGGCTGGCTCATAAGTACGTGTCTTGACGGGCAAGACGCCGTCAAAGAGTATTTGGATTACTTCGGCATTCCGTATAAATAACCCCGCGAAGCCATTTTGTACAGTGTCTTGAAGAACCAATAATAACCGCATATTATCGAATGATTTAATTGACCTAGATGTATCTTTTCCAGTCGTTTGGCGCTGGACAATTATCTACGTCTGGAGGCTAGTTATGCCAAATGACCCATTGGCTTGCCCCGCCCTTGGAAAGGAGAAGAGTGTGTCCGACCTTATCGTCGTACTACTCTTCATCTATTTCATCCTGGACAAAGTTCGTGAAATAAAAAGGCTAGGCAGGCCATTGGGCTTACCTAGCACAAGTTCAACTTTCGTTTAAAGGATTGAGCAAGGGTGGGCAAGCCTTGTGGAACCCCTGTGTGGTTATCGGGTAATTTGTTTCTAGGCAATTATCCTGTGATTTGTTTCTAGTACTCCATCCCCATAGGGTATTCGATTATCCCGTGATTTGTTTCCACCTAATTCCCCCGATGGGATGATTTGGCCAGAGGGAACGACCGTGAACGGGCTGAATGGATCCTAGCAAATAATGCGCTCCAAAGGGGGAATCTTGAACGACGCCTCCCACAAGGTCTATCCTAGTCCCAACATGAAAATCCACGTCGTACTCCACGAACCCGAAATCCCCCAGAACACAGGGAACATCGCCCGCACCTGCGCCGCCACCGGCGCAAGCCTTCACTTAATCCATCCCTTGGGCTTTTCTTTAGACGAAAGAAGTCTCCGCCGAGCGGGCTTAGACTACTGGGATAAGTTGGACGTGCATGAATATTCTAGCCTCGACGACTTCTATTCGCGGCATCCTGACGCCAAGGTGTTCTATTTTTCCACGAAGGCCCACCACCTCTATTCCGAGGTCGCCTATCCCAATGAGGTCTATCTGATGTTTGGCAAAGAGACCAAGGGGCTCCCCGAGGATTTACTGCGCCTTCATGAAAAAGACACCGTCCGCCTCCCGATGCGGGAAGGCTTGCGGAGCCTTAACTTGTCCAATTCGGTCGCCATCGGGGTATACGAAGCCCTAAGGCAGCACGGATTTGAAGACCTTCTGTTAGAAGGGAAGCTTTAATCCATCTCCAACGGGGAGATTCCCCCGACGATTTTCTTCACACGCCAACCGCCGATTTTCTTCTTCGCCTTCGCGGGGTTGCCCACGATCAACGTGTTCTCATCGTCAAAGGCTTTGGTAAGCACGCTAGAAGCGCCCACCACGCAGTTTTTGGCGATCCGCACCCCTTTTAGGATGGTCACCCCATAGCCGATCCACACATGGTCGGCGATGACGATGTCCTTCGCGGGGTTAACTCGCTTCCCCCAAGGACTAAGGATGGAATGGCTATCGCTACTCATGCACATGACGCCACGGGAGGCCAAACAATCGTTCCCAAAGGACACCTTGGTTCCCTCCGAGCAATTGATGCCCATGCTGCCTGAACCATAGAAGTTATCCCCGATGGACACTTCGTTGCCATTATCGGAAACCCAAATGCTTAAGCCATAGGCGGAAGCCTTCTTGCCAATGCGGATGACGTTATTGCTCCCCATGACGTGGATTTTGCATTCCACCATGTTCGCGCCTTCCCCGATCTCGATGCGGTTATTCTCCCCACCAAAGGTGATTTGGCAACGCGTGAAAGTAGAACCGAAAGCGGAAACCACGTTCCCTCGTCCCCAGACCTTTTTGAATTTGCCACCGCGGCTGACCGCGCTTTCCGTGGCCATCTGATAGCTAGGCGCCAATACGGATAAGACTTCGTCCATGCCCAACAATCTACGCTCCAAAACAAAGAAAATCCATCGCCATGTTAGGGTTGGGCCACGAAAAGGTACGTCTGCGTCAATACGTTGGATTGATAATGGATGCGCATGTCCCGACTCACCTCGATCGCGTCAAAGATCTCCCGGGAATGGTCGAAGCCATCGTTAAGCAGCAACCGCACCTCCGCTTTCCCTTTGGTGTCTAGTTGATGGGATGCCGAAGCGGCCGCGGCCTCCACGGATTGAAACACCAAGCCAAAACGCGCGTGGTATTCCAAGTCGGTGCACGAGAAATCCATCGCCCGGGCCATTAAGCCGTTTCCGACGCAAGGCGCCCCGAAGGAATAGCCGCCTAGAAGCGTCTTCTCATCGACGAGGAAATAGGACTTCATCCCATCTAGGTCATTGGTAATGTCCATGTAGGCCCATTTACCCTCGACCTGCACCGCGTTCCACCCGTGTCGTTCGCTCTTAAAGGGTCCTTCGCGCAGTTTACCGTGAACGAAGAAACAACGGACGTTCAAATACTCCAGCATGAACGCGGCGGCGTAGGCGACGCCTTGGCAGGCGGCATGCCCTTTCAGGAACGGCCCGATGATCGTGAACGAATCGGGGTCGTTGAGGTCATAGGTCGTCCTTGCGGCGATGTAATCGTGGACGAAGAGCACCTTCTCGTACTCGCTTTTCCGCATCATCGGGTCGAAATCCCGGGCAAAGATAGCCTTAATCTGCTTGATGATCGCGCCCGCCTGTCCTTTCCCCAAGGGGAAACGGAAACGGTAGGTCGTGGAATTTCGATCCCCGGAAATCTGGTATTGGGTAGCGTAATAGAAGATCTCGGGGTGATCCCACCACACCGCTTCCACCACCGCGCCAGAGCTATCGTAAGGGAGGGGCATCGTAATGGAGGAAAGCCCCTTTTGCATCCCCGCGAGCAAAAGGTCGTACCGCCTTTGGGCCGATGCGCTTAATTCGCCACGGTGATGCTGCTCGTAGATCATCTGCGAAAGATTATAACGGAAGCGCAAGAAAAAAGGGCCAAACGGCCCTTGGTTGGTTGATGGGTTTTAAACGATGGGATGGGCGCCGTCGTTAATGTAGAGGATGCCCAGGCAATGCGGCCCGCAGTGGCAGGAGATCGTCGCGCCGGCACGGGTCTTGTGAATGCGCTTGAAGCCCGCCTTCACGAGGCGTTCTTCCACCGCGGCGACGACCTCGTCGGGGGCGGTGCTATAGGTGATGAACACTTCTTCGTAGTCGGGGTTATTGAAGAGTTTCAAGGTATCTTCGACGTATTCCATGACGACCTTCTTCATCGGCCCGCGGTATTTGGCGCCGCTGACCATGGCCCCGTCTTTGACGAAGATCTCGGGTTTGAGTTTCAAGACGTTGGCCCCAAGCATCTGAAGCATGGAGCAGCGCCCGCCCTTATACAGGTAATTGACCGATTCGAGGGAGAAACTGGCCTGTCCGAAGGGGATGCGCTTTTCGCACAAGGCAACGATTTCCTCGGGGGTCTTGCCGGCTTCGGCCAATTTTCGGCCGTAGATGCAATGCAAAGCGATGCCCGTGGAAAGGGAACGGGAGTCGATGACGAACACCTTGCCCTTCAATTCCTCCTGCTGACTGGCCATGATGGCCTGGGAACAGGCGGTGGAGATCTCGCCGGACAAAGCAAAATGGATGACCGCGTCATATTTCTCCAAAAGCCCTTTGAAATACTCTCCGTATTGGAACTCGTTGATGGCCGCGGTGCGGGCGAGCTTGCCGGTTTTGTCCGTGTAGGCGAAAAGGTCCTCCGGCATGATGTCGCCATCGCGGTACTCCTCCTCACCCATGATGATGTTGAAGGGAATGGTTTGGATGTCGAACTGCCGGAGCAACTCTTTGGTCAGGTCCACGGTGGTTTCGGCGGAAATGCAAATGTTCATAAGCTACCTTCTTTCTAACGGATTCATTCTACGTCCTTTAATACCCGCAAGCCATAGAAGACGCCCTAAAGCGCTTCCCCCACTTTCTCCGAATAGGAGGTGCCTTGGATATCTAGTGGCTTGCTGGGATTGAAGATGTCGGCGAATTCCTTTTTGTAACGGGCGATCTCTTTTCGTGATACCCCATACTTTCGGTCCTGCGTATGGTCATACCATAACGACCAATAACTACGGAACTTCGCCCCAAAGAACACTGGGAGCAATTCGGGGTGTTCCTTTTGCAAATATAGGCGGATGGAGGCAAAGGCGGCCAAATGGTATTGGGAACGATTCGTGCGGGGCTTTCGTACCGCGCTGGCGCCTTCCTCCTGCGTGTACCTGTAGAGCGTCTCTGGCGCATACACGAACGTGGATGCCTGACAAAAAGCGAAAACACTGAGGCACGTGTCTTCGAAAAGCGCGTCGTTGCCCTTTACCGCAAACCCACCCAACAAGAACTTTCTGCGGATCATCTTCGTCCAAAGGAAGCCCCGGACATAGCTATCCCCGAGTAACGCCTTT
>JAILIV010000038.1 GCA_024695105.1 Bacilli bacterium
GGTCATTTGGTCGCCATGGACGAGCGTGGCGGACTCCAAGGGGTGCTCCCTTGCCACGGCCAGGCGCACCATCACTTGGTTCGGGCCGAGAGAAAAACAATAGCGTGAGTCGCTCTGGTGGCGGAATTCCGATAAATGCATACCTTAAGGATAAAGGCCGAACGCGTTCGCGCCTAGGTAGAGGATAAGAAAATCCCCGCCGAATGACGGGGACTTCATGATGACATTGGACCTTATTCGGCGGGATAGACCGAGACTTGCTTGCGGTCTTTGCCAAGACGCTCGAAGCGGACGATGCCGGTGATGGTGGCGAAGAGGGTATCGTCGCCGCCTTTCTTCACGTTGGTGCCCGGATAGATCTTGGTGCCCCTCTGACGGTAGAGGATGCTGCCGGCGGAGACGAGCTCGCCATCCCCGGCTTTGGCGCCAAGGCGACGTCCGGCGGAATCACGGCCGTTTTTGGTGGAGCCGACGCCTTTCTTGGAGGCGAAGAGCTGAAGGTCTTTGATCAAGAATTTCATGGCTTTACTTCCTTTCTTTAATCGTGAGCGTCCCTTTGGTGGATGGGGACACTTCTATGGTCTTGAGTTGCAGGATCACCGTCTCCAGCACGATCGAATCGTGTTCGGAGATGGGACGGGTCGGGACGAAACTCGCGTTTCCTTCCTCGAGGGTGACCTCGAAGCCCGATGCATCATCTTCCAGGGCGTTCGCGCCCCCGATGAGGATGGCGGTCACCGCCGCGCACACCAGATCCTTCCCATAGGGACCGGAATCGGCGTGGCCCTTCACCTTCAATGAGGTGAGCGCGTTCTTTTCATAGGTGATCTCAACTTTGACCATGGCTTAGGCGTTGATGGATTTGACGACCAAGCAGGTATAGGGCTGGCGATGGCCGATGGTCTTGCGCTCATTGGCCTTGGCTTTGTATTTGAAGACGCGGATCTTCTTGCCTTTACCTTGCTTCTCGACTTTGCAGGCGACGGAAGCGCCTTTGACGTAGGGGGCGCCCACTTTGGTGGATTCGCCGCCGACGAAGAGCACTTTGTCGATCGTGATCTCGGAGCCCACTTCGGCGTCGATCTTCTCGACGTAGATGATGGAGCCTTCTTCGACGCGGACCTGTTTACCGCCGGTCTCGATGATAGCGTACATGTCTTTTTCCTCCTTTTCGTTTCGGGTTTTTGATGACTCGCTAGGAAGGCGGGAATGACCACTTGGAAGCCTTTTTTATGCGGTTGCGCGCCCAAAACCGGAGGCGACAACGGGGATAATATAGACTCTTTATTCCCTTATGGGAAGAAAAAGTTGAATTTGTTTTCGGCGGATTCCTTAAGGAAAGCTTGGATTAATCCCAAGACAGCTTCAATCGCTTCCCCGTTCGGGCGCAATCGGTTAAATAAAGATTGATGAGGGTCTGGTAAGGAATCCCGGTTTCCTTGGACTGGGCTTTGAAATAGGCAATCGCCTCTTCTGACAGTTTGATGGTGACCTGGCGCTTCAGTTGCTTTGTGTACGGATTCTTTTGTCCGTTTGTGAAATCGTATTCTTTTCGCATTAATGTTCTCGAGTTTAATTGTAATTATTTTACCATTATTTTCGCGGTACAAAACTCCAAAATAGGATTGCAAAAACATCTTTCGAATTCGACCGAAGAAAGAAGCCTTCATTCTTCCAGAAGCAATCCATTTTCCTTAAAGGAAAACCTGCTCTCCGGTGTCAATATGATGTGGTCAAACAGACTCAGCGAAACCCTCTTTGCGTCCACACATAATCGATTGGTCATGTCGATGTCTTCGTACGAGGGATAGGCGTTCCCACTGGGATGGACGTGAAGGAAGAGAAACCGTTCGCCCCGCGTCGCCAAGGCGGAACGAAGCACCTCCGATGGATCCAGTTTCAGGGCGCTTCTGCTCCCTCTGCCGACGAGCCGTGAGGAAAGAACCCGCTCCTTTCGGTCCAAGGCATAGACATAGGCTTCCTCGGTCAACGGAAAATCGTCCCTAAACGACTCGAAGATGGAATTAAGCCCTTTGTTCCCGCCGTCTTTGCCATAGCGGCGCAATAGCTCCCCCAAGGCCAAGAGCATGCAGGCTTTGCCTTTGCCGATGCCTTTTAGGGACCTAAGTTCCGCAAAGCCGGCCTCGGTCAGCCCTTTGGCCCCGCCGAAATGGCGGAGCACCTCACGGGACAAATCCAAAACG
>JAILIV010000040.1 GCA_024695105.1 Bacilli bacterium
TCGCCTTCCACGTATTTCCGTTTCCTGATCGCGAGCCACTTCACCCAGTACGACAAAGCCGTCTATATCGACGCGGACACCGCGATCGTGGATGATGTTGCGCATTTATATGACACCCAACTCGGCAACGCCTATGTCGCCGCCGTTCCCGAAGCCGTCATGTCCTCCATCGAGGATTGCGGCCTCTATGCCGAAAAGGTCCTTGGCATCTCCCGTTACCGTTATTTCAACGCCGGTATGCTCGTCATCAACTCCAAAGCTTGGCGTGCCAATGATGTCCTTGGCCAGTTCTTGCCCCTCGTTGGCTACTACAACTTTGTTGTTGCCCAGGATCAGGACTATCTCCACGTCATCTGCAAAAACAAGGTCCACTACCTCCCCCGCCGTTGGAACGTCGAAACCATCAAGGATTGGCACATCGACCGTAAACACCTCGGCATCATCCACTACGCCTTTGCGGCCAAGCCGTGGCAGGACATCAACTGCTTCTATGGCGATCTTTTCTGGAAATACGCATCTCGTACCGAGTGCTACATGGAGATCAAGGCCGGTTTTGCCTCCATCACCCCGGAGCGTCTTGCCTCGATCAACGGTGTGGTCGCCAACGTCTGCCGCATCGCTCGTGAGGAAATCGCCCGCAGCGACAACTTCATCCACCGTGTGGACTCCAAGCGTCTTGCTAAACCCCTCACCACGGAGCCGACGCTTGCCGAACTCGTTTCGCGCCTTCGTGTCCACGCTGCCGTATAATTGTCCTTAAGGAGACAACATGGCTCAGGAGCAATTGCCCGAAACCATTTATTATTCCGACCCCCTCCACGACGAGTTTTCGACGATGGAGATCCATTCCGAACCCATCAAAGAGGATTACCGTTATATCCGCGACAATGGGATTTGGGGCCATATCAAGCACTTCTTCCTTTTCCACATCATCGCAAAACCAATCGCTTTCTTCTATTTGAAGAAACAGTTCAAGCACGAGATCGTCGGGAAATGGAAACTCAAACCCTACCGTAAGCAGGCCATCTTTATCTATGGCAACCACACCCAGATCATTGGGGATGCCTTGATGCCGGCCTTTATTCTTTCGCCCCGATATCTGAACGTCATCGTTCACCCCAATAACGTCAATATCCCCGGAATCGGCAAATACGTGCCCCTTCTGGGTGGACTGCCCCTACCGGGCAACGCCGCGGCGAAGAAAAACTTCACCGACGCCATCGCTAAACGCGTCAGCCAGCATCAGGCCATCGTCATCTACCCCGAAGCCCATATTTGGCCCTATTACACCGGCATCCGTGAATTCGTCGCAGATTCGTTCACCTATCCCGTTTATTACGGGACCCCGGTGTTCTGCTTCACCAATACCTACCATCAACGCAAAAACGGCAAGGTGCGCATCCGTACCTTCGTCGATGGCCCCTTCTTCCCCGCATTCGAGGCGACGCCCAAGGAGGCGCGGGAGATGCTCCGCAACGAAATCTATAATACAATGTGCGAAAGGGCCTCCTTCTCGACCTACGAGAAGATCAAATACGTAAGGAAGACCAATGATTAACCTTCTCTATTGTGGCAACGAAAAAGTGTTCGACGGCGTGCTTACGTCTTTGCTTTCGATCGCGATGCGTGACCCGAAGAAGGACGCCTATAACGTCACGATCCTTACGATGAACCTTACCCGCTTGAATCCGGACTATACCTCCATCTCGGATAAGCTCATCGCCTTCCTCGACAAAGTCGTGAAACGTTATAACCCCGAATCCAGCGTCCGCAAGGTCGATGTCACCGACTTATATGAGCAATACCTTGGCCATTCGCCCAACGAAGGCTGCTATTGTTCCCCCTATACCTTGCTCCGCCTCCTCGCCGACAAGATCGAAGGAATGCCGGATACGTTCCTTTATTTGGATGCGGACATCATGTTCAACCGCGACATCCATCTCTTGACCGATTTCGACGTCGGCCCCTATGAATTCGCCGCGAGCAACGACCATTACGGCAAATTCCTGATCAATCCCCATTACATCAACGCGGGCGTCATCTATTTCAACATGGCTAAATGCCGTAAAACGGGATTATTCGAGAAAGCCCGTGGATGGATTAACAAGAAGAAACTGGTCTTTGCCGATCAAAGTGCGATCATCCGCTCCCGCACCAAATGGAAACTCATGCCTCAGCGTTTCAACGATCAGCGCGGGCTCAATAAGCACACCGTCGTCCGCCATTTCTCCAAGCGCCTTTATTACTTCCCCTATCCGAAGGCGCGTAACATCAAGCAATGGCATATCGATGACGTCCATCGCGTCCTGCATTACCACCAGTTCGACGATATCTACGAGGTCTATCTAAAAGATAAGGCCGCATACGAGGCAGAATGATGAACCAGGATCCCGAGCGTCTTGCCGGTCTTGTCCGTATCGAATCCTTGGAACGTCAGGGCATTTTCGACCAGGACGTCGAGGAAGATCCTCCCGGCGACGTCATCCTTCCGGGAACGGTCGACTATAAGCAACACAAGCTCTCCAGCAAGATCAAAGCCAAGATTGCGTTTTCCAGTGCCCGTAAGTTTCTCAATAAGATCATCAAAGACGGCACTTTGCGCATCAAAGACATCCATGGGATTGAACACTTGGATGCACTAACCACTGGGGCCGTCATCACCTGCAACCATTTCAACGCGATGGATTCCTTCGCGATGCAGGTGGCCTATGAACGTTCCACTTGCCATAAGAAGCGGAAGCTCTTCCGTGTCATCCGCGAAGGCAACTACACGTCCTTCCCCGGTTTCTATGGCATGCTCATGCGTAACTGCAATACGTTGCCTTTATCCTCCAACATGGCCGCGATGAAAGAGTTCCTCGACGGCGTGGATTACCACCTTCGCCGTGGTGATCTCGTCTTGGTCTATCCGGAACAATCCATGTGGTGGAATTACCGCAAACCCAAGCCCTTAAAACGCGGTGCCTTCACCTTTGCCGCGAAAGCGGGCGTTCCCGTCATCCCCATCTTCATTTGCCAAGAAGATAGTGCGGACATCGGCCCCGATGGCTTCCCCATCCAAGAGATGACCATCTTTGTCTTGCCACCCATCCATCCCGATAAGAAGAAACACCCCATTGTCGCTTCCAAGGCCATGGCGGACGCGAACTATGCCGCGTGGAAACGCTGCTACGAGAAGTTCTATGGGGTGAAGCTTGAATACCTCTGTGGAGACCCGGAGAAGAAAGCCACCGCATGAAGATCGTCTGTTTCAATGTCAACGGGCTTCGCGCCATCCTGAATAAGGATTTCGAAGCCACCTTCAAAGCATTGGATGCAGACGTTTTCTTTTTGGAAGAAACCAAACTAAGCGAAGACCCGGGTTTGCTTCCTCCCTTTGATCCAGATGGCTACCAATCCTATTGGACCGTATCCAAGGTCCGTAAAGGTTATTCCGGTGTCGCTGTCTTCACGCGCATCGATCCTTTATCCGTCCATTACGGACTACTGGATGGCAAATACGATGATGAAGGTCGCGTCATCACCTTAGAGTTCGAAGACTTCTATTTTGTTGGG
>JAILIV010000041.1 GCA_024695105.1 Bacilli bacterium
GACATAGGAAAGGTTCGCGTGCCATTCGTTCAAATGCTCCGCGACGTTCACCCCATCGCAAAGCACCGCGCCTTCCTGCGGTTTCAACAAGCCCAATAGGATGTCGATCGTCGTCGTCTTACCTGCGCCCGAACGCCCATAAAAAGCCACGGAGGTTCCCTTTTGGATGTGCACCGAGCAATTCTCCAAAACGGGCTCGGTGCCACTCTTATATTGGAAGGTGACGTTTTCAATGACGATGTCATTGTCGTATTTCAGCGGAACGACGCCATTTCGGTCATTGGCCTCCACAGGCACCTCGCGGATAAGGCGCATGTCCTCATAGACGCGGTGGATGGAATAAGAGGCGCCGCGGAAGGAATTCAACCCCGCCGCGATGCGGGTAAGGTAAGGCAAAAGCTTCACGACCGACAAAGCCAGCAAAGTAAACGTGCTCAAAATCTTCTCTGGGGGAGTGCCCAAAAGGTAATAGACCAGCAAGGCCACAAGCATGCCCACCATACCAAGGGCTTCCACCGACATACGGGGGACGATATCGATGACCGAACTCTTGATGGAAAGCTCTTGGGATTCGGCCATCGTGGATTCGTATTGATCGATGAAATAACGCTCACGTCCCGCGATTTTCACCTCTTTGATGCCGTCTAGGCCTTCGCGGATGGCTTTGAGTTTCTTCGCGTTGATGATTGCGCTTTGGCGACCATACTGACGGGCTTTGTTACGGAACGCCGTCGTTAGGAACAAGGAGACGCCGCCCAGGGCGACGAAGGCAATCAACGTGATGGCCCATTCATCAATCATCAAATAAACAAACACAGTCACGGCGAAAACGATATCCGCCAAAGTGGACATCACGAGATTAAGCCCGCTTACGAAACCCGAGACGTCATACGTCGCATGGGAAATAAGCTCCGAGGTATTGTGATACACGTGAAACTCATAAGGCTGATACAGGTAATTCTCGAATAACCCAATGGAAAGGCGACGGGAGAACGTCGCGATGAACTTACGCTGGGCGTACTGATAGAAGAAGAAATAGGCGGCCTTAAGCAGATACACCACCGCGACGAAGCTGACCAAGGCGATCAGCAAGATTCGGGTCTCTCCCGCCGGGATGCGGAAGATGTCAGCAAAGAGGCGAACGTACCACTGGTTCTCATAGGCGCTGTCGGGGTAGGCGACGATGGTGACGACCGGAACCAAAATGGCCAAGCCAAAGATTTCCAAAAAGGAATTCACGAACATGGCTAAGAAAAGCAAAGCAAAACCCGCTTTCTCCCTTTTTCGAAGAATTTCGAGCATTTGGCGAATCGTACCCATGGCCGAATCATTTTAATGAAGCGCTTACATAAGGGCAAGCGTAACGAATCGCGCGGTCGCGTTTGCGCACATTTCCTTTCGACCTTTTCGCCAAAAAGTCACAGTTTGGTATCATAAGGAATATGTTGCTCGGCTTTGCCCCTAACAAAGACAAAACGAAGGCTGCCAAGCCCATCTGCCTGCCGTCAAGCGGAATGGTTTTGGTAGGTGAAGGTTGTTTCCGCTTGCTTCAAGGCATCCAAAGCCATGGAGTAACCCAAATCGAAACAAACGGCCCATTTACGCATGACGTGCTTCGAGAAAACGAAGATTTCCTATCCGAAGCCAAGGCCTTATTCGCCGATGGAACATGCTACCATTGCGTCGAGCTTTCTCCTTTCTCTTCGGAAATGGTTTCTCGCCTTACCGCCTTGCCCATCCAAAGCGCCGTTTACGTTCTTTGCCCTTCCCTTCCCCCGCTTGGTTGTAGGATCTTGCCAAACAAAGAAGACCCCTTATGGTCCGATAAGCGTTCTTGGGACGTTTTGTGTTCGGACTTGCTCGGGCAAGAATTCCCTGGCCCTCACAAAGCCCCTTTGAGGCCTGCCTTCAAAGCAAAGGTTCCTTCGTCCCTTACTTCGGCATGGATCGTCGCCAAGCCCTCACCCACTGTGCCCGAACAACCGATTTGCGAACCTACGCAAGGCGCCCCAACCCTTCCTTCGGTACAAGAGAAATGGTCCCTCCGTTTGCTTTCGGGCCGAGCCATCCTTGAGCGTTTCAAAAAAGACGGCCTTAACCCTTTGTTCGCGGTTATCTTCTTGATCCTTGGATTCGCAACCGCCTTAGGCTACTTCTTCCATGGGGCGGAATCCAACGACCTATTCCGCGCCGCCTGCATCGTCATGGCGTCCGTCTTCCCGTGGATGTCTTCCATCCCCATCGGCTTCCTTTACCATGATTCCGGGTGCCGTTATCCCCACGAATCGTTATTCGTAACGTTTGCCTTAGCCTCCTATGGAACGCTCGCCATCCTCCTACCGACAATCGCCGCTTCGGTGGCCATCGGCAACGGAATCGTTGGACAAGAGACGCTTTTGTTCACCCTTCTTGGGCTAAGTGCCATCCCGTGGTCCATCTTGCGTTTGTTATTAGAAAAACCAATCCAAGCGTTGCGAAAAGCCCGCAAAAAGAAAGAGAAACAAGAAACGAACTAATCGAGCAACGTCAATTGCTCGTCGATTTTCCAGTTAGGATCCACGCCAAGATCCAAACCTGCGAAATACTTTCTTTCGTAAAGATGCTCGCCCACCTTGGCGATCATCGCGGCGTTATCCGTCGTGCACCATAACGGAGGTAGCACAAGGTCAATGCCCGTTCCCTCGAGCTTGGATTTCATTTGCTCGCGGAGATAGGAGTTCGCGCTAACGCCACCCGCCAAAACGACCTGAGCGACTTGGTAATCTTTCGCGGCAGCCAAAGCCTTATCCACGATCATCCCGATCGCGACATCCTCAAAACTTCTAGCCATGTCGTCGACGTTGACGCTTTCGCCCTTCATCTTCAAATTGTGGACGAGGTTAATCACCGCGGTCTTCAAACCCGAATAGGAAACGTCATATTTGCCCCCACTGACGTAAGGGTGGGGAAGATTATACGTATGCCGTCCCTTCTTCGCGTGCTGATCGATCGGCAAACCACCCGGATAAGGGAGCCCCAATACGCGGGCGACTTTGTCAAAGCACTCTCCCACCGCGTCATCTTGGGTCCGCCCAATGATTTTGAAATCCATATGGCCCTTCATGTACACAAGTTCGGTATTGCCGCCGGACACCACGACGCAAAGGAGAGGGAACTTTAGTTCGCCGATGTATTCGTTCGCGTAAATATGCCCCGCGAGATGATGGACAGGGATAAGGGGCCTATCGTAAAGCATCGCCAAGGTCTTCGCGGCTTGAAGGCCCACATGAAGACACCCAATCAAACCAGGGCCACGGGTCACCGCGAATGCGTCGATGTCCTCTAAGGACACACCCGACTCGTCTAACGCCTGTTGCAACACGACGGTGATGTTCTCCGCATGCAGACGGGAAGCGATCTCCGGCATGACGCCGCCGAACTTCTCATGTACGGCGATTTGGGTGGCGACGACGTTAGCCAAAAGCTTGCCATCGTCGACGATCGCGACCGCGGTTTCGTCGCAGCTGGATTCAATCGCTAAGATCTTAGCCATGGACCAAACTCCTCACCATGTAAATCGCGTCCTCCCCATCCTCGTAATAGCCTTTCTTCACCGTGATGGCTTCGAACTTATGCTTCTTGTAGAAACGGATGGCTCGCTCATTGGAGGTGCGGACCTCTAAGGTGGCAAACTCCACCACTTCGTCTTTCTGGGCTTCCGCGTCTTTGATCATCTGACCCAAAAGCAAATTGCCAATGCCTTTACCGCGTAGCCCTTCTTTCACGGCGATACGGTTGATGGTCAACGAATTGAAAGTGATCATGAAGTCGATGTAACCGACCACTTCGCCATCCAGAAGCGCGCTATAAAGATGGGAGAACGGATTCTCGTTAAGTTCGCCAAGAAGCTGCGTCTCCGTGTAAGGTGAGGAAAAGCAGGAGGCCTCAATATCCGCCAAGGTGGATAAATCGCTGGGAATGGTTTTCCGGACAATGACGCGCATGTTCGTGGAATCGTAATCGTCCTTCAAATAAACGGGACGAAGAGAGTAAGGATCCGGACAACGGTGTTTCTCGTCTAGGCAAGAAGGGAAGACCCGCGTCGGGTCATATTCCTTGCCTTCTAAACCTAGGTATTCCAAGTCCCCGCAAAGCAAATAATCGGGGTGCTCCGCGATATAGGCCTTCACCTCATCGTTGGTTTTGATGCAATCCTTCACGAGGGCTTCACCATGGTCATACACGCCGAAATAACTCCGTTTGCTTCGCGCGTTGCAGAGGCAAATCGAAGGAACGTTTAAATCCTGCAGCATTTCTAAGGAAGAAACGGAATATAGAGGTATTTTCAGCGCAAAAGCGATGGTTTTTGCAACCGTTAAGCCAATGCGAACCCCCGTATACGAACCTGGGCCAACGCTGGTAACGACAGCTTCGATAGCCCGTTTCGAAACACCGGTTTTCCGAAATAATCCATCCATTTCCGAAATCAGGTATTCGGACTGCCGTTGCCAGGCTTCGTAGGAAATGATCCCCAGGGGTTCCTTGTCCTTGAATAGGCCCACGAAGAGATGCTTGTCCGAAGTATCTAAGCCAAGCCAAATCATTGCTTTGCCTCCAAGGAAGCAATCCACTCATAGGAATCCGTTGGATCGGTGAAGACAAACTCGCGGTCATTCTCGCCTTGGTTATGGATTTCGATTTCCAGCCGTTCCTCGGGAAGAAGCGGCTCAATGAACTGCGGCCACTCGACGAAACAAGCCCCATCCCCCTCAATCGCTTCGTCTAAGCCAATCTCAATGTGCTGGCCTTCGAGACGATACGCATCGATGTGATAGAACGGAATCCGGCCACGGAAATAGCATTTCAGGATGTTGAACGTTGGAGAAAGCACTTCCTCGTTCACGCCTAATCCTTCACCCACGCCCGAAGTAAGCGTGGTTTTGCCCGCGCCTAAATCACCACTTAAAACGACCACGTCCCCAGGTTTAAGGAACGAAGCGATCTTTCGGCCAAGTGCTTTGGTCTCTTCTTTGCTATGGGTGAAAAGTCGAATGGTCATGCGGGGCGCTTCGTTACGGGTTTGTTCATTTCAAGGAAGGTTTGGTAGTACCCTTCGATCAAGCTATCGTCAAAAGGCATCTCCTTCTTTTCGATCATTTTCTTCACTTCCACGACCGAGGCTTCGATCGCTTGGGAAAGGTCCTTGGGATAGCCATATTGGGTCGCATGGCGGTCGTATTCGCGTTCATCCAAAGTCTTCTCCACGCCGTCGGGATACACCTTCACGTCCAAATCGTAGTCGATGTAGCGAAGATACCCTCCGTCGTAGATCGTCGGGGAGGCGATGTTGACGTAATAGCAGATGCCACGGTCCTGTTTGAACATGGCAATAACGTTCATCCATTTCTTCTTGAACAAGACGAAGATGGCCTTTTCCTTCGTCATCCATTTCCGTCCATCGAATTCGGTCACCAAAGAGGCTTTCGAAGCCAAAACCCAGCAATCGTCGTTTTCAAACACGAGGAAAGCCGGGGACCATTGACGGTGTAAGGTCCCATCATGTTTATACGCTTGGACTTTCTTCCAGCGGCGGAACGGTTGGTTGTTTTCGCACATACGGCAATAGGAGCTAAGCTCCCCTCGCGCCTATTATACGCGAGAAAACGCCGAATACAAAAAACCTAGGAAGGTTCCCTAGGTCTTTGCTCTTTCTATTCGTTTAACGTAAGCGAAGCGTCCAAGATCAACTTCAACTCGTCTTTGTATTGCTTGACGAAGCGCGGGTTGAACGGCTTCTCGCCCGGCAACACCATGATGTCGTCCTCATAACCGAGGTACCAATACGTGCGTCCAGGTTTGATGACCAGCGTCACGTCCACGAGCAATTTGTTCGTGCGGATGGTATGAAGCGCATCGCGTACCTTTTTGGTCAGGACTTTCTTGTCCGCCGCGCTGCCATAGATCTTAAAGGCGCGGGAAGACTCGGCGAGATGGAGTTGGTCCAATTTCTCCGGGGGAAGGGCGCGGTCATTGCCTGGATAATAGATGACCAAGCCATCATCCGAGACCGAAACCGTGTTATGCGTGCGCAGGAATTTGCCCACGAAAATGGTCGCAAGGGCTTTGCCGCCATCTTTTTGGGCCGCCGCTTCGGCCAAAGCGCAATCCATGCCTTTGTAGGAGAAGGTGATGTTATCGCGCGAACCAACGGAGGCCACATTTTCAAACACGCCAGACTCCAAGAATTCCTCTTTGGAAATCTTGTCGTCGACGTCGCCATGCAAGTCCGTCACGCCATATTCGCCAAGCGTATAAGAGTTCACCGAATCGAAATAGACGTTGAAGTGGTTCCGCAGTTGCTCTTTGTCGTGTTTCCTTTGGAAGAACCCGAAAATGAGCAAGATGGCGATGCCAACCACCGCGCAGCCTAAACCGATATATAGCGGCAGCAAGGCGACGGAGGCGTCCTTGAGCAAGAAAGTGGGGATCAACCACCCCGCCAAGATGCCAAGCAAAATCGCGGTGGAGACGATGAACTTGATCATCGACATCTTCTTGTAGGATTTGTTCCATTTCTGGCGGCTTTCCTCAATCGCGGAAAGGCGTTCGTCATCAAACTCCTCGTTGTAGAGGTCTGGGTTTTCCGGCTCGGGCTCAGGTTCCTCCACGATGACGGGAGGCTCTTCTTCCGCCTTTTCTTCCGATTTGGCTTCTTCGGGGGCCTCTTCGGGCTTAGGCTCTTCGAACTTCACCTCATCGGTAAAACCATCCACGTCGTCTTCAACGGGAAGGGATTCCGTTTCCGGCTCATTCTTTTCCAATTTCTCTTCGTCGATATTCATAAAACACTTCCTTTCGGAACGACTAATTATAACGGCTTAAGCCGTTTTGCCATTACTTTTCGTCGGCGTAGGACGTACGCGTGGCGGGGAAACGGCGGTTAAGCCGTAATAAGGGCCCATAGAACGCCACAAGGACAATGGCGCACAAAACCGGGGAAACTAGGCAATAGAGGTTCACCAAAACGGCAGGGCCTAACGCATAGCCATAGTTCACCATGGAGGATGCCATGGAGCCTAGGAAACGCACGATGCCACTGAGGACGCATCCCAAAATGATGAACAAAATGCCTTTCACGTTATACGTCTTTTGGTCTTTGCCGATAATAAACGGGGCGAAGAAACCGATGATCGCGACGCCAGAATACGCAACCAAATAATCCAATGGATAAAGCCATAACCCATACCCATCGGTGAAACACGTGATCAAACCATAGATGAACGAGGCGGCGAGTAAACCGCGTGCCGGGCCATGCCGTAACGCGATGATGTAAATAGGCACTAGGGCAATGGAAAGGGAACCCACCTGCATCGGGAGGTTAGGCAAGAAATGAAACACCACGTCCAAAACGATGGCGATGGCGCATAACATCGCGATTTCCGTGATGGCGCGGATATCGAGCCTCTTTGAAGACAAGGAGATCGAGAAGGCGGAGAAAGCGGCGATGGCGGAAAGCGCCCCACTTAAGATCGCCCCCACACCCAAACGGCCATCGGCCAGATTGACGTACTCTTTCAAATACCAATAGTAATTCGCGGAATAGGCGGCGGGGTTCGACGGATCCACGAAGTACTCCTTGTATTGGCCTACGGTCGCGGTGGCGTTGCAAAAACCGTAATTGGAACCCGACAAGAAGAACAAAACGCCGGCGATGAGGAACAAAAACATCGCCACGGAAGATAACGTCTCCCCCTTTTTTCGTAAGCCGCCCACCAAGGACAAGACCAACGCGATCAATACCAAGCCATACAAAATGAAATAAAGCCAGGCAACCGCCCCATCCAGACCAAATAGCATCCCCGCGCCAAAAGCCTGACGCGGCAATTCGGTGAATTTCCACGCGGCGGGATCATAGGTTATGGGGTGGGCTTCCACCAAAGGCAAGGCCAAGCCAAGAAAGGCCAATAGACCAACGCCAAAGGGAATGATCCAAAGGTTGTTCGCGAACCAACTGGGTTTTTTCTCTTCCATGAAAAACGCCTCCTTGGGCAAAAGGAGGCCATTGCTTCCCTCCGCCCGCATTACCGGGATCAGGTCATCCGTCGAGCCGGAATCACGGCTCCTCTCAGCATTCTAACGGAACGCTCCGGTACCTATAGTCTAAAGGGTGAGTTGCACCAGTCAATAGGCGATAACCCACGGCTTTGCAAATACGCATTCGCCAAACGGAAATGGTTGCATCCAAACCAACCTCCGCGATTGGCGGAAAGTGGAGATGGATGGTTCGCGAAAAGCTTCAAATGCGCGGAATTGTTCGCAAAACGCTCAAATTTTTGCGCGAAAGAGCCCCAGAACATCCATACGACGTCTTGTTTCCTTCCATTAATAAACGTCATCACCGCACGTAGGAATTCCTCATACTCCTTCCATGCGTGGGACCCTGGTTTTCCTTGTTCCACGGAAAGGTAAGTATTGAGCAATAAAACCCCTTGGTTCGCCCAAAAGGTCAAATCGCCATCCTTGTCGTTCATGTACCCAAACCCTTCGGATTCGATTTCCTTGTGAATATTCCGAAGCGACGGCGGGAGCTTTGTCCCTGGTGGCACAGAAAAAGATAATCCCATCGCTTGGCCTGGATTGGCGTAAGGATCTTGACCGATGATCACGACCTTTAATTTCTCCAAAGGGCAGACGTCAAAGGCGGCGAACATGCGCTCCTTAGGAGGGAAGCACATCCCGGATGCATACGCCTCATCCACCTTTTCGTTTAGGCGCGCCCAAAAAGGAAACGAAGGAAGAGAGGAGAAAAAGTCATCCCAACTAGAATTCATCTAGTTCATTATAACGGAGCATTGGCATAATTTATTGGATGCGCATCTTCTGGCTATTCAACCACCCTGCCCCATACAAAGTCGATTTTTTCAATTGCCTTGGGGAAAATAACGAATTGACCGTCTACTTTGAACGCCTGTCCGAAGGGGGAAGAAACGCCACCTTCTACGGCCACGCCCCCAAAACCTTTCACGCGATCTATGGGCACCCGTTGAAACTCGGTTCCTTCAATAACCTTTCTTGGAAGCCTCTTTCCTATATAAAGAAAAAGGAATTCGACGTCATCGTGCTCAATGGGTGGCGTACCTTTACCGAACGCATCGCCATCTCCTATTGCAAACGCCACCACATCCCCTACGTCTTCGCGATCAACGGGGGCATCATCCGTAAAAAAGAAAACAATATCTCCAGTCTCATCAAAAGTTCCTATATCTCCGGGGCCGATCTTTATTTGTCTCCCGATGAATGCTCCAGCGAATACCTTACCTATTATGGAGCGGACAAAGCGCGCATCCGTCTGTTCCCCTACGGATCGGTGAAAGAAAGCGAACTATTAGATCAGCTCTACGATGAAAAGGCAATCGCCAAGTTACGCAAAAAACTAGACATCCCAGGGAGGCGTGTCTTCGTTTCCTCAGGATTCTTTATCCCAAGAAAGGGTTTCGAGTCCCTCATTCGCCTATGGGAGAGAATGCCCAAGGAAGATAGCCTTTATCTCATCGGGGAAGGCAAGCAGAAACGCTTGTACCAACGTCTCATCCGCGAACTAGGGCTAACCAACGTCTTTATCCGTCCATTTATGGACCATGCGAACCTATTCCGCTTCTACCGTGCCTGCGACGCCTTCCTTTTCCCCACGAAAGAAGACATCTATGGACACGTCGTCACCGAGGCCATGTCCCAAGGATTGCCCGTGTTCTCCTCGGATAAGGCGAATGCCTCCAAACGTCTTATTAAACCCAAGATCAATGGAAGCATCGTGGATTTCGATAACGCGGAGGAAGTCGTGTTGACCTTATGCAACGCCGACCTTCCATCCATGAAACAAAAGGCCATCGAAACCGCGAAAGGTTATACCTACGAAGCCTCCGCGAAAGCCCATCAAGAACTATTGGAGGAATTCCTTAAAGGAGGGGCCAAACCATGACCGTCCTTTATCTGACCACCCATGTCCTTGACGATCATTTTGAGCAGGCGTGCCACCGCATTTCCTCTCTTCCTAACCCCGCGGGTCAAAACTTCCATGGCAAGTTGATCCGATCCCTTGCCACTGCGTTAAACGTCCGCGTTTATTCCTTTGTCCCCGCGTCACTATCCTATCTAGGGAACGCCACGACCGTCTTGCACGAACGCCTTTCCTATACCTATCTGCAAGGACCCAAGAACCGTTATCTCCGGGGATTGTTCTTTCCTTCCCTCGCCTATAAAAGGATTCTTCAAAGCCTCAACGAGGATCCCGCGTCATGCCTTCTTTATGACCCTCTAAACCAAACGATCGCCAAAGTCGCGGAAAAACTATCCAAAAAGCTTAACTGCCCCCGTTACGCCATCCTTACCGACGACATCGAAAACATCACTGGTGTGTCTCCTTCCTTCTGCGCAGGCATCAAGAAGAAAGCGAAAACCGCGGATGGGTCCATTGCTTTGACGAAGGGACTTGTAAAAACCTATGGTTTGGAAGAGAGGCCTTCGTTTATTCAGCCTTTCCTTACCGAAGCGTCCGAATCCTCTCCGAAAAAGCGGTCTAGACCGTACATCTACTATGGTGGAGCTTTATTCGAAAAAGATGGGACCAAAGACTTATTGGAATGGTTCCAACGCGCGCATCCTAACTATGACCTCCTGCTTTCGGGGCATGGAGCGATGGAAGAGGAGGTGCGTCGCGTTGCCACTGGCGACCCCCATATCGAATTCTTAGGTCAGATTTCCAAACAAGAGCATTACGCCTACATCCAAGGCTGCGCCCTAGCCATCAACCCCCGCCACTACAACAAGCGCCTCGACGATAACGCCGTCCCTTCCAAAGTCATGGAATACCTTAGTTTCGCCCCATTTGTCGCCTCGACCCTATCCACCCCGATCCATGATGAATTCGAGAAGGACGTGAATTGGATAAACGGTGATTTGGACACGTTCTTCCAAAACCATTTAGACGAAAATGGGAACCTTGTCGAGTTACTTCCAAACCAAGCCTGCAAGACCATTCTAAAAGAATACGGCCCCAAGGAAACCGGGCTTCGATTAAAGACATTCCTTACTTCTTCAAATGATTGACGATCTCGTCTAAGATCCCGTCAAGCTCGTAATGCGCTTTGAAATAGGCGGCGTTGTTGTCGCCCAGTTTTTGCCGTGTCTTCTCATCCATCTGCGCCAAACGCAACATGGCAAGGGCGATATCGTTCGGAGTTTCCCCATGGGAAAGCACCGCCCCTTCGGCTTCTTCTAGTACCCTAGCCCCATCCCCTTGGATGACGCCCAAAATCGGTTTGCCATAGGCCAAAGAGGAATTCAATTTGTTGGGGATGGTATCGCCTACGATACCTTTATGGGACAAAGAAACGATGATGCCGGTCGCGTTTTGATAATAAGAAGCGACTTCTTCCCGCGGCCGGATGCCATAGTACTTAACACGTTTGGAAAGCCCATGTTCCTCAATGAGCCTACAAACTGCATCGGCTCGCGCCCCCATGCCAAGGATATGCAGGCACACGTCGATTTTGTCTTGGACCAGTTCCGTCGCCAAAACGGCCTCTTCGACGAGTTGCAATGTGCCAATGTTCCCCGCATAGACGAAGTTGAACTTATGGTCGTAGGTGATTTCCCGCGTGGGCAAAGATACCTGAGGAGGCTGGGGTACATAGGAAATGGGAACGTTTTTCACTCCCAGGGTTTCATGGAAGTACCGCTTGAAAGAAGGGGAAGAAATAAGGATCGCGTCCAAATTGGCGTAAATCTTTTTGCACCACCCAAACAAGACACGATACAAAAGGGAATGCCGACGCACCGCCCCGGTCACGACCGTGGCCTCGGGCCAAAGGTCGAGACAATGCAGCACGTGGCGCACATGATGCTTTCGGGCATAGATCGTCCCACCCACAATGGAAATAAGCGGAGAAAGGGACATGGAATACACCACGTCGAACTCTTCCTTTAGTCGCTTTAGATAACGCCTGGAATGGAACCAGAAAGAAAGGTAGTTCGCGATAATCGAAAGGCGACCTTTCTTGCGGGGGCGAAGCGGGCAACGGTGCACGCGAACGCCATCGATCATCTCGTCGTTTACCGATTCATAACCATCCAAAATCCGCCCATAGCCATAGTTGGGCTTCCCGGTAACCACGAGCACCTCGTGGCCTTTTTTCACCAGCCCCTTGGCGACGTCGTTAATCGAAAAAATCTCGGGATAGAAGAATTGGCAGACGATCAATATCTTCATTTCGACTATCGATTTTATCCCCATTGGGCCGATGTTCGCAATGCGCGGGAAGGGCGCATATGGAGGCGCAAGGCGGCGTATAGGCGCTATAATAGCAAGACGCATGAACGCCAAAGCCGCCCGTGGGAACAACATCCGAGTGAACGTGGTCATCAATTTGATCCGCACTTTGGCCATGACGGCCTTGTCCTTCATCACCTTCCCCTACGTGACCCGCGCTCTAGGAGACCAAGCCTTTGGCTTATACACCTGGGCCAACACCTTCGTTTATTACTTTTTGGTCCTAGCCAAAATCTCCATTCCTAACATCGCGATCGTCGAATGCGCGAAAGTCCGCGACGACAAAGAGGCATTATCCAAAAAAGCCCAGGAATTCTTTATCCTCCAAGCCATCACCACGTTGATTAGCTTCGCCTTTGAGCTAGGCCTATGCTTCGCCATACCCGCCTTAAGGGAAAATAACGGCCTCATTTTCTTGCTCAGCGTGAACTTCCTGGTGGGCACCTTTTCCTTTGAATGGATTTATATCGCCTTAGAAAAACACATCTACATCACGGTACGGTCCATCGTCGCGATCGCCTTAGCGGCCTTACTTACCTACATCCGCATCCGCCCCGCCGCTTCCTATTATTCCGCCTTAAACGAAATCTACCTCTACGCTTTCTTCACGATCCTACCCACCATCATCACTGCGGTGGTTAATTGCATCGTCTTACCGCAACATATTTCCTTCAAAAAGACGCAGAAATATGACTTTTTGCCGATATTGCGCAAAATTCCCGTCCTTTTCTTCATCTCGCTTTTCGTGACGGTTTATAACCAAACCGACTCCTTTATCTTGGGCTTCCTCGATCCCGGCAAGGCCGCCGTCGGGGCCTATTCGGTTGGTGTCAAAGGCATCGACATCGTCATTACCTTGGTAACCTCGCTTTATACCGTTTTCATGCCTCGGGCCACCCATTACTTTGGGATGGAAGACAAACGCTTCTATAACAACTTGCTCCGTTACAGCATGAACATCACCCTTTTCATCGCGATCCCCGCCATCGCCACCATGGCCACCATGTCCTCTCCTATCGTCACGTTGGTGTCTGGCGAAAACGGATACGAGAACGCCCATTGGGTTTTAACGATCCTAGCGTCGATGATGGTCACCTTCTCCATCTCCGACAACATCTATACCCAAATCCTCTTACCCCAAAAGAAAGAGGCGACCTATTTGATCGCCATGACCGCCGGAGTCATCTTAAACATCGGCCTTTCCTTACTTCTAGGAATCTACGCCTTCCCCTCATCCCCAGTCTTAGGCGTCGCCATCGCCACCATGGCCACCGACGTCGCCTTGGTCGCCTATTTGCTTTTCGCCACGCGCCAATACTCCTTCAAGGCCGTCTTTAACCTCAACAGCCTTAAGATCCTCCTTGTTGGCATCGCTATCGGCGTCATCTCCTATTTCCTTTATCCCCTTTTGTTCGGTGCCATGCCCTTTGAAGGGGATTCGTTATGGCTTGCAAAGTTGCTTAGTTTGCTTTCGGTCATCGCCGTCGACGCCATCGTCTACGTCGGCGTCTTGTTGCTATTAAGGGAGAAGCTCGTCTCTTCCTTCTTACCGAGTTCACGTGCACGGAGGGAAAAGGAAAATGCCCAATCCGAATCTGAAGGAAAATAAGCTCAAGCGGTTTTTCGCGGTGCCCTTCCGTGGCATCGTCAAAGCCATCTCCCCCACGTTGTACGTGAAGATGCAATACCGTTACATCACGCACCACCCCTGCAATTTAAAGAACCCCATTCGGTACACGGAGAAACTCCAATATCTCCGCCTTTACGTCTATCCCAAAGACCCGTTGGTGAGCCAATGCGCGGGAAGGGTCAGCGTACGGGAATACCTAAAGAAACTTGGCCACGAAGACCTCCTCGTGCCCATTCTTGGAATCTATGACCGTTTCGAGGACATCGATTTCTCTGCGCTTCCAAAGCGCTTCGTCATCAAGACCACCCACTCCAGCCAATGGAACATGCTCGTCCGCGACAAAGATGCCTTCGATATCGAGAAGGCAAGGAAACAATTCGCCAAATGGCTTAAAAAAGACTATGGCAAGTTCACGATGGAACGCCACTATAGCCCCATCAAGCCCCAAATCATCATCGAGGAGTTCCTTGGTGATGGAATCACCTTACCCACCGAATATAAGATTCACGTATTCAACGGAAAAGCCAAAAACCTCTATGTCGTCACCGGCAGAGGCACCGACATCCGTTATACCCAACTCTATATCGATTGGACTCCCTTTGACGGATCGCAGTTCAATGGCTGGAAGAAAGCCGACGTCTGCCCTCCCCGACCCGAAAACTTCGACGAAATGGTCACCATCGCGGAAGAAATATCCAAACCCTTCCCCTTCGTCCGGGCCGACTTCTACTGCGTGGATGGCAAAATCTATTTCTCGGAGATGACGTTCACCCCCGCGAAAGGGACGCTCATCTTAGATGACGACCAAACCGACTTCGAAATGGGCGAGTGGCTCGACATCTCCCCGTATCTAAAGAAGTAAATCAATACCAGGTGGAATCGGGGAAAAGCACTTCATAGATGGATAAACCATCATGATGTTTTTCAGTATCGGAGAAATCGTTCGTCGCCCCGACTTCGTCTTGCTTTAACCGCCATGTAAGGGACAAACCCATGATGGCTTCTGGGGAAATGCCCACGTCATCGAAGGTAAAGCCCACCAACGAAGTAAGCGCCGCCCCAGCATTGCAGGACAAATACACGTCAGCCAGGGTAACCTTATATCCTTCTAACCCATCCGCCGCATATTTATAGAAGGTGAAATCGATATCCGCGACGACGATTCTCCCTTGGCCGGAAGGCGTGTAATCGGTAGAAACCAGTAAGGACGTGGCAAAGTATTCCGCGGTTTTAAGTTCATACGGGAACACCGTTCCAAACCCCTGATCGGAAACCACCGCCATCGCGTAATAGGACCAGCCGTTGCATTTGATCTGCCCGTTATAAAGTTTAGACAAATACCCACGGGAGAAGTTTTCGTAATAACGGTCCAAACGTTTGTTCTGCGAATAGATGATGTCGTAAAGGCCGGAGTTATCCACATAAGCCCCAGGGGCACCTGGATTAATGTCGGATAACCCTCGCTCCGTCCCCCAATACAAGTCACGGCCTTGGGCATTTTTGAAATAGCTCGGGTGCCACGCCTTCGCTTGGTCATAACCGCAACATTGGTACGCGGTCTCGTGTTTCCCCGATCCGCAGAAATAACCATGTTCCTCATTCGTCAGCGTCTTGGAATAGACGATGTTCTCGAAGCCCTGCTTCGTCTGCCCTTCCCACACGTCATAGACGTGCTCGACGTATTCGCCGCCCATATAGGCGCCAAGCGGATAAAGCTGCTGGGTATCAACGCACGAAGTCAAAACAACCGTTAGGCAAGAAAGAAGGAACCAACGTTTATTCATTTACGGCGACCTCCTTAGGCTTGGAAGGCAAGAAACTTAACCCCATCAAGAAGAAGAGCAACAGAAAATGGTTGCTTTGCCCAAACGGAGCGAACACGTAATCATGGACCAAAGGCATTTCGTCATCGAACAAGCTCATGTAGACGAATAGTCCGAGCATCATTGCCACAACCGCGATGCGGAACGGCAAATCTTCTTTTCCCAAAGCCAAATAATCCCTGGAATTCTTGATGAAGAAGAAGACGATCCCCAAAAGAAGCAAAAACGCGATTAAGCCGTTCTGCCATAAGACGTTAATCTCAAAGAACCGGGAGAAATGAAGCGCGATGCGCCCGTCCACGATCTCTGGTTGATAACCAAAAAGCAACGAAGCCAAATTCACTTGGTGCAAAGGCGCGTTGTCCGCGCCGTTATAAATCGCGTCATAGATGGAAGAGAATGCCGCCTGAACCGAAGAAGGGACCCGCCCTAGTACCGCGTTGAACAATTTGTTGATGAGCCCCAGCCTATTTTCCAAAAGCAACAAAACGACCACCAGGAGCACGACCGCGATTAACGCAAAGTAAACAACCGCGAACCCCGTGCGCGCTTTTTTGTTGGGGTTATCCCCACCAAGGCGCCGGACTAAGTAATACGTCAAAGCGAATAAGTAGGCTAGCGCCATCACGACCAAAGACGGCCAATAAGGAATCAACAAAGAATACAAAACGCCGATGGAGGAAAGCGTGGCCAAGATGGCAAAGCTCCGCGGATCCTTCTTGGGGTTACGTCCGATTAGGCCCGCCCCAGCGCAGCCTAGAATCATGGAAGGCACGACCGCATAATCCAAACTCGCCTCAGCGAAGGAAAACCCCACTAAGGCCTTCCCTTCTTGGAACACGGGGAATAACACCCCTTTGTAGTAGTAATAAAGCCCATGGTACCGCGCGGCGTAGAAGAGGCCATAACGCACGATGGAATAAGCCCCCACGACAACGCAATAAAGGGCAAGCCCACCCAAAATGGCGTAAAGGATGTATTCCCGTTTCACCACCGGAATCTGCCGTACCCCAAAGCCCAGCAAGAAGAAACCAAGAAGACCTAAACTCTCCAGCAAACAATAGACGATGGAGGTCAAACCAAATCCGCCATAGTAACGGATAAAGAAACCGGAGAAACCCATGAGCAACATGAAAACGCCCAAGGGGATCAGCCATTTGAAGTTCGCGGATAAGTCTTTCCGAGAGAAGTTCAGCCGAATGAAAGGGACCGTAAACGCCCCAACAAAGAAACCGACGATCTCCAGAATCTTAAGCCCGGTCGCCCCGCCGATGCCAAAGCAGGTCAAGGCAATCGCCTCCAAGCAAAGGAACGCCATCACGGTGTCGAATTGTTCGGTAAACGGTTTTTGTTTGGGCTGTTTCTCTTCCATGAATCGAACCAACGATGAGGCTTAATGGAAATAATGGTCGTAATTGGGGTCTTTCCTCATGTGGGAAATCTGGGCCCGACGGAACAAATACCCAAGCACCAAACTGATCAAGCAGATACCCGCAAGCGACCACCCAACGATGAGCAAGACGAGGAAAGAAAGATTGCTCGGATGGTTTTGGTACAAAATCGAGAAGACCAGACCGATGGTCGCGAAAAGAAACATGGGCCCTCTGCCAATACGCAGGAATATGGCGCTAAGGCGACCATAAAACTCCACTTGGCGGGAGTGGTCGGAGGAGTTCACCTTCTTCGGTTTCTCTTCCTTTTTCACCTCGGAAGTCGTCTCCGAGATGACTTCGACGTCGATAATGTCCTTTTCGTCCATCGCGACGAATTATAAAAGAAAACCATCGTCCTGGCGAACATAAACGCGCTCTTGCGTGAGTCGCCAAATCGAAAAAGACCTGATATTACGCAGGTCTTTTAGTAAAAATGTAAGCTTTTTGCGTTTGTTTATTCCAATATGGCGCAGAAATCAAAGAGGCATTCCCCCGCATCCAACACTTGGATATCCACAAAGTCGAACGTGGCGGAAACGTACTCTTCGATAGCCTCGCGGTCTTGCTGCGAAACCTTGTGGCTATAGGCGATCGTGAATAAACTCGCCTCCTCCAAACCAAGATGGGCAACGAAGTCTTTGACGCTATCTAACAGCGAAAGAGCGATATGAGGGGCACCACTAGGCTCATGCCACAAATAACTGCCCTTAGGGATGTTGATTCCTTTGTATTTGGAATCCTTCACGGCTTGGTAGACGCTTAGGGTGTGGTCTTTTTCCAAAGTGGCATTGGCGCGGGCAAGGTTTTCTTCCAAAGACAAATCCACGATGTCGAGTACGCTGGCGCAGGCGATGCCTTGGGCGACGTTGTCCGTGGGCACGACATGGATCTTCGCCCCCTCGAACATCGACGCGGCCATCTCCGCCACCATAATCTCGTTCTTGTTGTTTGGGAAAAGGATGATCTCCTCGGCTTTGGCCTTTTGGAACGCCTCCACGAAATCTTCCGCACCTGGGTTAAGAAAAGCGCCCACGTTCATGGTCACGTCCACCCCGTAGGTCTTGAAGATCTCCGCCACTTCCGTATTGGGCACCACCGCGACGCTTGCCAAATGTTTCTTGGCTTCCTGAGGGATGGCCATCGTCGCGATGGAGCGGCTCTTCTGCACCAGGGTCTGGTTATGCTGCAACGTCATGTTGTCCATTTTGAAACGGACGAACTCGCCAAACTGCAAGGCATAGGCAATCGCTTTGTCTGGGGTTTTCGTGTGCACGTGCACCTTAACCGTGCTCCCATCGCGGAATGCGACCAAGGAATCCCCAATGGAAGAATAGAACCGGATCGCCTCGTCCAAAGAGAACTTCTCAATGCCTCCTTTGGCGTTGGTGAGCTGTAAGATGAACTCCGTGCAGTACCCATAGTCCAAGACGGAGTTCTCGTCGAAGGCTTGCGCGGACTCCAAGACGGTCTTGCCATGGGACACACCTAGGTCAAGGCTTACTTCCTCAATCAACCGTCCGCCTAAGGCTTGTGCCATACCTTCGATGATATAAAGAAGGCCCGCGCCACCCGAATCGATGACTCCCGCCTCTTTCAACACGGGCATCAATTCCGGGGTACGGTTCAACGTGTCCTTCATATGAGAAAGAAGGCTCTTGAAGTACTCTTCGAAGGACGAGGCGGAATGGACGCTTTCCAAACTCTTCTCGCCCCCCTCACGCATGACGGTGAGGATCGTGCCCTCCACGGGCTTAGCCACCACTTCATACGCGCGTTTCACCCCGGACTCGAAGGCGGTGGCGAACTGCAAAACGTTGACCTCGGCATAAGGGACCAACCCTTCCGCTAGCCCAGCGAAGAACTGAGACAAAATGACGCCGGAATTTCCCCTAGCGGCATAAAGCATCCCACGGCTAAGCGCCTTCGCGCAGGCCCCAAGGGAATCCTCTTTCACCTCGGAAAACGAATCCACGCCCCCATGCATCGTGGCCAGCATGTTCACGCCAGTGTCCCCGTCGGGGACAGGGAAAACATTGAGACTATTCACCTCTTCGCAATGGCGTTGCAAATCCATGGCCCCAGAACGGATCATGGCTTTGAACATGGCGGCGTCGATGACAAACATAAGTCAGTCTTCTAGGGATATCTTACCTATTTATTAAGGATGGCGGTTAAGACGGCCTTCTCTTCCGACATATCCGCGCTGATGGGCTTGCCATAGAAGAAGAAGGCGACGCAGCCCGGACCCATATTCGCGCCAGAGGACTGGTCGATGGGCAAAGAAATGATTTCCTTCGGGTGTAACTCGGATTCGATCTTTTGATAAAGGTAGTCACGCTCTTTGGGGCGGTTGGAGGAAGCCAGGAAGATGATGTGCTCCCCCGGATCCACAATGCGGTCTTTCGCGTAGGCGATCGCGGCATCCAAGCCATTCTTGGTCCCTTTGGCTTTGCCAATGACCTCGGTAAGGCCCGAGGCGGAGAATTCTCCCATCGGCTTCACACCAGCGAGGGTTCCAAAGAAAGCCTTAGCCTTGGCGATACGGCCCGTGCGGGCAAGGAAATAAAGATCGTCCATAATGCCCGCCTGGTGGAAGCAGTTCTTATTCTCTTCAAGCCATGCGGCGGTTTCCTTCGCGTCTTTCCCCGCGTCACGGAGGGCGCAGGCCTCTTGGACGAGAAGGCCAAGGGCGGAACTATAACGGAGAGAGTCGATGACGTAGACGTGCACGCCAGGGTATTTCGCTTCGATTTGCTCCCCGGACTTAACCGCGAAGTTATAGGTGCCCGAAAGGGCGCTAGAGATGGTAAGGAAAACGATATCTTGACCCTGCTTGGCAAAGGGCTCCATCAAATCAATCATCTGATCGATGTTGGCGCAGGCGGTCTTGTAGATGGCCTTTTTGGTCATCGAGTTGAAGTAGTCTTCCGCGGAGGCGCGCTCATAGTCGAGGTCGGCGAATTCGGAATGGCCATCAGGGTAGGTGATGGTTCCGAAGACGACCCCATCGAGTCCAAAGCGTTCACGGTACTGTTTGGGTAAGGCGCAGGAGTTGTCTGCGACGATGGCGAATTCCTTCATGGTAAATCGGCTCCTAATCTGTCGGCTTAAAGCCGAAGCGTGGTAATTCTACTCCTAATTTGATAAAGTTTGCGCATGCTTGAGATTCTCTTGGCTATCTTCATCCCCTTAGGGATCCTCATCGCGGTTCCCGGAATCATCTCCCTCACCATCATCCCCCACGTCGTCTTTAACGCCATCAGCAAGCGCACCAAACCCGACAAATGGTCCAGAGAGCATCCTTCTTCCCCTAACCCCGGCGTCATCGAAATGTGGGGCGAGTCCCTTGCCTTTCGGAAACTCTATGGGGATAAGGAAAGCGAAATAGAAACCGTCACCGAAGACGGGCTTACCATCAAAGGCCTTTACTACGATTTTGGGTCCCCGACCGCCGTCATCATCTTGGGCGGACGTCCGGAGACCTGCATCTATTCCCTTTATTACGCCGAACCCTATGCGAAAAAAGGCATCAATGTCTGTGTCTTTGACCCGCGCGCCCACGGCCTTTCCGATGGAATTTATTCCGGATGCGGCTATGCCGAAACCAAAGACCTTGCCGCCATCGTCAAAGTCCTAGAAGGAAAAGGAATCAAAAACATCCTCTACCATGGCATCTGCGTTGGCTCTGCCGCGATGATGCTTTCCGCCACCGAAGAGAACCGTTTACCATTGCTGAAAGGCATCTTCACCGATGGCCTTTATATCGACTACTACGAAACCTTGAAGAAGCGTATCCGCAAAAACAAAGGGCCCACCTACCCCACCGTGTGGATTTTCCGTGAGAAGATCAAACGCCTCTATGGGGTAGATTGTTCCAAAGTCGGACCTTTATCAGAGATTGGTAAACTAAACATCCCTTCCATGATGGTGGCCTCCAAGGAAGACATCTTCTCTCTTCCCGAAAAGACCCAATTGCTCTTCGACACGAATGGTTCGCCCAAGAAAAAACTCGAATGGTTCCCCCAAGGGTTCCATAGCCATTTACGGCGCATCGACAAAACCCATTACGACGCCTGCGTCGATGAGTTCATCGAAATGTCGTTAAAGTAAAAGAAACGCAGTTTTACGTTGTTATAAGCGCAATTCGCGCCTTTTTTAGCCAATCTCGGCTTCGAGCTTTTCTAGTCCTTGCCCTAAGAAATCCACCAAAGAGCAACCGATGTCCGCCAAGGCGTCCGCGTCGGATTTTTTCGGCGAGGCGGCGAGCAAACGGTGACGCGCGAGGCAGGTATACCCCTTGCGGTCCTCAAGGTTCGAAAGAAGTGGGCTTGTGACTATGGACGCTAGAAGCGCCTCGCGCTCTTCCTTATAGCCGTAGTCGAATAGCTCGATGTCAAGGTCACGCTTCTTCTCCCCGTTTTTGACTACGGGCGCGTAATTAAGCGCGAAGAAAAAACGGTCTGGGATATCACCCCACTGGCCCGATCCTTTCTTCCCATATTTCTTATGCAACAAGGCAGAAGTAAAGAACAGGTAGCCCTTATCGACATCCAAAAGGATCAGGCTTCCGTTATCGAAACGCGGCTGTAGATAGGAATAGATCAAACGGAACCGTGTGGATTCGGCGGGGGTCATGGTTAGAGTTCCACCCGCTCAAAGTCGCTCGCGGGGTGTTTGCACAAGGGGCAGACGTAATCCGGCGGTAACGGATCACCCTCATAGGTGAAACCGCAAATTTTGCAGCGCCACCCATATTTCTTCTCGCCGCTGGCGTTGGGCTTCTTGATGGAAGGAAGCGGCTTGGGTTTGACGTTGGCGAAGTAATACGCATACGTCATGGAAGGAATGTTATTTAGCACCTTGGCCTCAGTGACTTCGGCGATGAAGAGGACGTGATTGCCCGCTTCGATCGTCTGGACGACCTTGCAAGAGAAGAAGGCGTTGGAACATTCATCCAAGTAGAGCAACCCGTTTTGGGCGCGGGCCACCTTACGGTCATAGTCCTCGAACTTCGCTTTGTCCCTGCCCGAGACGAACCCGAACTTCTTGAAGATCTCGAAGTCCGCGCTTTCGTCTAAGACGGAAACGTTGAACACGCCCGTTTTACGGATGGTGTCCGCGGAGAGGTTCGCCACGTTCACCGAAAGCATGACCAGATTCGGCTTATCCGAAACCTGGAAAAAGGAGTTATTGATGGAGGCGTTGTCCTTGTCCCCGTCTTTGGTGATTAAGGTAAACAAGCCATAGGAAAGCTTGAACATCGCGGTCAAATCCACGACTCCACCCGCCTCTTCGGCCTTCTTCTCGTCGGGGCGAAGACGCGCGACGACTTCCTCGGCGATGCGGTCGAGGTTATCCAACTGCGATTCCTTTAACGCAGAGGCGATGGTCAGGCTCTCGTCCAAATAGGTGATGCCTTCCAAACCGGAAAGGATGCGCTTCATGTTGGCTTTCGCCGCAGGGGCCCAAGACCCATTCTCCACGAATCCGACCGTGCGGTTCATGATCTTGTGATTGGCGAGGTCGTGGAGGAAGTCTTCCATCTTCACGAAGACACCCGCATTATAAGTGGTCGCGCAGAGAAGAATGGTACCCACGCGGAACGCTTCGGCGATCAAATAGGAGGCGTCGGTTTTGGAAACGTCATACACCACGACGTTATGCAAACCCTTTTGGTTGAGTTTCTTCGCGAGGATATCCGCCGCCAAAGCGGTATCCCCATAAACGGAAGAATAGGCGATGAGGACGCCATCGGGATCTTCCGGCGTGTAGGAAGCCCAAAGGCCATATTTGCCAAGAAGCGGATTCAGATTGCCCTTATGGATGGGACCATGAAGCGGGCAGATCATCTTGATGGGGATATCTAAGGCTTTCTTTAAGACGGCAAGCACCTGTGGGCCATACTTGCCCACGATGTTCGTGTAATACCTTCTGGCTTCCGCCATGTCGAAGTTTAGCGGCGAGGCATAGATGTCGCCGTTTAACGCCCCAAAGGTGCCAAAGGCATCCGCGGAGAATAACACGGCTTCGGTTAACTCATACGTCATCATGACTTCGGGCCAATGGACCATCGGGGCGGAAACGAAGGTGAATTCATGCTTGCCGATGGAAAGCTTGTCCCCTTCGTTCACAAGTAAGAAATTCGCTTGCGCGCCCGGGAAGAAATTGAGCAGGAAATCCTTTGCCATCGGAGAGATGACGATGGTGACTTCGGGGTAGCGGAGCAAAAGCTCGCCGATGTTGGCGGCGTGGTCCGGCTCCATGTGGTTGACCACGAGGTAATCCAACTTGCGGCCCTTGAGCAAGAACTCCAAGTTGCCATAGAACACGTCGCTGACCGAGCGGTCGACGGTATCAAGAAGCAACGTCTTCTCATCTAAATAAAGGTAAGAGTTGTAGCTCGCCCCGTTAAAAAGAGGGTAGACGTTTTCGAATAAAGCGAGGCGGCGATCGCTTCCGCCCACGTAATAAAGGCCTTGGGAAATTTCGACTTCGTTATGCATAAAGCTCTCCGTATGTTTTCCCTATTGTACTTTATGCGCGCACCTGTTGCCATAAGCACAAAGAAAATGCCCTGAGCCACCAACTGCGGTACAATGAGCCCAAAGGGGAATGTTATGATCAACAAAGACAAAGTCGTCATCGTCGGCACTGGATTCGTCGGTGCCGCCAGCGCGTATGCGCTTATGCTGAAAGG
>JAILIV010000029.1 GCA_024695105.1 Bacilli bacterium
CGGCAATGGATACCATTGACATGATGGCCAGCTTCGCCTGAATGGTGAAACGCATCTTTCCCTGCATGTCCCGTATTGTATCAAAACCAGCCAAACGGATGATAGAATACATCCGTCTATGCGGAACCCACGCTTTCTTCCCGTTCTATGCCTCCCCTTGCTTTTGGCGGGGTGTGGGGGATCTAGTTCCTCTATTTCGACGTCTTCTTCTTCGCCCGAGCAAGAGTTCTTCGTCAAAGAGAAAACGGAGATCGAATTCCTTTGCATGGTGGACGGGAGCTACCGCCAGCTATTGGACGACATGGTGCGCGAGTTCGAGAAAGAAGAGCCAAACGTCAGCGTCAGTTTGACCAACCCTCTGGGTTCTGGGAATTATGGGGCGTTGGAAAAGGCGGTTGTCGCAGGTTTCTTTAAGGAAGAATACCCGGATTTGGTCCAATGCTATCCCGATAACGTGGTGAAATACCATGACCGCGGTTATGTCGTAAACGTCGACACGTACCGCGCCAATCCGCGTTATGGCATCAACCAAGATGAGGATTACATCGAGGCTTTCTTGGAAGAAGGCTCTTCCTACAAAGACAAGGGGACCTATTCTTTGCCTTTCTGCAAATCGACGGAACTTCTTTATTACAACGCGGATGTCCTTTTGGGGTTGGACCTTTCTTCCGTGAACGCGGAAATCAATCAGGGACAGCCTTTGGACGAGACTTATTTGGATAACCTTTCTTGGGAAGAGCTTTTCAATAAGCTTTGCCCCGCAATCAAAACCTATAACGACGCGTTGGAAGAAGGAAAGAAGATTTGGGCCGACACCACGAATGCGGGCATCGTCACCTACGACTCGGACGAAAACTTCTTCATCACCCTCGCTCAGCAATACGGCTATGGCTATACAAGCTTTGCCGATGATGGCCGCGGAAGCATCGATTATGACAACCAAGGCATGAAGGATTTGATGCTGTGGTTAAATCAAGCTAAGGCCAAAGGCTATTTGCAAACCCATAAAACCTATCAAGATTACGTGTCGTATCTATTCCAAACCCGCGAGGCGCTTTTCACCATTTCCTCGACCGCGGGGCTTAGCTATAACTTCGTCACCCAGCGCGACGCCGAGACGAAAGGGCTCACCCCGTTTGCCATTGGTGTGGCCAAATTGCCTACCGCAGAAGGAAAGGAACACCGTTCCATCAACCAAGGGCCTTCCGTTTGCGTCCTCGACCACAAAGACGAGAACCGTGCGCTCGCCTCTTACTTGCTATGGCGGCACCTTACCAATCCCGAGAATGCGCGGAAGTGGTCGTTGTCCACGGGGTACATTGGCGTGCGCCATAGCGTTTACGAAAACGAAGAGTTTCAGCAAATGATTTCCGTCAGTGAGGAAAGCACGATTTACGAACGTGGCGCGGCGGACAACCTAAAGAAAATCGCCGACGTGAAGGGAATGACGTTCAACACGGCCGTGTTCCGTGGTTCGGGCGACGCGCGCACCAACGTAGGCCTGCTTTTGGCCAAGTGTCTCACGGATGAAAACCTAGAAGACAACATCGATGCCTATTTTGCTTCCTCGGTAGAGCAAAGTAGGGGTCATTTGCCCAAGAATTAGGCGTTACGGCAGATAATGAAACCGAATTACGCATCGCTAGAACAAACCTTGACGTCTGGTCCAGACGTCCAAACGTTTACCTTTACCCAAATCGAGGAAATCATCCAAACCCCGATTCCTTCCGTGTATTTACGTTTTCGTACGTTGAAGCAAGCTTCTTCGCGTTTCCGTAGCCATGCTCGAAGAGCGGGCTTTGCCCTAACGGAAGTGGATTACGTGGGCCAAACCATGACGTTTGTTCGTGGCGGAGATCCGATCGCGCCACGGCGTCATGGCAACCCTGGCCATCACCACCACCGTGCCGTTCGTGCGGAGGTTTCACCTCGTGCATTGGACCCAAACGACGTGGGCAAGGAACTAGATTCCTCCATCGCCTATTTCAAAGCCCACTGGGCTTCCACGGGCGGTGAATACGTTCCGTTTTTGGATCGGTATGACGATCCGAACGTCATCTATTTCCAAGCGGGCATGGAGGCATATCGGGCGGCGATGCGTCGCGCGATAAAGCTCCAGGAGGTCACCCAGCGCACTCGCGACCAACTACGCGAACAGAGCTGCCGTTATTTGGCCACTCGCCTTGCGACATTGTTCGCCTTGCCTCAAGAAAGCCTCAACGTGGGCTCCTATAACGATTGGGCGGAAGAAACGACGATGGGCGTGCGTGCAATTTACCGGAATGCGGGTGTAAACGATTACACAGTGGGCAATGCGCAGAAGCTCGTGAACGTGGCGATGAAGTTCGTGATGTCCTCCAATCGCTTTCGGGGCGATAACCTTGTGTTCTTTTATTGCCATTTCCCTGTGGATGCCCGCATCCAAAATACCATCAAGAGCCAATTAGGCGTCCATTTGTTGCACCAAAATGGGCAGCCCCGGTATGGAAACTCCTCGTGGTCGAAAAACGATAACTGGGCTGATTTCCTGGATTATCAGGCTCGCGTTCGCGAAGCGGTGTTACGATTTGGTTATTATTCGCCCATGGTGTGGGAAGCCACACACTGGGAATAGAAAGGAGGGCATATGGGCCTAGCAAGTTATCTTAAGCAATTTCAGAACGTCTGTTGGTATCCCTCCGCGGGTCGGGACTTCCTGTCCATGTTTTGCTTGTCCCCTCGTTACTTGATGGAGCGCGGTATACCTCGGAACGAAACCCCGGACTGCTTCTTATTCACTGATTTCACCTCTCCAGACCGGGAAGCCCCCTTTTTGTTCGATCATCTCGGAGGAGACGACTTGTTCCTTGCGGATCCTGCGCGCGGATATAGCGTCCGCGCTTTTAACATTCGCGAATTATCAAGGATTCGGATTGGCTTTGATCCGGAAATGGTGGTAGAAGAGCCAGCCCCAAACTATGGCAGAGTCTTTGTTGCAGACCTCCTTATGAATCATCCAAGAGTTGGCGAATACATCGCAAAACTCGTGTATGTCGTTGCAGAAAATACGAAATTTGCATTTGATTTCTTGCTTCCTCATCACATAAAAATCAAATACGTCGTTCATTCTTGCTATGGGGAAGGATTTGGCCTCGGGCGGTCTACTGGTTTGTTCGTTTGTCACCTCTTCGAAGAGCTGAAGACGAAGTATTTCGTGTTGGATAACCCCAATAGCAACAGGGAAGACGTTGCCATCCGTTTTCTTTCGCCCGCGCAGCTTTCTAGCGTTCCAACGCTTCTTCACATTTTGGATTTTCGGGATGCTTTTGATTGGAACGGACATTACCAGAACGCATTGTACGAAGTGGTGGGGTACGATTATTTTCGAGGCGGATGGTTTCATTCTTGGTTCCGGATTGCCGACGAATAGGTGGGGATGACCATGGCTTCTTGGGTCGTTCAAGAAGGCGAAAACAAACGTTGTTTTGATTCGTTTCGCAAAGCTGTGACGGCTTTTAAGAAACGCCTCAGCTTATATATGACATCCTGGCCAGACATATTTGATAACACCTGCATCCCCTTCGCTGTTGGTGCGTTTTTATCTGGAAAATGTGACCTGGAGATAGAGGCGACGCAGGAGCTTCTGATTAACTCGAAATTGACTGCGTTGCTTCCTCTCCTTGTGGTTCCTTATGAGAAAGAGTGGGTAACGACGGTTGAAGAGTGGGTGGAGGAGGACATCCATTACGAAAGCGCGATCCCGGATTTTCAGGAAACGCTTCGGATTGATGTAGAGATTAAAGAAGACGAAATCATCGCGGAGCTTTTCCACAAAGGGCCTGAGCTTACTTTTTTCAAGACGAACGCGTTTCGGTTTAAAGACCCCGCGAAGCCCTATTATTTCTGTTCCCATCAAATCGTCACCACTTCAAAGGACGTGTTCCAATTAGGCCGTGTGGCGGATTTGGATTTGTCGCTGAAGAAAGAATAAAAAGGGAGGCACGTGCCTCCCAAAATGGTTAAGAATGATGATTACTTGTCGTCGTCGGTCGCTTTCGCCGCGGTCGCTGCGACGGAGGCTAACGAAGCGATGCCTTTGCTGCCTTCGGGCAAGAAGATCTTGGTGGCCTTTCCATCAGCCACTTTGCCTAGGGCTTCATAGTAGCGGAGCGTAAGGACTTCTTCGCTTGGGGCGGCGGCCTTTAAGGCGGTAAGACCCGCGGCTTCGGCTTCGCGCACCATGCGGATACCTTCCGCCTCGGCGGCCTTCATTTCCCTTAGAGACTGGGCTTCGCCTTCGGCGCGAAGAATGGCGGTTTGCTTTTCGGCGTCGGCGTTAAGGATGGCCGACTCTTTCTTACCTTCGGCGATAAGGATGGCGGATCGCTTTTCGCCCTCTGCGAGGAGGATCTTTTCCCTCTTCTCGCGTTCGGCGCGCATCTGGCGTTCCATGGCTTCGCGGATGTCGTTGGGCGGAAGGATGTTTTTCACCTCGACGCGGTTGACTTTGATGCCCCAGGGGTCGGTGGCTTCATCCAAAATGGTGCGCATCTTTTCGTTGATGATGTCACGGCTCGTAAGGGTGGAGTCTAAGTCGAGTTCGCCGATGATATTACGAAGCGTCGTCGCGGAGAGGTACTCGATGGCGGCGATGGGGTTGTCCACGCCATAGGTATAAAGCTTCGGGTCGGTGACGGCGAAGAAGATGACGGTGTCGATCTTCATCGTGACGTTGTCCTTGGTAATGACCGATTGCGGCTGGAAGTCGCGGACCTGCTCTTTCATGGAGATGTGGTTGGCGATCCGATCGATGAACGGGATGAGGAAGTGGATGCCTACGCCCCAGGTGGAGTGGTAGGCGCCCAAACGTTCGATGATGGCTTTTTCCGTCTGCTTGATGATGCGGATGTGGCAGATGGCCACGATGATCAAGACGAGCGCGACGGCTGAGATGACGATGGCGGCGATGACTCCGCCGCTGATGTTTGCGAGTACGGGCATGGTTATTCTCCTTCCGCGGTTAATTCCGCTTCCCTAACGATGAGTTTGTTGCCGCTGATGGCGACGACTTCCACCACTTTGCCGGCTTCGATTTTCGTGTCGTCTTCTAGGCCTAGGGCCGTCCATTTGACATCGCCTAATTGGCAGACGCCGCGGTGCATGGGACCGACCTTCTCCAGCAGCATTCCTTTTTTGCCAATTAAGGCATCAGCGTTGCTTGAGACGATTTTGCCTCTCATGTATTTTCGTGTTAACGGACGTAAAGTCAATAAGCACACCGCGGAAACCACCACGAACACAATGACTTCCACCCACCAAGCTACCTCGGGGATGAACGAGATGATCAAGGCGATTAACGCACCGCCGGAGAACCACACGGACACAAGGTCGGTCCCAATGGCTTCCACGATGAGCCCAATGACGAACACACTGAGCCAAATGATCCACATATACTGTTCCATTACGCTACCTCCTGAGACATGTCGACGTAGAGGATATTCTCCTTCGGATCCCACGTCGTTTTGAATTTTGCGGGGTTTTTGCCAAACTTCATTCCCAGCGCATTTTCAATCTGTTTCATTAACGATACGGAGTTTATGCGGGAAAATGAGCGACGGACCTCATAAGGCAATAACGCATATTCATCATAGATTCCGGACTCCGCTTTGGCTTTCGTCACGGGAACGATGAGGAGACGTTTGCTGTCATCCAAACCCACCTGTACGCGGTATGCCTCGTTAAGGGGGTAAGACGCGACGGTGTTCAGGGTGATGTTGTTGCCGTAAAAGGACGCGATGCCTTCTTTTTCCTTTAATCCGAACCAAACGATTCCCATTCTTTTTCCTCCTTTATACATAAAGATACATAGATAAACACTTTTGTACAAGAAAAAGAGATATCCGAGGGATTCTTACGTCGTTAAAATGGAATGGATGAAATGCGTTTTTCTGGATATCGATGGCGTGATGAACTCCGCTTCTGGCAAAGGGGAAAGAGTTTCGGACATGGAAGTGGAGAAACTGAATCTCCTTTGTTCCCTTATTAAGGAAACGAGGGCTTCTGGAATTATTCTAACGAGTGACCGGCGGCTTTCCTCTATCGATCTGAAGTCGAAGAAGGAGACCTTTTTGGCATATGGCATTCCGTTCCTTGGAGTGATCCGCGATCCGAACCCGGAAGACGTTGAAGACAACCGTGGCAAGCAAATCATGGATTCGTTAGGTGACGACGTGGAACGCATGGTTATCCTGGATGACGTCGACGATGGTATATCCAGCCTCTTCTTCGAGGACTTTGTTTTGGTGAACCGTTTTTATGGTTTGAATGAGGACGTGGTTTCTCGGGCGAAAGATATATTGGGTAATTAAAAACCCGAGATTTCTCCCTGGCGTTTGGATCAATGACGGGCTCAACAGCAGGTTTCTTGTATGCAACAGCGGCAGGTGCAACTAGAGCAACGGCATACTGCGCCGGGCCAGCAACACGTGCAAACGCCGTTTGCCTGCTGCGCGTTTTCACCGACGAGGTCCTGATCCTCGTAGTCTTCTAACAGTTCTTTGTTATCCATGGCGCGAGGATTGTTTAGCAATCGCCGTTAGCGCAAAGCTCGCCCATACAGCAGCACGTGGTTAAGGCACAGCACGAGGCCGCGACGCTGGCCTGCTGGACGTTTTCCCCAGCGAGGTCCTGGTCTTCGTATTGTTCGAGCAATTCTTCGTTGTCCATAAATGGGATACCTTGGTTTAGCATTCGTTGGCGCAAATTTCACTTGCGCAGCAGCATGTCGTCAAAGCGCAGCACGAGGCCGCGACGCTGGCCTGCTGGACGTTTTCCCCAGCGAGGTCCTGGTCTTCGTATTGTTCCAGAAGCTCTTTGTCGTTCATTGGCAGGGTTATCTTAACACGAATAGTGTAAGAATCAATTTGGCTCCCGTATACCCTTTATTTACGGAAAGCGAGCCAATAGATCGCGTTTACCTCATCAAAGACGTTGCCCGCGTTTAAAGTGAGCTTCTCGCGCGCTTGCTCTGCGACGGGTAGCAACGTTTTGATTCGGCACCGATCTTCGCTTCTTGGGCAATAGCCTTTACACAAGGGGAAGTGGGGGCATTTTTCCATGCATCGTTTGCGGAAGGGCACCTCTTCCCGAAGTAAGTCTTTGAGATCCTCCGTGTTTCGAAGTTTTTCTAAGATTCTTTTATCGCGGATATTTCCAAATGGGGTTTCTTCTTTCTTGCAACGTTTGCAGTTTCCCTTCTCATCGATGAACATGGTGCTGCCAAGGCATGAAGAATAATCGCATCCGTAATGCAAATAACTACAGCAAAGTAAAGAAACGAGGGCGGTGATGGATTCTTCCTGTTCGCTTTGGTGGGTTTTGATGCCTGGGATGGGGGTGGGGCAACGATTCACGCAGACGGGATAACGCGCTAGATGCAACGTGTCTTGGGCTTGGGAATCGATGGGCTTCCCTTCCGCGTCGACGATCACTAAAACGTTGGCCCGCTGGATTTTGTTAAGCCCTTTGATCACTTTTGGGTCAATCTGGCTTGGCTTGAGGAACAAATAGAGATTGCTTGCCCATAGCCGGCGAACGCAACGCTTTAAGAAAGGAAGCAAGCGAAACGTTCTCTGAGGATAGACGTAAATGCTCAGAGTTCGTTTTTGGCTTCGGACCTCTTTCCGGAATTTGGTGAAAAGGGTTAGTTCCGCCAAAGGATGAGAATCATACCTCACGTGAATTCTCATTGGAGGATCCTCCTCATGACTTCCGCGGTTTTGGTGGGGATGGAGTAGTAATAGAGTCTTCGGATAACAAAGGTCGAGATATCGCTATCGTCGAGCGCAGCCTCCGCGAAGAGGCCTTTGTAGAGTTCGTCCCAGTAATCCTGGTGCTCCAAAAGAAGTTCCTTACCGGAACTAGCGATGGATTTAAGCGGATTGAATTGCCCGCTCTTTATGTCTTTATCCAGGTCATCCAGCGCGTCGATTACGTAAAGCCAACGCGCGACCGAGGCGAGGACCGATACGCGTTCCTCTTCCAAATGAAGTTGCTCATTTCCGAGCGACTCCATAAGCGTTCCAAAAGAATTTGCAAGATTTTCACAAGACTCGTTTCTGCGTTCCATTTCGCGGAAATCTTCGTAAAACCTATGAATCTTTTCATAAATTCCAGGGAATTCGCGGCGGATTTTCTTTTCTTGCCTATGAAAGCTTTTCTCTGCCAAAACGGCCCAAAACGCACCGTCGTCGTAGCGTTTGTCGCGGATCATTTCGATGGCCAACATCACATTGATCGCGGCCAAGACGCGGAAGTCCTCATCATTGAACGCGTTCACGTTACCGAAGCAATGGATCTTCTTTACTTGGAAAAAATCGGAACGCTTCAGCAACACGGCGAGGAACGTGACGTCATAGGATAAGGTGAAACGGCTTTTCTGGCCGAACTCCCGTTCGATCGCGCGGCAAAGATAGCAGTAGTTGACCTTCCAGTAATCGACCAGTTTTTTGTTGGCTTTGGAGTCTAGCCGGATATATCCGTACACCCTACTTTTCCTTTCGTTTGGTTTTGGATAAACGAATTAAATGATAAAAGTCGCCATCTTTAAAGAAGGTAGTGATGAAATAGGCCCCATTAATCGCGAGAAAGCAATAAAGCCAATCCAGGCGAAACGCTAAGCAAAGTAGCGCAAGGCCAATCTCTACCAATGTCGTAAAAAGGATTCCACTGGCGTAAATGGCCATGCTCTTTTTCGCGCTTAGCTCCACAAACGTGACTGCCATGGTCTGACCGTTAAGGGACCATTTTCCTTTTTCGTAAAGAAATGGCACAAGGTGCAGTCCCACAAGCTTGGATTTACAAACCTTCACCGCGATGAGGTGGGTGAGTTCATGCAGGGAATAGAAGACAAACGCTATGGCAGGTACCCCGAAGCATAGGAAAACGATGTGTAAGGCATCCGTGACAAAAAACGAGCCAATGAAAAGCCCGAGGCTAGCGCATAGACCAACAACGATGGTTATCCCTACTACGCGTTTCATAGAACAAGAAACACCAACCCGAACAAGAAACAAGCGACGGAGGCGAGGAAATTCACCATGTCGTTGTTCATCCACAAAACTCCAGAAGCGTGTGTCGTGGCGACGTCGCAATGGGTTTTCTTTTCCACTGTTTTCCCGCAAACGGGGCATTTGAATTTCACCTGGACTAAAGATCCCAATGTCGTATCGATAAAGCACCCTATGACCGCGATGCCCCCGGCAATCGCCCCGAAGTACAAAGGCTTTTGTAGCATCAAAGCGAGCAACAATCCGGCTCCAAAGGCGAATATGGCGGATCCCAAGGTTCCAAGCAGCGTCACCCCTCCGGATACGCCGTTCTCTACCCGCTTCCTATGGTAGAAGTCAAATGGCAGAGATCGAGAGAACGCGCCAAGGTCGCTGGCCATCGTGTCGGTGAACAAGGCGATGCAGCCCACCATCATCAAGAAGACGAAACTCTGATGCGCGGTGAAAGCGAATAGCCATGCCGCCAGCAGGCACATGCCGCCGTTGGCCATCACCTGGAAGCCATCCTTTTTATGCCCCTTTTCCACGATCCCGTCCTCTTCGACGTTGCGATGCTTTTTGATGAGATGGATCACGAAGTATAGGAGGTACATGCCCATGAAAAACAGTAGGCAGGGCCACGAACCGCAGTAATACACCATCGCCCCGATGAAACTAGAGAACAAAGCCCCGTAATAGGTCATCAACTTGGGGATGTGGATAAGCAAGAATAACCCCGCGAAGATAAAGGTGGCGATGAGGGCGGGGACGTTGTCCGCAAACAGGACCCAAGACAAGCCGAACGTTAGAAAAGGGATGGCAAGGTTGTCCAAGCCATAGTCAAGCAGCTCGATGATGGTGACGGCCAAAGCGATGGCTAGAAGCAACAAATAAGGGGTTATTCCCATATATAGCCAGCAATAGAGCAAACCGCCCCCAAACGTGGCCACAAGGCAAGAGGCCGACCCAATGTACGTTTTCTCTTTGTAGATTTTTGGCCCCTTGGCGTAAAACCCGACTAGCCCCGCTAGTCCATCTCCTAGAGCCAAAACCAAAAAGGCTAGCCCGAAGTAAGGGTATAAATCCGGGACAAGGGTCACCAATATCGCCAAACTTAGGAGGGAGGCGCCGTAATAAATCGTGCCAGGGGTGCCACGGTTTTCCCGCTCCATCGTTTTCGTGAGTTTAAACGAATAGGAAACGATCGCGAATAAAAGCAACGCCCCACACAAGATAATGAGATGGAACCCCGGGCCAATGAAGTAGTGGTAAAGCGGGAAAGCGCCAAAGGTGAGGATGTGGATGGCCTTACGGGAAGCTTCCACTCCAAAGAAATGCTTTAACAGGGTTCCAAGCCCAAAAACCTCGGCAGCGAGGTAGACGACGATGGTGAGGTAACCTAAGGCAATCATGGTTTATTGAAGGCCGTCGCTTTTTCGAAGGATCTCCTGTGCTTGTCGGATCGTCTCTTTGTACTTTCTGGTATTGCCTTTGTATAGGGGGTAGATCGTGGGATATCCCGATACATGGAAAAGACCCCGCGGCCCGCAAAAGCAAGGTTTGGTGACGGATTCGTCGAGAAGGCGAAGCGTGGTTAAGGAAGCCTTATCTGGCTTATGGAACGCTGCACGCATGAATCGCTGCGCGGCGAGTTGAAACTTCTTCCCATGATAGGCCTTGTTGATCAACGGGGTATAGGAAACGCCGGGATGGACCAGCAAGGGCAGGATATTCGTGCCACGGCATTCATCGATCAGATGCAGATAGAGGTGGTTCACCGCGACTTTGCTTCGCCCGTACGCTTTGGCTTTGTTGAATTTCTTGCCTCCATAAAAATCGGCTTCGTGGAAATGTTCCGGCCGCGCGGTGATGGATGAGGTCAATATCCATTTCACTCGGTGGGGCAGGGTATGGAGATAAGGCGAAAGGCGTTCGTACAAGATGAGGTTGGATACGAAGTTCACCGCGACCATGCTTTCTAGATGGTCATAGACTTCAGCATAGGGGACGCGGTAAATTCCCGCGTTGCAATAGAAGACGTCAACGTCGGTTTTCGTAGCAATGAACTCATCGCAAAACGAATGCACGGTTTGCTTATCTGCGAGGTCAAGGTGCATCAAACGCACGTCAGCGCTAGGAAATTCCTTCAATAGGGCTTCCTTCGCCTTCTCGCCACGTTCCATATTTCGAATCGCGAGGATCGCGCTCCACCCAAGACGGAGGATGTGGCGGGTGAACTCAAAGCCAATCCCAGAGTTCCCGCCCGTGATTAGGGCGGTGCCTTTGGAGGGCAAAGTTAGAGAATCGACGTATTGCGCGATGTTCATGGCTTACGCTCCGACCTTTGGGGGCTTGGAAGGCAAAGCTTTCTTATCGTTTTTGGCCCGCAGCTTAGTTCTGCTCTTCGGGGCTTCTTTGGCTACATCGACGAAAGCTTTCCCCGCGCTTGAGAAAAGACTCTTGATCGCGGAGGCGAAGAACGTTTTGTCATTGTCGCCCATCTCTTTGTAGGCTTGCCGCATGGTTGGGATTTCCTTGAAGAGGGTTTTGGCTAGCCCCTTAAAATCCTTCACCTTGGTCTTATTCAACGTGTTAAAGGTGATCTCGATGAAACGCTTACGCTCGTCTTCGTCCAAGCATTTCAGCCATCCATTCACCGCCTTGTCGATATAAAGGGAGGAAAGGGAACGCTTGTTCGCGTATTCGAAATCGTTTCCCTGAATCCGCCACTTGAACGTGTTGTGTTGCAACACTCCCACGGAGCCGCTTTTGACGATGGACACGTTCGTCTCGTTGCAAAGCAACACCCCAACGACGGAACTATAGGGGATGTATTTATGGAGCTTTTCCATCCGTTCGGGATGGGCGGAAAAGACGTTGTCGCTATGGAAACCAGGGCCTTCGAAAGAATAGACGCTTTCGATGCGGGAATCGTCTTCCAAAGTGGCAAGGCAATAGGCGGCGATGTTTCCGCCTTTGGAATGGCCCGCCAAGATGACGGGTCCTTCGGTTTTCTCTAAAGTGCGTTTGATGAAAGCCTCTGCCAAAGGATAGGAGGGCACGGAGTCGCTGTAGCTCATGATGCAATCCTCTTTCCAACCGACGAAGCTTAGGTCGGTCCCTTCGAAGATGACGATGGTTTTGCCTCCCGCGGAAAGGGCCAAGGCCCCAAATTGGACGTCTTGGTCGGAATCAATGATGTGCTGATAGTCCACCATGACGGTTTTTTGGTAACGCGGGGAGGCAATCATGTTGCGGAATAATGTCGCGCAGGATTTGGGTACGAAGGTTTCGTGCCGTTTTTCCAGATTGTCGAAGAAGGGATCGTTTTTAAAGGCATCCCACGCCAGGGGGAAGCGTTCTTGTACCGGACGGAAGTCAAAATAGGAAAGCCAAACATAGCCGAGGACATCGATTTTGTTTAACGGGTCCTCTTCCCACGTTTCCTTTTTGCTTGCGATGTAGCGGAGCAGATCCATGCCTTTATCATTCTAGCAACGCTAGAAAATACCACCAACAAACAAACCACTATTGTAGGTAGTTTGCTATACTATGGCTTCGCAGGTTAACCTGCCGCGGAGTTCGGCCTCTAAATCCTCCGCGTAACAAACGAAAACCAAGGAGAAAAAACATGAACGAAAAACGTTTTTCTTTCGGAGACGCGCTGAAAAGGTACGCCCGGGAGACGGTCCTGCTCTTACGTGCGATTCCATCCCCCGTGGTTGCGCTTTTCGTGCTCTCCGTCATCGCGATGAACATTCTCGCGAGCAAAACGCTAGTCCAAACGGAATACCTCGCCATCGACGGGGGCATCCTAATCAGCTGGCTATCCTTCCTTTGCATGGACATCGTCACCAAGCATTTTGGGCCACGGGCTTCCACAAAGATGTCCATATTCGCTATCATCGTAAACTTGTTCACGTGCCTCATCTTTTACGTGGTGAGCATCATTCCAAGCAACGCGGATGATTATACGAAATTCAATGAAATCATCGGTGGTACTTGGTTTATCTTGCTAAGTTCTACGATTGCCTTTTTGTGTTCCGCGGTCATCAACAATGTGACCAATTGGCTGCTTGGGAAAGGGTTTAAGAAAAACCCGGATGGCAAGTTAGCTTTCGTGGTTCGCAGCTTCGTCTCCACTTTCGTGGGCCAATTCATCGATAACCTGATCTTCTCGATTCTTTGCTTTATGGTGTTCGCGCCGATATTTTGGAATGGCTTCCACTGGACCTTTGTCCAATGCGTCACTTGTTCTCTCATCGGCGCGGCTTTAGAGCTTGTTCTGGAAGTGGTTTTCTCCCCCATTGGCTACGCCGTGACGAAGGCGTGGAAAAAACAAGGAGTAGGGGAAGCCTATTTCCAATTCCAACGTGAAAAGCAGGGGCACGTGGAATGAAAATTTTAATCACCGGAACCGCGAAGGGCATTGGGAAAGCCATTGCGGAACGCTACCTTTCTCTAGGACACAAAGTGCACGGCATCGACGTGCTTCCCAGTAATATCGGTCATCCGAATTATCACCATTACATCGCGGATGTTCGTGACGTTTCTTCGTTGCCCGAGATCCTCAGTGTGGAGGTTTTGGTCTCCAATGCAGGCACGCAGAACGGCGAAGATGATATTGGGGTGAATCTTCAAGGCGCGATGAACGTGGCGGAGAAGTATGCGTTCCAGCCTCGCATCCGCTCCGTTCTTTTTAACGCTTCCGCTTCCGCTCGCAGTGGCTTTGAGTTCCCCGCTTACGTCGCCTCGAAAGCGGGACTTGTGGGCTATATGAAAAACGTTGCCGTACGCTTAGCCCCTTATGGCGCGGTGGCAAACTCGTTGTCTCTTGGCGGAGTGCTCACGGAGTCCAACGCTCCCGTGATGGAAGACGCAGAATGCTGGGAACAGATCATGAAAGCCACCCCTTTAAAGAAATGGATGAGCCTAGAGGAAGTCGCCGATTGGGTCATTTTCCTCACTTTGACGAATCGTTCGATGTCTGGCCAAGACGTTTTGGTGGACAACGGGGAGAACGACCTTAATTGCACTTTTGTTTGGCCCAAGAAGTAACGTTTAACGTTATCGCTTATCCTGTTGTCTACGGGATGGTACTATTCGTGTGAAAGGTTTTGTCCCGAACCATGACTATTTCCAGAGGGGATCTTCTCCGCGAGTACAAATTCAAAGGACCGCTTCGTTATGAGAGGGTGGATTACCCTTTGGCATACGTCACGCTTTCTTTTTACTCGGATCGATTCGTTTACAAAGCTTGGACAAAAGAGAAAACCATCGCTTTCTTTTGCGTTTCCTATGGGTTGCTTAACGGCACCGCGAATGTGACGGAAGGATTGCAGGTTTGCCATTCCGATTCCTTTATCAAGGCCGCGCCGGATTATTTCTCCCTTGTCGCATTGCCGAGCGACATATTGGACGGGGAGGAGCGTCTCGCCATCATTGGGGAAACGCTTCGTGAGATGGCCATGCGGTTCGAGAAGGCGAAGGACTATAAGCACTTCTGCCAAATCTTGGACCACGCCGAGGATTGGGACAAACGGTTGTACTTCTTTGAGAACCTTCATTTATTTGAAGTGTATCGGCCAATGTATGACGAGTATCGGCCCACGGCGACGTTATTCAACAAAGGCTATGGAAACGTGGATGTTTGCAATGAGGTACTCATCTCCATTCGCAGGGAGGCGTGGGACTTTCCCAATACGCCGATTGGGACCCCGATCGTTCCCTCGTTTGCGGGGTGCATCAAAGGGAACACGATGCCTTTTCGATGCATCAAGTACGTTTTGTATTTCGATAATGAATCCACACTGAAAAAGTTCGCTTCTCAGGCTAATCCAAAAGGCCTTGAGGGGAGCGGGTGGCAAAACCTAAAAGAGATCAAAGGCGTTAACTTCCCGATGATGATCGTGTTCTTAACTTCCCGCGCAAGCTATGAAGTCGTGGCGTTTGACGTGTCTACGCTAGACGAGCACTGGGAACAGGTTCTATCGAAATTTGGGCAGGATTATTCCTACGCCGAATACGCGGAAAAACACCCCGATCAAAAAGAACTGGAAGATCCTCACCACTACGATTGCCCTGTTAAAATCCAAAATAATTAGGCGAATTTGCGAAGATTCTTTTAAATCTGCTCAGAAAAATACGCACCTTCGTTGCGCGTTTTTCGTTTGGGACTTATATTCTTCGCGGAGGAAAACCATATGTATCGAGAAAACGCATGGAAAAAATATGAAGACCTCGCGCCGGTCATGGAATTCGCCGAGGGCTATAAAGAATTCATTTCTTTGGGCAAGACGGAACGCCTCGCGGTGCGCGAAGCCGTAAAGCTGCTCCAGGCAGCGGGATTCTCGCCCATTGAGAAAAAGACCAAACTGGCCCCTGGGGATAAGGTCTATTTCGTAAACAAAAACAAGAACATCGCCGCCTTTATCATCGGCTCTTCCCCACTTGCGGAAGGATTGCGCATCCTTGGGGCGCACATCGACTCCCCTCGTTTGGATTTAAAGGAGAACCCGTTCTATGAAAAGGAAGGGTTTGCCTTAGCCGACACCCATTATTACGGTGGTGTGAAGAAGTACCAGTGGGTCACCATCCCTTTGGCCCTTCATGGCGTCGTGTGCAAGAAAGACGGAACGACCGTCGAGGTGCACGTGGGAGAAGACGAGAATGATCCTGTTGTTGGCATCACTGATCTTTTGATCCATCTTTCCGCTGACCAGCTCCAAAAACCCGGGGCCAAGGTCATCGAGGGCGAGGACTTGGACGTCTCCCTTGGTTCCATCCCCGTCGATGGCGAAGAGAAGGAAGCGGTCAAGGCCAATGTCTTACGCATCCTTAAGGAAAAATATGGCGTGGAGGAAGAAGACTTTGTTTCCGCGGAAATCGAAGTTGTTCCCGCTGGCAAAGCGCGCGACTATGGCTTAGACCGTTCGATGGTCGCGGGCTATGGCCATGATGACCGCGTCTGCGCCTACACCTCCCTTAAGGCTTTATTAGATATAGATAAACCCGCGCATACGTGTGTATGCATACTCGTGGATAAAGAAGAGATCGGTTCCGTCGGTGCGACGGGCGCTCATTCCGTCTTCTTTGAGAATACGGTGACCAAGATCGCTTCCCTTTTGGGCGAGTCCCATCCCTTCTACGCGACGCGCTTGATCTTCGAGGCGTCCAAAATGCTTTCTAGCGACGTCTCCGCCGGATATGACCCCCTTTATCCTTCGGTCAATGATCCGAAGAACGCCGCCTACTTTGGCAAGGGCCTTGTATTCAATAAGTACACGGGCTCGCGCGGGAAGTCGGGTTCCAATGACGCCAACCCCGAATACTATGCCTGGATCCGCAAGACCATGGATGAGGCCAACGTCCACTGGCAGAACGCGGAATTAGGCAAAGTGGACCAAGGTGGCGGTGGCACCATCGCCTACATCCTTGGTAACTACAACATGAACGTCATCGACGCCGGCATCGCCGTCCATAACATGCACGCGCCGATGGAGATTGTTTCCAAAGTGGATGTCTATGAAGCCTATTTGGGCTATAAGGCGTTCCTCTTAGCGGAATAATCGCCTTCATAAACCACTAGAAAGGGTCAGAAATGGCCCTTTTTACGTTCCCAAAAACTTTTTTGAAGAAATTTCAAAAATTTAGATATCTATAGATATCTACAAAAAAATTTCAAAAAAAAGTAAAAAAAAGTGTTGCACAGTCCAAATAGGCGCGTATAGTTATGTGTTCCGCGGGGAACGCAAGGTTGCAAAACCGAGCGAAACCGCTGAACCATGTTAGTAAAACTAACATGAGGGGAACGCAAAAGACGCCCCTAGGGAAGCTTGCTTCCTCAAAGGTCTGCTGCCTCGAAAGAGGTTAGGCGCTCCGGGTGCTTGAAGCCCGGGACGCTGGGGAAAACTCCGCCTGTCGGTACACCGATGAATGGGAGGGCGATCGAGCAAACCGCGGCTGAGATGCCAGCGGGAGGATGCGGTCGATAAGGGCTCCCTGCCTGAGGCAGGGGACGCCACCGCCGAAGTAAGACCCTGGCGGCTAGTGAATCTAGGAGAGAGGGGACTGCGGAAAGCCCTGAAATGGGAATATCCGCGAGCAGGGTTGGCTGACCTTCGTCAGAGACCCCCGCAGCGTTCGGCGCGCTGCCCCGTGCACGGGAAACGGACGCCGATGCCCCTAGTGTCGCTTGCGAAAGCGGAGGACCGGGCGAGAGGGTAACCCCCTGGAGGAATCCTGCCTCCCTCTGGTAGACCAGAAAGACCAAGGATGACGGTAGACCGTGGCCCATCACCGCGCAAACCGCCCAAGGGAAGTCGTAAGGCTTCTCGCGGAGCAGCCTCTCCGCCAGATAGGATCTGATCGGTTGGCCCTTGCGAAACCTCGGCGTGAGTCGGTGGGAAAACAGGTAGACGGGCTGCGGCGAAAGCCGATGTCCGCGGCGGAATCCGTACCGCCGCTCGGTAGAACCGGGAGCAGAAAACGCGCGGATGGGCAGTGATGCCCGCAGGGGAGAAAGACCCCAAGCCCCGTGGAAAGGCTTCGGTAGACCGCGAAATCTCCACTCCGTCCGCTAGCGCCTCCTCTTACCGGGTGGTTGTGGCGAAACGGTAATGCCCTAAGGGGCATGGCGGAAGTCCCTCCGTCGGTGAAACCGAAATGGGGACTGCGAACGGATCGGTTGGGCTTTGGCCAAGCAGGTTTGTCCGAAAACTCCTGGGAATTCATAACCAGGACGGTGCCAAAAGAGGCTCGGCGCGCGGTAAACCGCTGGAAAAGCCTCGAGCTCGGGCTACGGCCCGAGTGAGAATGGAGACGCAAGTCCCCATAGGAAGTCGTTTCACCCTGCAACTCGTGAAGTCGGAACGTGGTCTGAGCAAACCGGTGATCGAAGGAAGCCACCGGCAGCTAGGATCGAGACCCGTCAAGGCCGTTGGTCTGGGGCGGGCCTAGGAAGATAAGAGCTCTTCTCAGCGGTACACCGCAGAACGAAAAACTTGTCTCTGAATGCCACGGCGGTCAAGCGCCTGGGTGGTAAGGGGCGATCACCTTCGGGTGAGTGGTTGGTTGGGATCTCCCACGAGGTAAACCTCGGATACGAAATGCCCCGTCAAAATTGGAGCTATACAGGACGTTAAATCGGAAAGCCGAGTGACACCACGCAGCGATGCGTGGCGTTTTC
>JAILIV010000047.1 GCA_024695105.1 Bacilli bacterium
CCATTGGTGTAGCGGCCCAACATGCTTCCCTGTCACGGAAGAGATCACGAGTTCGAATCTCGTATGGTCCGCCAAGCGCAAGCGTAGTTCAATGGTAGAACTCCAGCCTTCCAAGCTGGTCACGCGGGTTCGATTCCCGTCGCTTGCTCCAAAAATGGAACAAAATCCTGACGCGCGTCGTCAGGTTTTTTCGTTTTTGCTTCAAAGGGAGAAACGGAACGATTAACCTTTGGGGTATGAACAAACAAATCTGCCTCGCCACCAATAACAAAGGAAAATTAGAGGAGTATCGGAAGATCCTCGCCCCCATGGGGTTCGTGATCTATTCACCCTCCGACCTCAACGTCGACTTGGACGTGGAAGAAACCGGAACGACCTACCGGGAGAATTCCTATCTGAAGGCTAAGGCGTTTTGCGAAATCGTCCCCTTCCCCGTGCTTTCGGATGACTCGGGATTGGAGATCCATGCGATGAATGGCGCACCCGGTCTTTATTCCGCCCGCTTCGCGGAGGAACGGGGTGGCTACCCCAATGCCTACAAGGACATTTTCACGCAGTTGGATGGAAGGGACCGCTCAGCCCACTTCCACTGTTGCATCTGCTATTTGGAAAACGCCTCCGCCAAACCCCTTTACTTCGAAGGGGATTGCCCTGGCCGCATCTTGGAATCGCCCCACGGGGACCATGGTTTTGGCTATGACCCCATCTTCCATTGCGACGAGGCCGACGTGGATTTCGGCGTCGCCGACCCCGAAACGAAAAACGCCTATAGCCATAGGGCCAAGGCGATCCAGAAACTGAAGATCTTCCTCGCTATCGCATAAGGAAGGTCATCACAAAGCCCGTGCAAATGAGCCCTTGGGCGACAAGATAAGTCGCCATGATGAAGAAGTCGCGCCTTTTGACGTCTTTCTTAAATAACGTGCGCGCAAGGAACACGTCGCTTGCGATGAAACTCAACGCCCCGAATACACACAGCAAGCAATAGTTCACATGGCCATTGCAACAGGCGATGATCGCCCAGATTAAGTCCAAACTAAGGAAGCCGAAATAGGAAACCCCGCCAAAGGCGAGGTGCTTTTGATGGACGATGGTGTTCCCAAAATGGTAGGTGAGCAAAGGGAACAAAACCACATATAGGCCACTGGCCACGTAATAGGCCCAATGAAGTGGACCGCACACGACCATGAAACCCGCGATGTAAAGGACGTGGCTCAGCAAAAAGGAAATCATCCCGCAGGCGAATGGCCACACTTTATGTTTCTTAAGCAAAAACGCATCGCCAGCAAGGCCACATAGTAACCCACAATACACCAATGGCTGGGTGGGAATGGCGCATATGACCGCCACCGCCAACATGCCCGTCGTCATGCACTTCGTGATTTTCCGAGCCAGTTCAAACTCGATGTAACAAAACACCAAATGCACGATGCTCGCCACCACGAATAGGCCGAAAAAGACATAACTCACGACGGGAATAAGGGTCCAATCCATCTTTGTTTCCTCAGGATTGATTATACCATCCTCGACGTTTCTTCCGAGGGTCTATAATCAGGTCATGAGCAACGAAAGCAAATCCTTGGGGGCAAGAAGATGGTTCGCCATCATCCTCATCGGCCTTTTTGGCCAAATCGCTTGGGCGATCGAGAACAACTTCATCAATCTTTGGGTGTACTCCCAATCCCATGACGCGAGTCACATCACATGGATGACGGCGGCATCCGCGGTCGTGGCCACCCTCACGACGTTCTTCATTGGGGCCCTCAGCGACAAGCTCGGGAAACGGAAGATATTCATCGCGTTAGGCTACACGATCTGGGGCGTCACGGTGTTCCTTTTCGGCGTCATGTCCCTGACGAATATGCAAAACATGGCAGGAGGCGACCTAAAGTCCGCATTGATTCTAATCGGCGTCATGAACGTCTTGGTGGATTGCCTGATGACTTTCTTTGGTTCTACCGCAAACGACGCGGCGTTCAACGCCTACGTCACCGACGAGACCAACGAAAAGAACCGGCCTCTCGTGGAATCCATCCTGTCCGTGATGCCGTTATTTGCCTTGGCCGTCCTTCTCGGCGTGGGCATGGGCTTAGGCATTCCGGGCACCCAAGGGGATATCCCCAACGTCGACTGGGCCAACCAAGTTTCGAAGCCGTGGCTCATTTTCTTCCTGATATTTGGCATCGCGACGACTGTGGTGGGTATCGTATCCTTTTTCCTCCTTCCCAAGGACCACATCGAACCCAACCGCGAAGACCACTACTTCAAGCACATGGTCAAAGGTTTCTTCCCCAAAACGGTGAAAGCCCATCCGCTCCTTTACATCGCTTTGTTGGCCTTCCTTTGCTTCAACATCGGCGTCGATTCGTTCATGCCCTACATCTTGGTATACATGCAAAACCTTCCGTTCATGGGACACGAAGGCATGGACTTCATCATGGCCTTAGGCATCATCTTTGGCATCGCGACCTTCATCGTTGTCTTGGTCGGGGCGTTACTAAACAAAATCGGCAAGATCAAAGTCCTTTTCCCCGCCATCGGGGTCATGTTTGGTGGAGCCTTAGCGTTATTCCTCGTAGCGGATTCTTCCTTCGCGGGAAACGTCGCGGCGGGAACCGCCCTCATCGCGGGCTATTTGGTGGGCACCACTGCCTTGGGCGCGCTGATCCGCGACTTCACCCCTGAAAACGATGTTGGGGCATTCCAATCCGTCCGCATGGTGTTCGTCGTCATGATTCCCATGGTGGTGGGCTCGAACTTGTCCTTGTTCTCTTTTCAAACCGAGGAAGTCTATGACCCTGCCACAGGCACCACTTCCAAAACGCCGGACCGTTTCATGTTCATCGTGACGATGGCCGCGTGTCTACTTGCCATCGCTCCAACGGTCTGGCTTGCCATCCGTTACGCCAAAGAAAACAAAATCCAATCCGCGGAAGTATAAAAAAGAGGGGACGTGCCCCTCTTTATCTTTGGATTAAGGATTAAGCAGCTGCCTTGTAGGTAACCGTTTTCCCACTCGCCCAGTGGTCCGCGAAATCCCGTTCGGCGACTTCCGCTTCGGTCAGATCGATTTCGATGGTCGTCAGCGACGTGCAGTTACGGAATTGCTCCGTTCCGACGGTCTGAAGCGTCGAAGGAAGCGAAATGGTGGTTAGGGCGCTGAGGTTTTGGAACGAATAGGCGGGAAGCGTCTCCAGCTTGCTCTTCTTAAGGTTCAACGTCACGACATTCTCCAACAAGGCGAACATGCCATGGTCCGCGTAATGGACGTCGGCGGGAAGGGTCACGCTGGTAATGGACTTCTTCGCGTCCCCAAAGGTCTCAATGGAATTGAACGGGAAGCGTTCCGGGAACTCGGCGGCGAACTTCTCTTCGTTCAACACATAGTTCGCGACGACGTTTTCGACATTGGTCAATTTGTAGCCGTGATGGTCCAAATCCGCGGTGAATTCGAGGTTGCTCGCATTCACGATTTTCTCAGGAATGAGGATCGGATAAAGATCCACGTCTTCCCCGATTTTCTCGAGGGAATAAGTCTCCGTGGACCCTTTCGTCTTGGTCCATTCGTCGGCAAAGACATAGCCCGCGGGGGTACTTACAAGATCGGGCGCGGTCGCGTCGGTGAGCGCCTGCACCTTCACCGAAACGGCAGGATCGGAAGGGTTCGTGGGGTCGTTATGGAACTTGACGGTGTAAGAGATGTCCCGCTCATAGAGCAAGGTAATCGCGCAGTTATAGCGGATGCTGTCGAAGTCAATGGCGACGCCCCGATATTTAGTCTCACCGGTGCCATCCTTGTAAGCTTCCTTCAAAACGGGCGGAAGCATGGGGTCAGTAAGATCATAACGGTCCGGGTTTCCGTCTTTGCCGTTGCCGATCACCTTATAGGAGGCGAGCTTGAAATCCTCGCCCGAAAGGTCCAATCCCTTTCCATATTCGACCGTCTTCTTTTGAGGCAAAGTCTCCGCCCCGGGCAAATCGGCATAAGCATAGAGGGCTTTCCCGCTAAGCTCATATCCGGTCAGGGTTCGAAGTTGGTAGGAAATCGTCACTTCGTATTTCTTTTTGGCGGAATCATCGTATTTCGGGGCGAACGTCGTTTTCCCTTGGATGGCAAAAGCCTTGATGGCGTCCACCGCGTCATAGGCCAAGAAGTCCGTCACGGGCTTCCCTTGGTCATCGGTATATTCCTTGCCAGGGTAAGTCACGACGGTGCCTTCGTCATCATATTCGTAGACGTTCCAGCCAACGGGCTTATAGTCCGCGTAATAAGGATCACGCCAGGTGCCCGGATCTTCCGGATCAGCGGAAGGATCATGGACGGGGAAGTCAAGCAGCGCCTCGGAAAGTTTCTCGTTATCTTGGACTTTCGTGCCGAAAGCGAGGAATTCGCCAAAGTCCTTATAATCGCCTTTATATGCGTCTTTCACGGAGACAAGATACGTGCGCGGCGTCAAATCAAACGTCGCAAAAATGGCGCAGTTTGCGGTGATTTCATTCAAATCAATAGGTTTCGACGCTTCGTAAAAACCCTTCAGTTCCTTAAATTTGTAGGAATGCCCTTTAAGCGGCACACGACGGGAATTGCGGTAGGAATAATCCTTGCCCGAGGAATCCTTGTAGGACTGGATGCCCCCGACGTTGGCCTTCTTGTTCTTCAAGGCGTAGCACACGCCCACCTTCGTCGCGGATTCCTTCCGGTACGTGCCAAGCGTCTCAAGGTCAGCCTCCATACCCTCGTAGTCGCTATAGACGTCGATGGTATAGTAATTCCCTTCCTCGCCCTTGCAGCCCGCCAAGGCGCAAAGCGCGACACCAGTCAAAGCAAAAAGCCAAAGTTTCTTTCCCATGTCCCTTATTATCCGTTCCAAAGTGGAAAATGGGAAGTCCAATAGAGTAGAACTCTAATGTTGCCCATTGCGTATCGGGAGGGTATATTTATCCACGGCAGGTTTTAGTTATGAACGATCGCAAAATCAACATTATCATCGGCGTCATCTCCAGCGTGCTCGCTGTCGTGACCATCTTCGTGCTCTTCGCCACGTGCTTCGGACCCTCCGACTCCCCGGCGAACCACCCCTCCACCTTGGGTAGTTGCTACGACGTCATGTTCGGAGCGCAAGGCTTTAATGCCGTTCCGGGCCTCATCGTGGCCTTCGTCCTCCAAATCGTCGCCGCGGTTTTAATCCTTGTCGGCGCCATCCTTCCCGGCAAAGTCGGAATGGTCGGACTTGGCGTTGGCGGAGTCGCCATCGTCGTCGCGGGCGTGCTTTGGCTCCTCGCCCCCAATCTGTTCCTTAGCGTCAACACCGTCAACCCCATCGCGGAAACCGTCGTCAGCGGCGTGGGCAACATCCTCACCGCGGTCTTCTGCTTCCTCTCTGGCTTGCTCGGATTCTACGGTGCCTACCGCGCCTTCAAAGCCTAAGGCGAATTAAACATTGAAAAAAACTCCCAATCGACTGGGAGTTTTTTGTCCGTTACTTCTTGCGGGCGTTTTTCCGGATGAATTCTGGAACTTCCTCGACGGGAATCTCCAACGCGAATCCAAGCTCACCATAGACGATGGGCATCGCGCGGTTGACGAACTGCGCGTCCATCGAATTCAAATGCCCGTCGCGCGCCTTGCGTTGCAGCGCGCCCTCCATTAAGGTCGCCAAATCTTCCACGAAGCCCGAACGAAGCGCGGTGTCATAGGCGACTTTTCGGGCTTTCGAATCGGAAATGTAGAGATCCTCGCCCACGTTGGGCCAATTGTGGATCAAGTCCAGGGCGAGTTCCTTGGTCAAAGGACGGCGAAGAGAGGCGGGGTTTTCCACCGGAACGCGGACGATGTTGTTCTTATCGTCCCCGTGGAAAGGGGTGAGGACGTAGTAAAGCGCGCCAGAATCATCTCCGGAAAGAGGCTCGATCGCTTGGACTTTGCACACGCCGCAGTGGGTGTGAAACACATAAGTGCCGATGTCGTACATGTGCTCCTCCTTTCGCTATAAGTGTCGCCTTATATAAATAGTATAGCCAAAAACGTGGTCTTTTTCAATCGCTTTGGGGAAAATGCCCATGCAATGGGACATATGATTGCAAAATCCTAGAAGTAAAGATGCTGAAAAACAGTAGGGAAATTCGTCACTGAAAACCTATTTTCCTTGGTAGGAACGGACTTCAGCCAATAAGAAGGAAGCCAATTCCGCGACCCCTTCGTCCTTTTTCGCCGAGACGGGGAAGAACCGCGCCTTCGGGTTGAGGGCCAAAATGCGCTTTTCCGCTTTTTCGACGTCAAAATCGAAGACGACGCAAGCATCCATCTTGGTGAAGACGAACACGTCGCCACGGGTGAACATTAGTGGGTACTTCAATGGCTTGTCGTCACCTTCGGGCACCGAAAGCAACACGAGGTTCATGCTGGCTCCCGTGTCGAATTCGGCGGGGCACACCAAGTTGCCGATGTTTTCCAAAATGACCAAATCGAGCCCTTCCGTCCCTAGGGCGGCGATGCCTTCGCTGGTCATCTTCGCGTCGAGGTGACATTCCCCGGAAGTATGGAGCTGAATGGTGCGCACCCCCGTGGCTTCGGTCACGGTGGAGGCGTCCACGTCGGCATCCATGTCCGCCTCGATGACGCCCACGCGCAGATTTTCCTTTAATTTATTGATGAGGTTTACCAACAACGTGGTCTTCCCAGAACCAGGTGAAGACATAACGTTAAGGAAAAAGACACCCTTCTCCTTCAATTCGCCTCGCAGCTTTTCCGCCCGAAGGTCGTTATTGGCCAAGACGGATTGCTTGACCTTGATAATCCGTAGTTCGCCCATGGGATACCTCTCTTTCTTTTTAATCGTCCTGTCCGATGGATTTCAAATAACGTTTTAGGATGACCCCCGCCGCGGCGGAGTCGATGATACAACGCTGTTTCTTCGCGTTCTTTCCCTGCTCGTGCAACAAGGCGCTTGCCTCCACGGTGGAGTTGCGCTCGTCTTGGGTGAAAATGGGAAGATTGGGGTATGCTTCCGCGAGATTGCGCACGAACTTTTCGACGATCGGGGTCATCTCGCAGGGGTCTCCCGAAGGGAAAAGGGGCAACCCGACGACGATCGTCTCCACGGTTTCCCGTTCAAAGACGCGGCGCACCGCGGACAAAGCGCCTTCAAAATGCCCCGCGGGAAAGCGCGCGTTTTCCAATAACGTCACGAAAAGCCCACTACGGGAGATGGCCATGCCCAAACTGCCTTTGCCCAAATCTAACGCCAGGATGTTCTTTTGCATCGGGGGCATTATCGCCTGAGCCACCGCCGCTTTCAAGTTTTAGGCTTTACGCACTTCCCTTGATTCATTTGCGCGTACGTATAAACTACATCTCAATTAGGAGGACCAATCATGGCCGAACACGTCTGGAACCTCTCCACGCTCTTCCAAAGCGAAGAAGAGTTCCTCAATACCCTAGAAGAGTTTAAGAAACTCATCCCCGTCTTGGCGGGTTACCAAGGCAAGCTCGGGGAGGAAGAATCCCTCACCGAGTTCCTCAAGCTCGACAAGAAAGCGAACATGCTTTTGGTGCGTTGCTACTACTTCGCCTCCATGCGTTCCGACCGGAACAAAAAGGACGTGAATAACGCCCAAGACCTCATGAAGGTGCAAATCGCCCTGCAACAATATAGCGCAGCCATCTCCTACCAAGCGCCGGAGATCCTCGCGTTAGGCAAGGAGAAAATGGACGCCTTTCTCGCCTCTCACCCCGAGTTAGAGGAGTATTCCTTCCAAATGGAGAAGCTTTTCAACGAAGCTTCCCACGTCCTTTCGGGCAAAGAGGAAGCCTTGCTTAGTTGCTTCATCCCCCTGTCGGGCTCGGCGCGCAACCTCTATGGGCAGCTCACCACCGCCGATGGCAAGCCAAGCACCATCACCCTTTCCACAGGGGAAGAAGTCACCGTCACCCAAGCCAACTGGACCTCTTTGGTATCAGAGGCCAAAAAGCCCGAGGACCGTCAGGCCATCTTCGAAGCCCTTTATTCCTATTACGACGCCCACAAATCCACCTACGGGGAAATCTATAACCTCACTTTGCAAACCCAATTGGCGGATGTGCGCGCCCGCGGGTATAAATCCATTTTGGAGTCCCATCTTTCCGGAAACAAAATCCCCGAGGAAGTGTTCCACACCCTCGTCCGCATCGCTTCCACCCATAGCGCTCCCCTAAAGAAATACATCGAGTTGCGTCGGAAGGCCCTTGGCTTGGAGAAACATCGCTCCTACGATCGCTTCCTTCACCTCGCCGAAGCGAAGAAACACTATACCTACGAAGAGGCGAAGCAACTTTTCTTCGACTCCATTGAGTCCTTCCCCCAGGACTTCAAGGAAAAAGCCCGTGAAGTCACTAAGGAAGGCTACGTCGACGTCTATCCGGGCGAAGGCAAGCGTAGCGGCGCCTATTCTAACGGTGGCTATGACATCCACCCGTTCATCCTCCTCAACTTTGTCGGGGAACTAGACGATGTCTTCACCCTCGCCCACGAATCGGGCCATTCGATCCACACCCTTTATTCGGAGGAAGGCCAACCCACGTTAAAGCAGGACTACACCATCTTCGTGGCCGAAATCGCCTCGACCTTCAACGAGCATAACCTTTTGGATTACCTCCTTGGCTCGAAAGACCTCTCTAAGGACGACCGCATCTTCCTACTCCAGAAAGCGATTGATGAGATCGTCTCCACCTTCTACCGCCAGACCCTGTTCGGCCATTACGAACTCTTGATGGCGGAAAAGGCCGAAAAGGGCGAACCCATCAACTACCAAGTGGCCAATCAGGTCATGCAGGACCTCTATACCCAGTACTATGGCATCGACATCGCCGAGGAAAAGCTCAAGCCCCTCGTCTGGGCCTATATCCCCCACTTGTTCAACTCTCCCTTCTACGTCTACCAATACGCGACGAGTTTCACCTCCTCCATGCTTATCTATGAGCGCGTGAAGAACAAACAGCCCGGCGCCTTTGACCGATACATCGACTTGCTCAAATCCGGTGGCAGCGACTATCCGGTCGAGCAGGTGAAAAGGGCGGGCGTGAACCTCACCACCGAGGAGCCCTACATGGCCGTCGTGCGGCGCATGGAATCCTTGGTGGACCAGCTCGAAAAAGAACTCGCCTAATCCACGAAAAAACGCCGATATTGCAGGTTTATGCGGGAACTCGGCGTTTTCTTTTCCTACTTTTTGTTTTTCTTTCTCGCGCGCTTGTTCTCATACATCAACTGGTCGGCGCGAACCTCCACGCTGGCGGCGGATTCGTCCAGTGTCGGATCATAGGAAGCAATTCCAACGGAAACATGGATTTGCTCCCATTCCTGTTTGGCAAAAGAACATATATCCGCGCTCTTGCGCAAGAAGTCTTCCCTTAGTTTCTCCCGGTTATGGTAATCCTCGCCTTGGAGAATCACGATGAACTCGTCCCCACCGACGCGGTAGACGTCGCTATGGGAGAACACCAAGCAAATCAGGGTGCTGCTGTTTTTCAGATAGATGTTCCCTTTGTCATGCCCATAGGTGTCATTGATGAGCTTTAGGTCGTCGCAATCAAACATGGCGATGGCGAATTCAACGCCCTCTTGCCCACATTCGATGCGGGCTTGGATTTGGGCCAAGTCCTCGTCGTAGGCACTCTTGTTGCGGACCGAAGTAAGCGCGTCCGCATACGCCAAACTATTCAAATCCTGGATATAACCCCCTAAGTGGTCAACGAGGCGGGAGACGGTTCCGGTCAACACGCCGATCTCGTCGTCTTTGTCATACGCCAATTGGATGTCATAGTCCCCTTGGTCAATCCGCTCTGCGGCCTCAGTCAGGTCTTTTAGCGGACGCGTGAGCTTACGCATGGACAAAACCGTAATGACGGCAAAGACGGCCATCACCACCAGCGAGGCGATGCAAAGTTGGGAGACGATGATCATGCCCGTCTCGTTGACTTCCGAAGACGGAACCGCCACGACGACGCTCATGTCATTGCTCAAGCGTTCCCAATGCGCGTGTTTATGCACGCCCTCATACACATATTGAATATGATGGAAATCACTCTTTAAGCCCGTAACGAATTCGGGAGGCGTCAATGGGCGTTGTTCCTCCGGCATCCCCAGAATATCGATGTAAGGATGGTAGACAATGGTCCCTTTTTGGCTTTCGACGATGTAGGCAAACCCAGACTTTAGGTAATGGATATTCTCGATTTGCTTTCCAAGGGTTTGGTAACTGATCTCAATGCCCACCACTCCAACAAACGTATCATTGCGGAACACGGGCACGTTATAGGAAATGACGCACTCGTCCAAATTGTCGGTGACATAAGGCGGGAGCCAAACAGGCGCCCCGGTGTTTTTGGGCACGTAGAACCAACGGCATTCATACTGATCGTCGCTAATGTCCGTCACGGTGTGTTCAACGAATCCCTCCCCATCGAGGTTGGTATACCAAAACCCTGCCTCGCCCGTGCGCGCCGTAATCTCTGGGTCAAAACGATAATAATAAGTCAGCACCCCCGTGGTGTTCTCCACCGCTCTTGCAAACACGTTTTTGGCTTCTTGGACGTGCTTGGGAAAACTCGCGTCGAAGGAATCGTCAGGCAACGTATCCAAATGGGCGTCAAGCAAGCCAGAAACCGTGTCCGTCGACTGCTCCACGCTTTGAAAAGAGTATTCGAGGTTGCTCTTTGCGGTTTGGCAAAGAAGGGAAAGCGTCTGCTCCGCATTCTCATGACCGGTTTTGGCCGTATAAACCGCACTGATAACCGTCGTTACGACAATGGCGACACCAATGGCAATCGTATTAAGCAAAGTGGTTTTCGTACGAATCGAATGCATGGCTTTTGGTCGCAAAGGGTTTGACGTCCTTGGGGTTATTTACCATTTTACTCTTTTGGGATGCTTAGCGCACGCGCTGCCTACCCATGATGAAAAATGCCCCAACGGGGCACTTTTTTTCAACAAGGGTTAAATATCGTCCGGGGTCCAGGTCTTCACCCTGGAGTTGGCAGGCTTCTTATAGGCGGCGGGCTTTAAAGGCGGCTCGACGCGCTTCGGGGTCTCCGACTTCAACGGCTTCTTCGCGAAAACCGGTTTCTTGTTGGCTTTGGGCGCGACGTAATGAGGCAAAACGACCTTCGCGCCTTTGTCAATCGACTCGGACTTCTTCAATGCGTCATGGAAAAGCGTCCGGCACTCGTAGTAACGGCCCTGGCTGGCATATTGCTTGAATATGGCTTCGTTCACGTTGGAGTCACAGATGTTGGCGTAATAGATCAGGAACTCGAAGGCGTCTTCGCGCATCGGCTTGGTGGATTTCGGATCCAAGGACTCGAAATGGAGGTCCAGCATCATCGAAATCCAATTGCCTTTCTTGTAATCGTTGTAGAAACGGTTCTTGTACTCGATGCGCTCATCACTGTTGCCACAAGCGGCAAGCCGGGCGGAGCGCAAGTCGTAAATCTCGCTGTACTTCAAGGGATAGGTGACGTTATAGAGCATGCAAAGCAGCCAGAAGAGGGTATGCAGGAAAGGAATGCCGAAGTTCATGTAACCATGGACCTGCAACAGGATTCCCATGACCTGGGCTGGAATCCCTGCGAGGGTGGTATCCATGTTGGGAACCAAATAATAAAGGGCCCAGAAACCAGTGAGCAAAGGCTGGACGATGATCGCGGTGAGCATGAAGGCGCCTAGCCACCAATAGGCATGGCGGTAAATACAAATGCGCACCGCCACGATCGTGAAAATGAGGAACAAAAGGAAGATGCCCGCCGGGAAGAACAATATCTTCAGCAAGAAGACGAGCTCAAAGGATTTGCCATTGAGTTCAATGGACATCGCGGGGAACATCGCCACGATGGATTCGAAAAACGGGACGCCCGGAATGACGAGGGCCATATAAACGACCCCAACGACGGCGCTGATCAAAAAGGCGAGGAACGCGAAAACCGGAATCCAATGACGTGGCCGGCTCGGTTGCGACTCCTTCAGGACGTCAATCGTCACCATCTTGCTCATGCAAAACATTATAGGGCCATTCCAAAGGGGGTGGCACGCATTTCTTTAAGAAACGCGTTGAGAAAAAGCGCACTCCCGCTCGTTTTGCTCTAAAATATGCACGCTACGACAGGAGACACCCATGGCCAAAAACATTCTCATCGCCTATTTCTCCCACGGGGGTGAAAACCTCGTGGACGACCAAATCGTCGATTTGGGCGAAAACGGCAACACCAAAATCGCCGCCAAGCTTCTTCAGGAAGCGCTCAAAGAAAAAGGATTCAACGCGAACCTTTTCGAAATCGAGCCCCTCATCCCCTACGACCGTTCCTATGAAGGGACCTTGGCCCGTTCGCGCCAAGAGTACCAAGACGGCGCGGCGCCGCTGATCAACGATGGCCCCAACGGCTACCAAGCCTATGACATCGTGTTCCTTGGCTACCCCAACTGGTGGGGAACCTTGCCCGGACCGATCGTATCCTTCCTCCGCGACCATGACCTAAAAGGCAAAACGCTCATCCCCTTCGTCACTCATGGCGGACAGCGTTTCCTCTATTCCTTGGAGACCATCCAAAAAGAGGCCCCTCAGGCCCCGCTTCTTGAAGGCTTCGCCATCGCCGCCCCCTACATGTCCTCCGCCAAAATCGTCATCGACGAATGGCTGAAGGAAAACCTCGAAAAACTCGCCTAAGAAAAACAAAAGCGACACGCCATTATGCATGCACGTGCCGCTTTTTCGTCGTTTAGCTCAAGTTGGCTTTGTCCAAGCTGAGTTGCCCGTCTTTGGCCGTAAGGGTGTATTTGACCTCCGTGGAAAGTTCGCCACGGATGATCTTTTCGGCCAAGAAGGTCTCAACCTTGTCTTGGATGAACCTCTTGATGGGACGCGCGCCGAACTCCTCGTCGAACGCTTGCTCGATGATGAAATCCCTTAGTTCGGGGGTAAAGTGCACCGAGAGGTATTGTTCCTCCAAACGGGTGGAGAGCTCGCGGAGCATTTTCTCCACGATGAGCCGCTGCTCGTTCTTTCCTAACGGGTTGAAGTAAACGATTTCGTCGATACGGTTGAGGAACTCGGGTTTGAACGTGCGACGGAGCAATGCCTCCACCTCGTGACGCTGGCCTTGCAGCAAAGCTTGCGAACCCAGGTTGCTCGTCATGATGATGACCGTGTTTCGGAAGTCGACCAATCGACCCTGCGAGTCGGTCAAGCGTCCTTCGTCGAGCACTTGGAGCAATAGGTTAAACACCTCGGGGTCGGCCTTCTCGATCTCGTCGAATAAAACGATAGAATACGGGTTTCTGCGGACTTTTTCCGTCAATTGGCCACCTTCTTCGTAGCCCACGTACCCTGGGGCTGCGCCGATGAGGCGGGAGACGCTGTACTTCTCCATGTACTCGGACATGTCGATGCGAATGATGTTGGTCTCGTCGTCGAACAAGGCTTCCGCGAGGGCTTTCGACACCTCGGTTTTGCCTACGCCCGTGGGCCCTAGGAACAAGAAACTTCCAATGGGGCGCAGCGGGTTTTTGATGCCGGCTCGTTGACGAAGGATGGCGTTAGAAACCAGCGTGATGGCCTCGTCCTGGCCGATGACGCGGGCTTGCAAGGTGTTCTTTAAGTCGAGCACCTTCTCTTTGTCGCCCTTTTCGATGCGGGAGACGGGAATGCCGGTCATCTTGGAAACGATTTTGGCGATGTCTTCTTCATCCACCACCTCATCGACCAAGCGGGCGCCCTTTTCCGACACTTCGATTTCGCGTAGGCGTTTCTCTAAGTCCGGAATGGTTTTGTATTGGAGCTCGCTGGCTCTCTTGTAATCGCCTTCGGAAAAGCGAACCGAGAGATCGAAGCGGGCTTTCTCCAATTGGGCCTTGAGGCGTTTGGCCTCCGAGATTTCTTTCTTCTCGGCCTCCCAACGGTCCGTGAGTTTCTTAAACTTCTCTTCCTCCGCGGAAAGCTCAGCTTCCAAGGCTTCCAAACGTTTTCTGGATCCTTCGTCCTTTTCTTTGGACAAAGCCACTTTCTCGATTTGGAGTTGGCGGATCTTACGGTTGGACTCGTCGAGTTCGGTGGGCATCGATTCGATTTCCACCTTAATAAGCGCGCAGGCCTCATCAAGCAAGTCGATGGCCTTATCGGGAAGGAAGCGATTGGTCACGTAACGGTTGGAGAGAGTGGCCGCAGCCACGATGGCCCCGTCGGTGATGGCTACGCCATGGTAGGATTCGAATCGCTGCTTTAAGCCACGGAGGATGGAAATCGTGTCCACCACCGTTGGCTCCCCCACCATGACCGGCTGGAACCGACGTTCTAAGGCGCGGTCCTTTTCGATGTATTGCCGATACTCGTTTAGCGTCGTCGCCCCGATGCAATCGATATCACCGCGGGCCAGAAGCGGTTTCAGCATGTTGGACGCGTCCATCGCCCCATCCGCCCTACCGGCGCCGACGATGAGGTGCAACTCGTCGATGAACAAAATGATCTTGCCTTCGGATTCCTTGATTTTATTGAGCACCGCCTTGAGGCGTTCCTCAAATTCGCCACGGTATTTGGCGCCCGCCAAAAGCGCGCCCATGTCGAGTTCGAAGATATGCTTCCCTTGCAGCGAAGCGGGTACGTCGTTTTTGACGATGCGCTCGGCCAAGCCTTCGACGATGGCGGTTTTGCCTACGCCCGGCTCGCCCAAAAGCACGACGTTGTTCTTCGTTTTCCGGGCCAAAACCTGGATGACTTTGCGGATTTCCTCATCGCGTCCGATGACGGGGTCGATCTTGCCGTTAGAGACGGCGTCATTGATATCCCGGCCAAACTTAGAAAGGATTTCCGGGTCGTTTTCATAAGAGGGTACTTGTTCGATATTCATATGCATTACCTCCTGTTTTTTCGATGTGGATCTTCGTGGATCCCACCCATATGATATACCCATTTTTAGCAGTCTCAATACTAGAGTGCTAATTATTGCCCCCTTTCCTTCGGAACACCTTCTATCTAAAATGATTTGGATGAGCAAACCAATGGCAGCATTCGCGACCGGAGCGGGGGTTCTCGCCCTTTCTTTGATCGTCGGCGTTTTGGGATTCACCGGAGCCTTGGGGCAACACGCCGAAGGCGACCACCAAGAATGGATGACCGCCTTACCCGATGAGACGAAAATCGAAGACCTTTCCATTTTGGGCTCCCACGATACCTTGGCCTTATATGGCATCGGCGACTTCGCCGGGCAATGCCAAAGTCTGCCTCTGGATGAACAATTGAAACTAGGGGTCCGTTATTTGGACCTTCGCCTCAAAGAATCGGGCAATTCCTTAAGGGCGTGCCATGGCATCGTCGATGAAAAGCAGTCCTTCAAAGAAACGGTTTCCGTTCTGGAAAAGTTCCTTGAAGCCCATCCCAAGGAAGTGCTCTTCGCTTCCATTAAGGATGAGGCCAATTCCAATAGCCCCACTTTCGAAGAGCGTCTCAAGGACTACGTGGCCGAGAAAAACGCGTGGTACGTGGATTCGGCCATGCCCGCCACCTTAGGGCAGGCACGTGGGAAAATCGTCCTTTTGTCCCGTTATTCTTCCTCAACCCTTGGAGTTCCCTCCTTTAACGGATGGGCCAATAGCGACACGTTCCAAATGGGTGATTTCTTCATCCAAGACGAATACAAAGTCCAAAGCATCGCCCAAAAGAAGCAGGCGATCACCGAATGCTATGCCGCTTCCGCCACGTATAAAATCAACTTCCTCAGTGGCTATTTGGAGAGTGGCTTCCCCCCTTCTTACGCCCCAAGCGTCGCCAAGGAAATCAATCCATGGTTCTTATCCAAACTATCCACGTTTGACCTTCGGGGCATCACGGTCGCCGATTTCGTCACCACGGAATTGGCCAACGCTTTCTACAAGGAGGCCGCATGAAACCGAAACTTTGGCAGAAAATCATCGTCGGCATCGGGGTCGGAGTCGTCATCGCCCTAAGTCTGGCCTTTCTTTTCGTCGAGTTCCGCCTCCTTTTTTCCGGGGACACCGCCCTATATGAAAACCCTGGCGTCCAGGGAACGAAAATCGTCGCACGTATCCTTTGCTTCTTCTTATTGATCGCCCATGCCGTCATCGGCATCATCGGGTTATTCAAGAAGGGGTCTTTCACCACGTTTGTCATTTTCATGGGCATCGCGGCAATGCTTGTCTCCATCCTTTCGTTTTTCTTCTTTGAATGGTACTTCGGACTTGCCTTGTGCATTGGAAATCTCCTTATCTTATCCGTGACGATACTGCAGCTCATCAAACAGCGCATCTTCTTTGAAGAACGCGGAGAAGCGGAATCGGACTAAAACGAACGAGCGTTTTCATGGCCTTATCCTCTATCCTTTTCGGTGCGTTTACCCTAGGGATGCGCTACAATCACCATGATGAAAAAATACGTTTGCACACGCTGTGGCAAGAAGTTCGTCGGAAGGCACGACCGTTGCCCTCGATGCGGTCTTCTTTTCGCCTATGAACGCGAAGGCAAATACTATAACGCCATGGGCGATGAGCTCATCATCAAAGACGGACGCATCCAAAAAATCATCCCGAACCCGCTACGTCCGACTAACCCAGATAAAAAGAAGAAGTAACTAGTCTTCCTTCGATTCGTCCTCAGGAGGGAGAATCGGCGTCTGCTCGGCGGGTTCCGCCGCTTTTTTCGCCTCTTCGGCCTCTAATTCCGCCACGGCTTCAAACGCGGCGGGGATCGGGAAGAAATAATGGAATATGGTCTGGAATAGGTAAATGCCCGCGAGCACGCAGAAATTCACGCCAATCACGTAACGGTACGGTAACGTGTCCGCGCACCCCTGAGTGATTGCGTAGATATCAAATCCAACCAGGGAAAGCCCGACGGGAAGTAACAGGCACTTATCGAGGAAGGATTGCCTCAATCGGCGTTTTTTGGAGGCAAGCGTCCAAACGAAATCAGCGATCAGCCACAAGCCACCCACAAGCGTCACATACGTGAACACATAACGTTTCCATTCGGCGACGGCGATGACGCCCGTGAGGAACAATACGCCCAAAGCCAAGAACACGAGGACGAAGATCCCATACTCTACCGCGAGCATGAGTTTCACGCGTCCCAAAGGAGATAACTTCTTTTTGCCCATGGGCAAATTTTACTCATAAAAATAACCTCTTCAAGAATAAAGCAGGGCGAGTAAAATACATGAGGCCATGAAACTAGAAGATTACGTCCGCATCCAAGAAAACTTCCCCCGCGAAGGAATATCGTTTAAGGATGTGTCGCCTCTATTAGAGAACCCCGAAGCCTTCAAGCAAACCATCGACCAGATGAAGAAAATCGCCGAGAAGTGGTCCCCCGACCTCATCGTCGGACCCGAATCCCGCGGCTTCCTTTTCGGTGCGCCTTTAGCCATCGCGATGAACAAGGGTTTCCTTATGGCCCGCAAAGCGGGAAAGCTCCCCGGCGAGCGTCTATCGGTCACCTATGACCTCGAATACGGCACCGCAACGATCGAGATTCCGGCTTTCGCCGTTTCCAAAGGGACGAAGGTTCTCCTCGTCGATGACCTCCTTGCCACCGGAGGAACCCTCCAAGCGCTCGAATCCCTCTTCACCCGAGCGGGCGCGGAGGTCGTGGGGATCATCACCCTCATCGAATTGACCTCCCTCCAAGGGAAAAACAACCTACACGCACCCTACGAATCGTTGGTGAAGTATCCCCGTTAATCGGGGTTTCTTTTTAAAGAAAGGAGACCATATGTCCAACACGCACGTCATGAAACATCCCCTCGTCGACCATCTCATCGCGAAGATGCGCAACAAGGACACCTGCCCCGCCGAGTTCCGCGAGGCCATCAAGAAACTCGCCCAACTGGAAGCCTACGAAGCCCTTCGTGACATCCAAACCAAGCAAATCGAGGTCGAGACCCCGTTAGAAAAGACGGCCCAAAACGTCATCGACGAGGAAAACATCTGCCTGGTGCCCATCCTCCGCGCAGGCTTGGGCATGAGCGATGGCATCTCCGTTTTGCTTCCCCACTCCCCCACAGGTCATATTGGCATGTACCGCGACGAAAAGACCCACATCGCCCACGAGTACTATTCCCGTCTCCCCAAGAACATCGCCAACATGGAAGTGTTGCTCCTCGATCCCATGCTCGCCACGGGCGGATCCGCCATCGACGCGGTCAACCAACTTAAGAGCCACGGCGCGAAAAACATCCGCTTCCTCTGCGCCATCGCCGCGCCCGAAGGCGTCGCCAAATTTGAAAAAGCGTTCCCGGAGATTCCTCTCTACATTGGAGCGCTTGACCGTCAGTTGAATGACAACTGCTATATCCTGCCCGGCCTTGGCGATGCTGGGGACCGCATCTTCGGAACGATTGACTAATCCCCGTCGACCGCCGCGATTTCCTCTTCGGTCGGGACGCAGACATAAGGAAGGTTACGGAACAATTCCTTATAGTCGAGCCCATAACCGATCAGGAACTTCGTATCGTTGAGAACCACGCCCGTATAGTCGACCTTCACCGGCACCTTGCGGGCTTTTTCTTTGTTGAAAAGCGCGCAAATAAGCAACCGTTTTGGATGGAAACGGGAATTGATATGCTCCAAAAGGAACTGCATGCTAAGCCCTGTGTCAACGATATCCTCGACGATGACGACGGTGCGGTCGTCTAGGTCCGTCTGGATGTCTTTTTCTATGCGAACCGTCCCACTGGAGGATAGCCCACCGTTATAACTGGTTAGCTGAATGAAATCACAAACGATGTCGCGTTTGACCTGCTTGATCAAGTCGCCAAAGAAAGGAAGCGCGCCCTTCATGACGCAAACGAAAACAGGAGGGACTTTTTCATCCGCAAGATCCTCCGTCAGCCGTTTTCCCAGCCTTTGGACGATAGCGGAAATATCTTCTTCGCTTAAAACAAGTTCCTTCATAAGATATTGGGATTATATGCGCACATGATACCCCGTTCAATCACCGATTCTTGTATAATAGCGGGCGAGGTATTCATATGCTTGAAAACGCTGTTCTCTTCTCCCTCTCGGCGAATCGGCCCCTCGCGGAATCCATCGCCGCCCATTTGGGCGTAAAGCTCGGCGACGTCAACGTCCAGAAATTCCCATCTGGTGAAGTTTTGGTTGAACCCGTCGACACCGTCCGTGGCAAGCAAGTATTCATCATCCAACCCACCTGCCCGCCAGTAAACGATAACCTCATGGAGGTTTTAATCTTCGTGGATGCCCTGAAGCGCGCTTCCGCGAAGGAAATCAATCTCATCGTCCCTTATTTCGGCTATGCCCGTCAGGACCGCAAGGCCAAACCGAGGCAACCCATCACGGCAGCCCTAGTCGCCCATTTGCTCACCACCGCGGGCGTGGATCGCGCGGTCACCGTCAACTTGCACGCCGCCCAGATCCAAGGTTTCTTCAGCTGCTTGGTGGATGATTTGACCGCCATCCCGTTGTTGGGCGCGGCCATCAACAAAGGGTTAACCCCCGAAGAGTTAAATAACCTCATCATCGTTTCCCCCGACCATGGTGGCGTTAAGCGTGCCCGCGATCTGGCAGGCGGCTTGGGCAATTGCCCCATCGCCATCATCGATAAGCGCCGCTCCTCCTCGTTGGAGCCAGAGGTCATGGCCATTATCGGCGATGTCCAAGGCAAGGACTGCATCATGGTGGACGACATGATCGACACCGGTCGCAGCGCGGTCTTCGGCGCCAACGCCCTCCGCGGGAAAGGGGCCAAAAGCGTACGCATCGTCGCGGTGCATCCCGTCTTCTCCGACCCCTGCTACGACTTGCTGAAGCAAAAGCCGTTCGAGGAAGTCATCGTCACCGATTCGATCCCCCTGTCCAAAAAGTTCCTGAAACTCCCCAACATCCGCGTCATTTCCTTGGCGGGGATGCTTGGCGAGTGCATCGCCCGTATCGTGGACAACATTCCCTTGTCCGAAGTGTTTGACGCCTACACCAAACCGGAAAACGTCAAAACGAAATTCGACGACGAACAGTAAGAAAAAACGCCACATTACAATAAACTGGACCCCGTAATTCGGACAGTCTAGAAAAAACGTGGCCTAAAGATTGCCTCCGATTACAATGTGATTGGAGGTTTTCTTATGTCCAGGAAATCGTATTCCCCAGAGGAAATCGCTTTGATTTCGTCTTGCCCTTACGTGAAGTCCGTTACCCCGAAGGCCGTTAGGTACACCGCTGAGTTCATGGGGATTTTCCGATCGGAGACGCTGGCAGGGAAAAGCGGTTTTGACGTCTTCCGCGA
>JAILIV010000059.1 GCA_024695105.1 Bacilli bacterium
CTCGGTTTTTTGCCTGTGGCGTATTTCGTCGGGACCTTATTCATGATGCTTTACATGGGCTGGGACTTAGGAACGACGTTGCTCGTGTCCGTGGTCCCTTATATCCCTTTTGATTTGGCCAAGGTCGCTTTGGCCGTTGCGGTGGTGCGGTTGCTCCCCAAAACCGTGCTGACCTAGGTCCAAAACTATTCCTATTTACATCGCTTACAAGCCCGCCCATAATGGGGCCAGGGATGACCTAAACCCCATTATCCGAGTCGGATCGCAGAACCTTTCCGCCTGAGTCAATGCCGCCCTCTCCCTCGCGGTGGCCTCCTACTCGCGCGGGCCGTGGTCCGAGTCCTGGTCCCTCGACTCCTCCAACCCGACCTCACCCGCGGCCCACTGGCCCGACAGGTGGCCTCTTAGCTTATGAGTGGTAATGCCTTCAACCCTGAAATCATTCTTGATATTGTCCTTATATTTTTGCTTGGGACGATGCTAATTTTGGCTTACGTGTTTTGCGCTGTTTGGCGCGTGAAAAGGTACCGCAAGGGCCTGCACCATTCGACCGCGGGGTTCGCGTTTCTTGTGCTATCCTCATTTTTTGGCATTTTTCTTCCTATAGGCGGGTTCACGTTTTTTGACGGGGGAACTGCGGGCACCAAGTTGTTAATCATTGCCGTGGTATTCTGTCCATTTCTTATTGCTCTCGCCCTACGTTGCACGTGTTTTTGCATTTTTCTGGACACGAACTTTGTTGTGCAAAGGGTTCTTTTTTCCGAGGTGAGAATTGATCTCTCCGACTCGGAGACCTTCATTGATGACAGCAAGCCTTTTACTATCTCTTTTTCGATAGGCATTTATTCGAAAGGCAACCAGTGTATTTGTTTCAATAGCCGAAGGATTGAGGGGGATTTGCGTCTTTTCCTTGATGAATGCAAGAAAGTCAAAAAAGAGAAAACCACTTCCCTTTAATTTTCTCGATCTTCAAGCGGTGTTGTTTCTTACTTGATAAAGATACATTTAACAAAGGTTCGGTTAACAGGTTTTCTCGATGCTTAGCCGGTATCAATTTTCGCATGGTCCAGGTGAGACTTTTGCATAGGGGGAATAGCTTAGTCTTTGGGTGAGACAGCAGCTGTGTGAGTAATATTGGGAAAAGAGAAACGAACAACTGGAATTTGCGCAACACCCTAGGATAAAACGTAAATTTTCGCACCCATAACGCGCGAAAGGTGCTACAATGCCAAAAAATCGGCACATGGACCTATATAGAGGTCAGGAGGTAGCCCAACACATGTCCACCAAAGCATTCTACAAAACGGAGGAAATCGGCAAAGGAAAGCCCGGTTTCTCCAAGACCCGCAGCATCATCGAGGCTGCTTTTTACGGCAATAACGTCGTCAAGATCAACTCCCTGAAGGAAGCCTACGAGCTCGCGAAGAACTCCCCCGGCACCGTCGTCACCGACATGCCCGTTTTCGAGGCGGAGAAGATCGGCCTCGACCGCGACGCGAAGGTCTTGCTCTTCAACGACGGGGCCATCACCGGCCGTTATGCCGCCGCCCGTCGCATCCAAGGCGAGCCCGGCGTGGACGCCGACAGGCTGGACAAATTGGTCATGGAGGCCGTCTATGACACCCGTTTCCGCAAGCTCTATCACGCGGAAGCCTATATTGGCTTAGACCCCGAATTCATGGTCAAGGCCCATCTTCTCATCCCCGAGGGATTCGAGATGATCGCCTATAACTGGCTGTTGAATTTCCAATACATCAACGACGAGTACTACAAGATGTACCAGCGTTCCAAACCCGTCGGCGACGGCAAGGAACCGGATATCTACATCTTCTCCGACCCCGCCTGGAAAGGCGCCCCGGACCAGACCGACATCTGCGAAGGCAAATGCCTCGCCTATTTCTCCACCCCGACCAACTGCGCGGCCATCCTTGGCATGCGTTACTTCGGCGAGCATAAGAAGGGCACGTTGACGATCGCTTGGGCCATCGCCAACCGTAATGGCTATGCCTCCTGCCATGGTGGCCAAAAGGAATACACCTTGCCTAATGGCAAGAAGTTCGTCGCCTCCGTCTATGGCCTCTCGGGCTCTGGCAAATCCACGATCACCCACGCCAAGCATGACGGCAAATACGAGATCAAGGTGCTCCACGACGACGCCTTCATCATCAACGACGAAACCTGCTCCTCCATCGCCTTGGAGCCGACCTATTTCGACAAGACCAACGACTATCCCACCGGCTGCCCGGACAACAAATACCTCATCACCGTCCAAAACTGCTCCTGCACCCGCGACGAAGAGGGCAAGATCGTCTTGGTCACCGAGGACATCCGCAACGGCAACGGCCGCGCGATCAAGTCCAAACTTTGGAGCCCCAACCGCGTCGACAAGATCGAATCGCCCGTCAACGCCATCTTCTGGATCATGAAAGACCCGACGTTGCCGCCGATCGTCAAGATCAAAGGCGCCGCTTTGGCTTCCGTCATGGGCGCGACGCTGGCCACCAAGCGTTCCTCCGCGGAGCGTTTGGCCCCGGGCGTGGATCCTAACGCCTTGGTCGTCGAACCCTACGCCAACCCGTTCCGTACCTATCCGCTTGTCAACGACTACAGGAAGTTCAAGCACCTCGTCGAGGAGAAGAACGTCGATTGCTACATTATCAACACCGGCGACTTCTACGGCAAGAAGGTCAAGAAGGAAGACACCCTCGGCGTCATCGAGGCCGTCGTCGAGAAGAAGGCCAACTTCAAGAAGTGGGGCCCCTTCTCCGACATCGAGATCTTCGAATGGGAAGGCTTCGTCCCCGACCTGAAGGATGGCGAATACGTCGCCCAGCTCATCGCCCGCATGAAAGACCGCGTGGCGTTCGTGGAGTCCCGCAAGACCGCTAAAGGCGGATTCGACGAGCTCCCCGAAGAGGCCAAGGAAGCCTTGGAGAAGGTCGTCAAAGAAGCTGAGACCTTACGCTAAAGATGGGCGTCAAAATCGTAGAAACCGCCCTGCGTGACGGGCATCAGTCCCTATTTGCCACGCGCATGACCACCGAGGAGGTCCTCCTCGCCTTGAAAGAACTCGACCAAGTGGGCTACCACGCGATCGAGATCTGGGGTGGCGCCACTTTCGACGCCTGCCTCCGTTTCCTTAACGAAGACCCCTGGGAGCGTTTACGCCAAGCGAAGAAGGTGTGCAAGAACACCAAACTCCAGATGCTTTTCCGCGGGCAGAACATCCTCGGCTACCGGCACTATGCCGACGACGTGGTCGAGAAGTTCGTCGAGAAGTCCATCAAGAATGGCATCGACATCATCCGCATCTTTGATGCGTTAAACGACATCCGCAACCTTTCCGCCGCCGTCAAGGCGACGAAGAAATACGGAGGGGAATGCCAAATCGCCCTCTCCTATACCACCTCCCCGGTCCATACCGTCTCCTATTACGTGGAGCTGGCGAAGAAGATCGAGGAACTTGGCGCCGACTCCATCTGCATCAAGGACATGGCGGGCGTGCTTTTGCCTACCGATGCCTACGAGTTGATCTCGGCGTTAAAGAAAAACACCAAACTCCCCATCGAGCTGCATAGCCATTGCACCGGCGGCTTATGTGAGATGACTTATCTCAAGGCCATCGAGGCGGGCGTGGACATCGTCGACTGCGCGTTGTCTCCTCTTTCCGGCGGCACCTCGCAGCCTTGCACGGAATCCTTAAACTTTGCCTTACAGGGCACCGAATACGACCCCAAGCTCAACGTGGCCATGCTCAATGCCGCGGCCAGCAAGATGCAATCGGTGCGCGCCAAATACCTGGAAAACGGGCTTTTAAGCCCGAAGGTCCTTTCGGTCAACGCCAACATCATCAAATACCAGGTTCCCGGTGGCATGCTCTCCAACCTCATCAACCAATTGAAGCAGCAGGGCGCCTCCGACCGCTTGGAAGACGTCCTGAAAGAGGTTCCCGCCGTCCGTAAGGACATGGGCTATCCGCCTCTGGTCACCCCGCTTTCCCAAATGGTGGGCACGCAAGCCGTGCTTAATGTCGTCACCGGCGAGCGGTACAAGATGGTCCCAAAGGAAATCTCCGAGTACCTCCATGGCCGTTATGGCGCCTCCCCCGCCCCGGTCAACGAGGAGGTGCGGAAGAAGATCATCGGCGATGAT
>JAILIV010000001.1 GCA_024695105.1 Bacilli bacterium
ATTATCGGTCGGTGGTGCTAAGATATCCACGCTTTCCATAGGGGAAGCGGTGTGCCGGCTTGGCGGAATGGTAGACGCAGTGGACTTAAAATCCACCGAACGTGTAATTCGTACCAGTTCGACTCTGGTAGCCGGCACCATAAATTGCTTATCGTCTCTGATGCCATGTCAGGGATTTTTTCTTTCAATCGACAAGATAATAAGCAAGATAATAAGTAAGATATGTCGATAAAAATATAGTTGTTTGGTATAATGGATGCATGGAAAAATACGAACCACCATTTGTTATTACAAATGAAATGCTAAATTGTGTTTCGGAAATCATGGAGATAATCGGGAGAATTGGCGCTTCCAACAATCTCAGTCGTTTTCCTGTCCTTAGAAAACAAAACAGAGTGAGGTCCATTCACTCAAGCTGCTATATTGAAGCCAACTCGCTCTCTCTTAATCAAGTCCAGGATATCGTTAACGGAAAAACGGTTATCGGTCCGGAAAAAGACATCATCGAAATCAAAAATGCAATCAAAGCATATGATGAGATGGAAAACATCAATCCTTTTTCCATCAAAGATTTAAAAAGAATTCATGGAATCATCGGTAAGGATGTTGTTAAAAACGCTGGTGGGTTCAGAACAGGCAATGAAGGCGTGACGGACGAAATCGGAAACGTTGTTTTCGTCGCGCCTCCCCCTGAATTAGTGAACGGTTTAATAACTGGTTTACTAAAGTGGTGCAAGGAAAACTATAAAACGATCAATCCCCTGATATTGTCGTCTGTTTTCCATTACGAATTCGTTTTCATTCACCCTTTTAGCGATGGAAACGGTAGAACGGTTCGGCTATGGCAAACGTGTTTGCTTGGAAAATGGAAAAACGTTTTCCACTACGTGCCCATTGAGAATTACATCAAAGATAATCAAGAAGGTTACTACAAAGCCATTTCGGATTCGCACGTCGCTGGCAATTCCAACCCGTTTGTCGTTTTTATGCTAAAAATGATTCAGGGTGCATTGAGTGATTTGGCTGATGACGCCTTTATCTCCAGCGGAGATTCGATTTATGTTAAAAAACTCTTATCCGTTATGCCACAGGGGGTATATCTCACCGCATCGGAAATATTGAGTTTATTGCATCTGAAGAGCAAAGAAACGTTACGAAAGAACTATTTGGATCCAGCGATCAAAAACGGTCAAATCGTTTTGGAATACCCAGATAAGCCAACGAGTAAGAACCAACGTTACAAAAGGGTGTGACTGCGGTATCGAAGGAGGAAACCTTCCATTAAACAAAAGACAGCGACGGGACAACGTCGCTGCCTCTGTTCTCTTAGCTTTTGCGATTTGCTATATCATGTAACGTATGAAACCAACATTGATTGCCTATTGTGGCCTGAACTGCGAAGAGTGCGAAGCGTATATAGCGACGATGAATGACGACGACGCATTACGGGAGAAAGTCGCGAAAGAGTGGTCCATCGCCAACAAGGTTGAAATAACCAAGGAAATGATCAACTGCGAGGGATGTCGCGCGAATGGAAAGAAATTCCTGTTTTGCGATAAGCTATGCCCGATTCGGATTTGCGGTAAGGAAAAGTCGGTGGACACCTGCGGGGAGTGCGCGAATCTAAAAACGTGCGAAAAGCTCAAAATGGTCACCGACAATAACGACCAAGCGCTTGCTAATTTGCTTAAGCAATAAACTTGAATTGGCCCGAGCCTACATTCCTACGCGCATGTGGACAAGACGTGCGCTTTTTTATGCATCGCTCCTGCTTGCATTTGTGGTCGTTGCATTCTATTCGACATCTTTTCGCGAATACGTATATAATAGGCACGAAGATTATGCCGAAAGGATATAAAAGGTATGAAGTATCTAACCGTAGCGGAAATAAGTGAAAAGTGGGGCATCAACCAACGCAGGGTGCGCGCATTGTTGCAAGAAAAGCGCATCGAAGGGGCTAAGTTAGATGGCCATCGTTATTTGATTCCCGAAAACGCCCCAAAGCCCTTGGATCGCCGCATCAAAGGGCAACGGTTATTCGAGGATTCCCCGTTATTAAGCACCCAGATCGATTTTAAGAACTACCGGAAGCAATATCCCTCAAGCGACGGCTATTTCGGTCGTTACGGAGGCGTCTTTCTTCCCAAGGAACTGGAGAAGGCGGTGGATGAGGTGTACCAAGGGTATTTGACGATCGCCAAAAGCGCCCGGTTCATTTCCGAACTAAGGGATATCCGCACGAATTACCAAGGCAGGCCCACGCCGATTTACCACTGCCAAAACCTAAGCAATTACCTTGGGAAGGTTCAGATTTACCTAAAGCGGGAAGACCTAAACCATGGGGGTGCCCATAAGCTCAATAACGCGATGGGGCAGGCCCTTTTGGCCAAATACCTCGGTAAGAAGAAACTCATCGCCGAAACCGGGGCGGGGAGCCATGGCTCCGCCGTGGCGATGGCGGCGAGTTACTTTGGCTTAGAATGCGACATCTACATGGGGGAAGTGGACATGGAGAAACAAGCCCCTAACGTCGCCCGCATCAAGGTGCTAGGCGCCAATGTCATTCCCGTCCATGAAGGAACCAAAACCTTAAAGGAAGCGGTGGACGCCGCCTTTGCGGCCTGGGCCAAAGACTATAGGAAATCCTTTTACGTCATCGGCAGCGCGGTGGGTCCCCATCCTTATCCGTTAATGGTGCGTGACTTCCAGGAAATCATCGGTAGGGAAGCCAAGCAGCAGTTTTTGGAGATGACGGGAGAATTGCCCGACATCGTCACCGCCTGCGTGGGCGGAGGAAGCAACGCGATCGGCATGTTCGAAGCGTTTTTGGAAGAGCCGGTGGACATCGTCGGAGTGGAAGCTATGGGCAGCGGGGAGGAACTAGGCAAAAACGCCGCGACCATGACGTTAGGAAAAGAAACGGTCCTGCATGGGTTTAATTCGTTGGCCTTAACCAAAGAAAACGGGGAAGTGGCGGATGCCTATTCGATCGCATCCGGCTTAGATTACCCTGGCGTAGGGCCAGAGCATGCCTTCCTTAAGGAAGTGGGGCGCGTGAAATATGAGGCGGTCAATGACGATGAAGCCGCGGAAGCCTTCTTCTTGCTTTCGCGTTTGGAAGGCATCATCCCCGCGATTGAGTCTAGCCACGCCTTGGCCTATGCGATCCGCTGCGCCCGAAGCATGAAGACGGGATCCATCTTGGTGAATTTGTCCGGTCGAGGCGACAAGGACATGGACTATATGCTTGAAAGATATCCTCACATGTTTCGTTGATGGGGGACCTTTCTTTGTCTGCAATCCTAAAGTGCAACTATTTCGATTTTGCACTTTAAGATTTTGCGATCGCAGTTGGGCTATGCTCTCCATTTATGGTTCCCTAGAATCATGTGAGAATTAACTAGTCAAGTTTTAAGCGAGGGCGAACATGGTTCAATTCGATGTTTATGATCTATTCCGGGATATTTCGTTAGAAGATGATTTCCTTTGGTTGCAAGACATTCCGCTTTGCCAGTCTTGCGATGGATACCGCGGGGGCACGGAGATGTTCTCTCCCAACCTTTCCATTTCCGACTGGTCCGCGTTTTGCAAATTGATGCAGCCTAAAGGCGCCGCGGCGGGGATGTATAAGTTCACTAAGGCGTTGATGGAGAACCAGAAGAAGACGTTGCCCGCGTTTAAAGAGGACATCGAAAGCCTTTTCTTTGGGGAAAACCGCTATCTGGTCGAGGTGGAGAAGGGGCTTGCGATTAATTACGCCCGCACCTATGACTTCCTGAAGTTCATGGTGGACCTCAAGGATGTGGCCTATGAGGAACTCCAGGCCTTCCTGGCTACCCACAAGGACGAGATCGAAAAAGGCTTCTATAACGAGTTAGTGAAGGTAATCAAGGCTGACGAGCTGTTCGTTCGCGTGGCGATCATGACCAATACGCTTTATTACATCTTCGATAAGGATGAGCCTTTGGCGGACCATTACATCGCCTTGTTCGTGAAGAATAACAAATGGGTGTTTAACACCAAAGTCGCGAAGTTCGACGATTTCTTCGCTTACTTTAAAGGCGTGATCGAGGGTTACGTCCAGACCAAGAACTTCAAGCGCAGCGAGCTTTTATCGCAGTATAAGAAACTTGCCGAATATCGACGCACGTTATTCAAGAAATACAACCAACTTGGCTATACGTTCTATCTCGATTTCGTGGATTAGGCGTTAGCGAAAGAGAGGGGCTAGCTTCCCGGCTAGCCCTTTTTAATGCGGATGATGGGACGGACCCCATCGACGTCGCCCGCTCGCATGTAACCATTGGGGATGCCTCGGTTGGTGACGTGCCAAACGTAGGTGGCGTTGGTGGCGTGGATCGTTTTGGAGGCGAGTTCTTGAGGCGTCAGGCCTTGGTTTGCTTCCCTGGTCCAATAAAAGCCATATACGCCAGGGTCGTATGTTAATTGCGACTTTACGTAATCGGTGTATTTGGCTCTTCCCATCCCCGTCTTTTTCCAAAAGTATTCGTCGTAGTCGCCTAAGCCAAGAAGCGAGACTTTGTCGTCTTTGTATGCGGGGAGAAGTCGTGCTTGCTCTTCTTCGTTGAAGGCTGCGTTAAGGAATTCGGTGCTGAGCCATTTGCGTAGCAAGCTTTCGTCCCACGCGTTATTCTCCGTTTCCGCGTATTGCTTCCGGTCCAGGATGTCCTGGGAAATCAGATAAAGCTCGTCTCCTTTTCTGGCGTAGACGATCCATGGGATAGGGGAGGGCTCTGCCCCTTTGGCCATGGGATATTTGCCCATATAGACGATCGTGTGCTTCATGGTGGTGGTTCCTTTACTTCCCAAAGTATAGCAGGGGAGAGTTGGTTTTGCAGGGACGCGGCCAGACGGGCGCCTTTCCAAAAGAAAAGCGCTTTCCTGCGATTGTGCGGGTGTGCGCCCCCATTTATAATGAAGGGCGACATGAACGAAGAACTGCTCAAGTCCATCATGTACCTTTTCGTGGGTATCGCGGTTTTGCTTTGTGGCATGAAATTCATGTCCGGAGGCTTGAAGAAAATCACGGGCAGAGGCCTGCGCAACTTCTTCCGCAAGACCCAAAACAATGCCTTCTTGGGCTTGGCGATGGGAACGGTCATCTCCCTTGTCACCTCTAGCGATGCCACAAGCGCGTTGGTCATCGGCTTCATCAACGCGGGCGCGATGACCATCTTCCAAGGCATATCCATTATGCTGGGCGGCTATATCGGCACGACCATCACCGGCATCTTGGCCTCGTTCTCTTCGTTGCCGATCTCCATTTATCTGTTATCGCTTGCCTTCATCGGCACGATGATGATGTTCTTCACCAACGAGAAGATCAAAAACATCGGCGAGATTTTATGCGGCTTAGGCTTGCTCTTCTTTGGCTTAGCGGTCATGAAGGACGCCTTCGGCAACGCCGACATCAAGGCGTTCTGCACGTCGATGTTCGCCAGCATCAACTTCCCGATCCTGCTCTTCTTCATCGGCTTGGTGGTTACGGCTTTGGCCCAGTCCTCCTCTGCGGTCACGGGTATCATCATCGCCATGGTCGGCGGCGGCGCGATCCCGCTTTCTAGCGCTTTATATATTGCTTTAGGCGCGACGTTAGGCACGGTGGCCACGACGTTGCTATCTTCGATTACGGGCAACGTGGAGGGGAAGCGCACCGCGGTGACGGCTTTCATATTGCGTTTGATTTCCTCCGCGGTCGCCGTGGCGCTGGTGTGGATCTTTGAGCAGTATATCGTCACGGGTTTGCAAGCGATGGCCATTGGGGGATCAGATGAGTTCCCGCTTGCGATGTTCATCCTTATCTACAACCTCATCTTCATGCCGATGCTTATCCCCCTTATTAAGCCGGTGTCCAACCTGGTGGCGCGCATTGTCAAAGACAAGAAGAAAGACGAGTACGCGGATGCGGTGGAGTTCATCGACGATGGTTTGTTGAAGTCCCCGGATATCGCTTTGATGCAAGCCCGCAAGGAAATCGTCCATATGTACGATTTGTCCTTTGAGAACTATAAGAGAGGCTTAGAACGCGTCGTGGGAGGCTTAACGGAAGGCCATAAGGAAGTGGCCAAGACCGAAGGCCAGATTGACTATCTTAACGAACGCATCACCGACTTCTTGATTAAATTGGCCCCACTAGTCCAGACCGATTCCGAGCGGAAGGTCGGTACCTATTTCCATGTCATCAACGACATTGAGCGTATCGGCGACCATGGCTTTAACTTCTCTGAGTCCGCCGACGCGATGCTTAGCGAAGAGCTCTCTTTCTCCGACGCCGCGAAGACCGAGCTAGCCCAGATGGACAAGAAGATCCAAGAGATGTTCGTGATGGCCAGGGAATGCTTCGCGGAGAAACAATACCGCAACCTGAAGAAGCTGCGCGAATACGAGGAGACCATCCATCAATTGAAGCAAGACTTCTATAGCAATCATTATGAGCGTGTCCTTAAGGAAGAGTGCTCGCAGCAAATGACGCCCTACATCTCTACTCTTATCGTGGAGCTAGAGCGTGTCGCGGACCACCTAACCAACATCGGCTACTCCATCGTGAACCCTACGGGCGATTCGGAGGAAACCACTCCCAAGAAAACGGGGAGAAGGCGGAAAGCAAGGCAGTAGGGCAGGGCTTTCCAAGCCGAATTATCCGCACGGCATCGAACTTTTACGGGGTGAATCAACCTCGTTTTTTCGTTGTTGACCCCTTCAAGGGGTGATGGTATATTTTATGGGCGCGTTCCAAACGCCCCGCGGATGCTTAGCTCAGCGGGAGAGCATCGCCCTTACAAGGCGGGGGTCGTAGGTTCGAAACCTACAGCATCCACCAACTTCATTGGGCGAAAGGAAACGCGTTAAAAGAGTCCGTGGTCTGGGTGAATAGCGAAGTGGCCAAACGCGGTTGACTGTAAATCAATTCCTTCGGGTTCGGTGGTTCAAATCCATCTTCACCCACCACTCTTTTATTGGGATGTAGCCAAGCGGTAAGGCAAGGGACTTTGACTCCCTCATGCGCTGGTTCGATCCCAGCCATCCCAGCCATGACTCCTCCGCTAGCTCAGTGGTAGAGCACTTGACTTTTAATCAAGGGGTCCTGAGTTCGAGTCTCAGGCGGGGGACCAATCATGCGAATATGCCCGGGTTTTGCCCGGGCTTTTTCGCGGTCCCTTCCGGAATCTCGCATCAGTCCCCATTTTTAGCACTCTACCCTTGAAAGTGCCAAACGTTTGTACCATGATTATGGGGCAAGAGAAAAGGAGTACCACCGTGAAACAGGAAAAACAGTTTGAAACCGAATCGCAGCAGTTGCTCGATTTGATGATCAATTCCATTTACTCGGAGAAAGAGATCTTCCTCCGCGAGCTTTTGTCCAACGCCTCCGACGCGAATGACAAATACCGTTATATGTCGCTTACCAAGGGCGATAAGTTCCCCACGAAGGAACATCTGATTCGCATCGAAGCCGATGAGAAGAAGCGCACCATTTCCATCATCGATAACGGCATCGGCATGTCGTTAGAAGACATTGAGAAGAATCTAGGCACCATCGCGAAGTCTGGCTCGAAGGAGTTCCTCGCCAAGATGAAAAAAGCCAAGAAGGGCGAAGAAGTGTCCATCATCGGCCAGTTCGGCGTGGGCTTCTATAGCGCCTTCATGGTCGCGGATTGGGTGGAAGTGTTGACCAAGCCCTATGGGGGCAAGGCCCATCGTTTCTATAGCGAGGGCAAATCCACCTATACCGTGGAAGATGCGGAGTTCGACCAAGATAGCGGAACCCGCGTCACCATCCACCTAAAGAAGGACAAAGGCGACCTGAATTATTCCGATTACCTGCAGACCTGGCGCATCAAGAACCTCGTCAAGAAATATAGTGACTACATCCGTTACCCCATCAAGATGGTGGTGAAAGTGTCCAAGCCCGATCTAGACGCGGAGAACAAGCCCATCGAAGGCAAATACCACGACGAATTCGAGGATCAGACCCTCAACTCGATGATCCCGTTATGGAAGAAGTCGGTTAATGACGTCAAGCCCGAGGACCTTAACGAGTTCTATAAGTCCAAGTTCAACGATTACGAGGATCCTCTGATTTCCCTTAACGTCCACGCGGAAGGCTTATATAGCTATGAGGCGTTGCTCTTCATTCCTTCCCATGTCCCCTATGATTTCTATTCGGAGAACTACGAGCAGGGGTTATCCCTTTATAGCCATGGCATCTTCATCCAAGACCATTACAAGGACTTGGTCCCGAGCCACCTGCGTTTCGTGAAAGGTCTTGTGGACTCCGACGACTTCCCGCTTAACGTCTCCCGCGAGATGCTTCAGAAGACGCCGGAGATGACCAAGATCGCGAAGAACATCGAATCCAAGGTTCTCGCGGAACTTCGCAAAACGAAAAAGAACGATGAGGAGAAGTACCTCAAGTTCTTCGAGATGTTCGGCGAACACCTCAAATATGGCATTTACATGACCTATGGGGCGAATAAGGGCGACCTTCAGGATCTGCTCTTGTTCCATCACCTTAACGACGACAAGTACATCACGTTGGAAGACTACGTGAAGAACATGAAGAAGGACCAGAAGTCCATCTACTTCGCGGCTGGCCGTACCTTGGACGAAATCAAGGCTCTTCCTCAACTCGAACAAAAGCGGGCGGATGGCATCGATGTGTTGCTGCTGGATAAGCGGATCGACGAGTTCTGCGTCATGGCGATCGCCGAATACGAGAAGAAACCCTTCAAGGACGTCTCTAGTGAATCCGAATCCGAGATCAGCAACGAGAAGCGCGAAGAGTTGGACCGTCTGGCTTCCGACCATAAGCGTATCTTGGATAACCTCAAGCAAGGCCTTACGGGCAAAGTCGACGACGTCGTCTTCTCCGCGAAACTAGTGGATTCCCCCGTTTGCCTCACCACAAAGGAAGGCATCTCCATGAACGCCGAGCGCGTCTTCAATGAAGAGCCGGGTGCGCCGAGTGACGTGAAGTCCACCAAGGTGTTGGAAATCAACCCCGACCACGACCTCTTCAAAGCCCTATGCGAAGTGTCTTCGGACGAAGAAGTCGCGGGCTATGGCTCGTTGCTCTACGATGAGGCGATGTTGCTCCAGGGTTTTGAGATCGAGGACAAGGCTGGCTTCGTCAAAAAGCTCAACACTTTACTGGTGAAAGCTTGGAAGGCCTAAACATATAAAACAAAGAATTCGCCTGCAAAAACGGGCGTTTTCTTTTTCAAAGATCTTGTCGGATTTTCTAGATTCGTCTCAATTAAATGTCTGAGCCTTGGTCCAGAAGAGTCAAGAGTTCTCCCGCTGTTTTTGCAGGGATTAAGGATTTAGAAAAGCCAGTTTTATCGCGCGTGGCTATGTAGTCCACGCCTTCGGATAGAGCGGTCTCTATTTGCACCGCGTCTTCGTAATCAGTGGTGGGAGAATTGAGGGCCGCCACTATAGACGGTCCTGCCGTGTCAACGACCGAAAGGGCTTGAAGCAAGTCGGAAAGTTTTGACCTGACTTTGGTTTCGTCATTCAGGTAATGCTTCAGAATGTAATGGAGGTCCAAAAATGATTTCGCGCTGACAAAGAGGGTTACTCTTTTTTCACCGCCCCTAAGCAATAATTCTTGGGCATCGTGAGCGAAAGGAACTCGGCTAGCGAGGGCGTCAACAATAATGCACGTATCAACTAAAACGGTCATATTTCAGTCACCCTTTTAGCCAGTAGTGCTCTTTCGTCTACGTCAGAAGGAATAATGCCGAAAAGGCTAGAAACAGATTTGACTGCCTGCGCCCTCGCGCCTGTGATTCTCACATAGAATTTGCCGTTTTTCGTAACGATGATGTCCTCTCGAGAGGCCATGGAAAGCCAGTGCGCTTGGTTTTCTTTCAGCTGGGTTGTAGTAATGGTCATTGATTACTCCTCCTTACCAAAAGTGTACACTAATAATGAAAAAAATGAAATATGTACATAACAATAAATTTATGTACTTTTTATCACTTGGCGTTATTAAAAACCCGAATCCATTAGGAAACGGGTTTTCGAATGAATGAATAGGGGGTTACTTCTTTTCGTAACCGGGTTTGCCAAGAAGGGCGAACATGTTCTTCTTGTACACTTCCACGCCCGGTTGGTTGAAGGGATTCACGTTATTGAGGTAGCAACTCATCGCGCAGGCCCTCATGAAGAAGTAGAGCAATTCGCCCAGGCCTTCCGCGTCGAGTTTATCGAGGGAGATAAGGATGTTGGGGACTTTGCCGACTTCCTCGTGGGCGGCAAGTGTGCCGTCATGGGCTTTCTTGTTGACGTAGTCAAGCCCTTTGCCTTCGAGGTAGTTCAACCCATCGAGGTCATCTTCGTCGTGGGGGACGATGACGTCGACCGCGGGGTGGATGATGTCCAAGACCGTCTCAAATAAGACGGGGGATCCTTCTTGGATGAATTGGCCCAAGGAGTGGAGGTCGGTGGTGAAGGTCGCGGCGTCGGGGAGGAGACCGGTGTGCTCTTTGCCCTCTGATTCGCCGAAAAGCTGTTTCCACCATTCGCCGAGTTGGACGAGGCTAGGCTCATAGCTGACGAGCATCTCGACGGGATAGCCAGCCTTATAAAGTTCGTGGCGGAGCAAGCCATAGAGGTAGGCGGGGTTGTTCTCGACTTTGCCATATTTCTCTAGGCCGATCTTCATGCCGTTAAGGAAGGCGCGTACGTCGATGCCGGCGACCGCCATCGGGAGAAGGCCGACCGCGGTGAAGACGCTGTAGCGTCCGCCGATGTCGGAAGGCAACACGAAACGCTCGTAACCATACTTCTTGCTGAGTTGGAGCAAGGCGCCTTTTTCCTTGTCGGTGGTGGCGTAGATGGCTTTCGCGGCCTCTTCTTTGCCAAGCTTACGGACAAGCAAGTCGCGGGCGAGGCGGAAGGCCACGGCGGTTTCGGTCGTGGTGCCGGATTTGGAGATGACGTTGATCGCGAATTTCTTGTTCTCGAGGTAATCGAGGACTTGCTTCACATAAGTGGGGGAGAGGGTCTGGCCGAAATAGATGATTTCGATTTTGTCCTTCCCAAGCAAACCATTGAGGGCCTCGATCGCGGCGCGGGCGCCGAGATAGGAGCCGCCGATGCCGCACACCAAAAGCACTTCGTAGTTGTCGCGGATATGCTTGGCCGCCTTGATGATACGCTCAAGCTCTTCCTTGTCGTAGGTTTCGGGGTAGTGGGCCCAACCGAGGTAATCGCCTCCGGGGCCGTTGCGCTTCTCGATGAGCTCATGCGCTTTTTGGATTTCCTCCAAGTGGGCGTCATAGTCCACTTCGCGGAGGATGTGTTTGGTGTCGACGTTGATCATGGTCACTCCTTGTCGTTTTGTTCTTTTATCCAACCGGGAAGGTTTTCCCGAAGGGCATCGAATGAGATTTCGCTTTGCGCGATGGGTTTATGGGCGAAGGAACGCTTCCGTTCCCCCGAAGTCACTTGTTTAAGGGACACGTGGACGCGTCCGGATTCCTGATCCACCGAGATGACTTTTACGGAATAGATGGTCCCGATGGTCACAAACGAAGTGAAACTCCGAATGAAGGAATGGGAGAGCTCGGAAATATGGAGCAATCCCGTCCAGCCCTCGTCGAAAAGCAAAATGGCGTAGGTCGGGTACACCCGAACCACGGTGCCGGTGACGACGTCGCCGACGTTGGGAAGGGTTACGCTTTTCTTTTCGCTTTCCATGCCAAATATTGTGCCACGTCTTCGGGCACGGTGATTTTGATATTTTCCTTATTTCCCGGAACGATCGCGATGGGCTTATGCATCAAGGAGACCAAACTGGCGTCGTCGGTGACGGGTCTCTTCTTGAATTTCTGATGCGCGGCGTAGATCAACGAGAACAGGAACGTCTGCGGGGTTTGGACGGTATAGACGGTGGAGCGGTCCAAATAGGCGGATACGCGCTTGCCATCTTGGCTGCAAAGGACGGACTCGCTCATGGGGATGGCGGCTACGGAGGCGCCGACTTCCTCGGCGTAGGCGTAGCAGCGGTGCACGAGGTCGGGATCCACGCAGGGACGGTCCCCGTCGGCGATCATGACGATGGCGTCGTTTGGGGTGCCCGAACGCTTAAGGAACTCCAAAGCCAAGCGGGCGGAATCTTGACGGGTGGGGCCGCCTTTGAGGATGGCTTTCACCTTTTTGACTTGCTTGGCCAAGATGAGGTTATAGACGTCGTCGCGGCTAGAAGGCTCGGCGACCACGTAGATCTCGTCGATGTCGACGCAGCGGGAAAGCCCTCGTAAGGTCACGATAAGCATCGGCTCGTCGCCTAAAGTGACGAACTGTTTGGGGTAAGGTGCGCCAAAACGTTCCCCGGTTCCACCAAATAAAGCAATGCAGACGTGCTTTGAGATACCCATGGCGCAGTTTCCTAGTTATCGGTTGGGTCTTGCCCCTCGAAGTAATCCATTTGCTCGCGGATGGCGACGGAATCGATGATGAGGCGAAGGATCTTTTCCAGTTTCTTTCCAGACGAATAGTCCGCGATGGAGGTGAAGTTGACGCGGCCATCGTCTTTTAATCCGACGACTTTGTCGCCTTTTCCTTTGGGATAGACCGCGATGGAACGCCCCCCATTATTCTTCACGACCAACATAGCCGGGACGTCGGTCATCCCATCCCCGATGTAGACGATATTGCTGTAGGGGATGCGACGTTCGGGGACCTTTTGGTTGACGGAGTCATCGTCGGTGGTGTCGAACACGCCTTTGGAGATACGGAAGAAGAATTGGGTTTTCTGGGTGTAGTTGATCGCAAGTTTCGGCCAAATGGCTTCGCCGGTTTTGGAATCGAAGATGAACTCACAGCCATACATCTTCTTGAATTCGCTGGCGATGGAGCAGCCTTCGACGATTTCCTTATTGCCCGAGGAGACGAGGTAATGTTCGACCTTGATGCCCTTGGATTCGCCATATTCGTTGATGCGGCGGAACCACGTGGTGACGCCAGGGTAGAAGGTGATGCCTTTGCCGCAGTCGTTTAGGAACTCACGGGTCAATTGGATTCCTTGCTCCTTGGCCACTTCGACCATGGTGTAAAGGTAAGAAAGGATCTTCTCGCAGCCGGTGGCTTTAGCGAATTCCCCGGTGCGTGCCCAAAACTGCTCTGGGGTCATGCCCATCCGGGGGATGAAGCCATAGGCTTGCATGTCGGTGGGGGAGAGGGTGGAATCAAAGTCGTAGAGGATTGCGAGGATTGGCTTTTTGCTCATGGGAAGATTCTACCTTATCTTTGTGCTATGCAAAAGATAGGACGGTTGATTTATCTGGAAGCGCAAGAGTAGGATAATGGCGGTATGGAACCGTGGCAGATCATCTTGCTCATCGTCATCTTCGTCGCTTTTTTCTATGTGTCGTTGGTGACCTACGTCATGGGGCAGATGATCGAGTTCAAGACGCGGCTTAAGAAGCGGCTCCGTGGGTTGAACCTTCTTCTTTATGAACGGGGTCAGGCCGTTTTGGAAATCCACGCTCTTTTCGAAGAGGAGGGAGTGGGCTTCTCCGATGAGGACAAAGAGGTGTTTCATCGCCTCGAAGCCCTAGGCTTCCAAAACGCCGACGAAGCCTCGGTTCGGGAGAATGGCCAAACCGTAAAAGAAGCCACGTCCCGCATAAAATACCTTACCCAAGCCAACCGTTGGGCGTGCAAAGGCGAAGTCTATCAGACCAACGTCAACCTGTTGGAAGACTTGGAACGGAACTACCGTACCTTCACGCTGGCCTATAATGCCGACTTACTCGGCTATAACTATTGGATTAGTATCCCCACGATCTCTTGGATCGGGTTCATTTTCGGGTTCCGTCCGAAGACGAACCTTAGCTAAAGCGCAATTCCATGTCGATGATGTCTTCCGCGAAATCTTTTTCGTGGCAGACGAGGATGACGGTTCCTGGATAGGCGTCGATGGCTTCGAATAAGGCGTCTTTGGCTTTTTGGTCCAGATGGTTAGTGGGCTCATCCAATAGCAAGAGATTGGACTTTTCTTGTGTCAACGGGGCGAGTTTGGTTTTGGCGATTTCTCCGCCAGACAGGGCGCGGAAGGGACGCATCGCGGTTTGAGAACGCACGCCTACCGATCCTAAAAGAGAGCGGACTTTGGTGTTGTCAAAATCGGGATAAAGGGAACGGATGTACTCAAATGGCGTCATGTCCAAATCGAGGTTTCCCTGCTGCTCGAAATAGAGGATATCCGCGTTTTCATGGAAGTAGAAATTCCCGGAAAGGGCGGGGATTTGCGAGAGGATTGTGCGCAAAAACGTGGTTTTTCCTACCCCGTTATGGCCTAAAAGCGCCACTTTGGACCCACTTGGGATATTTAGAGTAATGGGCGAAAGAAGCGGGGAGTCGTAGCCGATTTCTAGGTTTTCCACGACCAAGACATCCCGTCCTGTGTCTTTGGAATAGGGGAAGCGAAAATGGACCTCGCCCCCTTCTTTGCTGGGAGCTTCCAAACGTTCCAGATGGGCAAGTCGCGCCCTTCGGCTTTTGGCCGCTTTGGCGCTGGTGGCCCGGACGATGTGCGCGGCGATAAAGGCCTCTTCCTTTTTGATGTAGCGTTGCTGGGCAAGATAGTCTTTCTCCGCTTGGGCCAAATCGATTTCCTTTTGGGTGAGGAAATGCTCAAAGGTTCCCTTGTAACGGGAGACTTTGCCACCGCGAAGATAGAAGACGACGTCTGCCACTTCTTTAAGGAAGGCTTCGTCGTGGCTGATGAGAAGGAAGGCTTTGGGATAACTTTTGAGATACTGGGCCAAATAGGCGACCTGAACGGGATCAAGGAAGTTGGTGGGCTCGTCCATGAGCAATACGTCGCGTTCTTCCAAAAGCATTTTGGATAGATACGCCTTTTCCCTCATGCCTGGGGAAAGTAGGCGCAGGGGCTTCTCCAAATCTTCCTTGCGGAACCCTAGGCCATCGACGACGTTCCCCACTTTGGCTTGAAGAGAATAGAAGTCCGCTTCCAATAGTTCGTTGCCGATGCGTTCGGCTTTGTTAAGGAGTTTCTCAAATCCCGGCGCGCCCGAGGAGGCTTCCATGTAGAGGCGTTCCATTTCCTTTTCTTTCTCGAAAAGGTTTGCGTATACGCCATAGAAGTATTCTTCGGCTTTTTGGTCCATGTCGATCTGCAAATGCTGGTCGAGGTAGGAGTAGGTGACGTGAGGCTCCCAATAGACGGATCCAGAATCGGGATGGCGTTCTCCGGTGAGAAGTTGCATTAACGTCGATTTGCCCGAACCGTTGATGCCCACTAGGGCGCAGTGCTCGCCGGGATTGACCTTTAGTTCGACATGGGAAAGTAGGGGTTTGTCCCCATAGTCGAAGCTAACGTCACGCACCTCGAATAACGCCATAGGCGTATTGTCCTCTTTTTCGGGAGAGAAACAAAGGATGGTTCGCTCCTATCTTCTATTCCATAAAATAGAAGCAACTATTTCGGCAGCACATACAAGGAACCGTTTATGGACGAGAGCAAACAGCGGTATTTGGACAAGTGGGTAAAATCCCGGGCTTTGTCCAAGGTCCCAAAGATCATTCCTCCCAAGCTACTCAAGGACAAAGAGTTCGTGATGGAGGCGTTAAAGACGCTTCCTTTGAAGTTCCCTCTTTTGGAACTATGCCCTGACACGGTGCGAAAGGACGTGGAGATCGCGAAAGCCGCCCTTAAGTGTGACGTTCATAATATGCGTTTCATCCCCGAGGCGACCCGTTATAAGAAAGACGCATATATCGTGGCCCTTACGGAGAGCGATGACAGCGATATGCTCCGCCGCGCCCCAAATAAATTAAAAGATGACGAGGACGTCGTTCGGGCCGCCATCGAAAAGGAGGGGTACCGTTTTGGCGATGCCTCCCCGCGTCTACGCGACAACCGGGAACTCGCCATGATCGCGGTGACCAAACGGCCTTGGATGTTCCATCGCGCCTCCGAACGGCTTCGCGATGACAAGGAACTTGCTTTGATTGCCGTGGCGGATAAGATGGGATTCCCTCATACGGACGGATGCCTGCTCCATTATTGCTCCCCGCGCCTGCAAGATGACGATGAGGTGGTCCGTTTGGCCGTCTCCACCAACTGCGGTCTTTCCCTTTGCTGGGCTTCCCCACGCCTTCAAGACGATAAGGAACTGGCGTTGATCGCGGTTGGCCAAAAGCGCGAGATGTCCATAGACTTTCTGCTTTCCAAACCCAACGAAGCCCAATTCGCGTACAAATACGTTTCTCCCCGTTTGCGGCAAGACAAAGACGTCGTGGATGCGGCGGTGAAAGCCAACCCATATGTCTATCGATTTATCCCCAAGGAATTCAAGCAAGATAAGGAACTTGCCTTCATCGCCACGCTGGATCTAATGGAGGAAAAGTGGCTTGGAGTCCCTGCCGCGTTCTTCGATGACAAGGAGTGGATGAAGCGTTTAATCGCGCAAAAGGCGTACTTTTTCGGTGTGGCGTCCCCTCGGTTAAGAAACGACAAGGAGTTATTGTATTTGGCCCTTGAGAAACGCAGTGGTTATTACAGCGCCGGATATGCGCTTAAAACCGATCCAGAGGTGCTTCGCCACGTGACACGCATGGGCATGGGTTTGGTGGAAGGATCGGCGAAGTTTGCCATCCGAAAAGACGGAGATGGGTACGTGTTCTCCTTCTTCTTCGATCCCAAATCGACCGCTCGGGCAGCCGCGATCGTCCGCGCCTTCTCGGGTATGGCGGATTTCAAAGATATTTCTGGCGACATTTCCGGGGTGGCCGATTCCATGGAGGCAAACGTGGGGGACCAAGAAAAGACGGTGGAGATTCACGTCGACTTGGATTACTTGATTGATTCGCTGAATTTGACGGATCGCTCTTCGACACCATCTGCGCGTTTGTATCATCTTTCTCCTGAGATTTTGGGGGATAAGGGGTTCTGGGTTAAGGCATTGCCATTATGCAAATCGCTATATTCCTCCGTCCCAGAGAACCTCAAAAACGACCCAGATATTCTGGCTGCCGTAGACAAAGCAGAAGCGTAAAGAAAGAGGCCAGCGCAAGCTGACCTCATTTTTTCTAGTGGTGCGGGGGATGAGATTTGAACTCACACGGGTTGCCCCATACGCCCCTCAAACGTATGCGTCTACCTGTTCCGCCACTCCCGCAGCGAGAAGATTATAGAAACGTGCTCCGCGCTTTGCAACCACATTTTTATTACGCGCTCGCGCATAAAGAAAAGCCCTCCGCGAGGGAGGGCAAGGGTAGCGTGGGGGTTATTCGGCTTCGCTATTGGAAGCGGGGCTAAACTCCACGACGACGCTATTGAAGCGGATTTGGCCCGCGGCCACGGAGAAGGTGACTTCGGTGGTGCCTTCGGGCAAGGTCAATACGTTGCCTTCGAAGGAGCCAACGCTCGGATCACTCGGAACGGGGCTGCCTTTCTTCGCGGCCCAGTCGAAGGTGATGGTGTCCATGGGGATGGGACTAGAGATGGTGATTTCCTGTCCTACGTAAGTACGAAGGGGATTGGCGAGGAAGCCTTGTCCGTCCCCGCCGACGGGGAACTTGCTTTGGCCTTTGGCCACTTTGAAGTCAAAGGTGTGGTTGTTCCACCAGCCCAAGTCTTCGCTGAGGGAGACCATTTCGGTCGCGTCTTCGAAGCTTAGGGTGCTGGTCGCGCCAGGGATGGCACCTTCATAGCTTGGCTCATGGAAGGGGTTCTCGTAGGGGAGGATATCCAAGGCGAAGTATTCTTCCTCGTCGTTCTCGTCGTAGTCATACCAGACATCGATCTCGAACGCTTCGTCGGAAGAGAGGAGGATCGCTTCGCCGTCGCCTTCTTTCGCAAGGGTCCAGCCAGCGGTTTTGGCGTCGGCGATGTATTTGGTGAGAAGCTCTTCGCCCGCGTTTTCGTCCGCGATGGGGGACCAGACTTCGAAGTAGATGCCGTAGTCACCATCGGGGTCGGTGTCGACGCTGGAGAAGTATTCTTCGGCTTCGTAGGTGGGGACGGTGATGCCTTCCGCCGCGCCCACGTCGGCAAGCCACGCGGTGAGGTCTTCCATCGGGAACTCGGATTCGCCGTGCTCCTCCACTTCCGCGCTGGCGTAGATGTAGAAGCAGTCGTTAAGGAAGTAATAGGTGAGAGAGTAGTCGCCTTTGGTGGCGTCCATCTCGCCATATTCTTCGTAATAGGTGTCGTCGATGGTCCAGCCATCCACGATCAGGATACGGGTATAGACGTTCGTCGATTCCTCGTTTACTTCCGCGCCATAGCATTCGATCGCGGAATAGTTAGTTATGCCGAAGATGTCGGAGGTGACATAGGCGACGTAGCCGTCGGCGCCATAGACGGGGATGGCATCGCCTGGGACACCCGTGTATTCGGAGAACTCGATGAGCTGATCCAATGGCCATTCTTCGCTGCCGAACATGTAGTTGGCTTCGATTTCGAATTGGCCTTCATGCCCCATGCCGAAGACATAGAGGTAGGAATAACCCGGGTCATGGAGGGTCGCGGCGAAGCTAAAGGGATTGTCGGTGTCGTCGGTTTCGACTTCGTAACCAGCTTTCTCGTACACTTCGGCGATTTCAGCGACGGTGAGGTCGAGGCTGGTTCCGGCGATGCTGATGTAGTTGGCAAGGGAACCGTTGATTTCGCGGTCTTCTAGTTCCACATACGGCAAAACGTGGCCGTTGAGATTCGCCTTCATCAGGTTTTCTTCGTCTTCGGTCCAACTTCCCGTGGGGATAGGAGCGGGGGTGGAAGCTTCGGTGGTATCGGTTGAGGTGTCTTGGGTGGAGCTGCCATAGGCGGAGCTATCGCCTTGGGGGTTGGACCCAGAGGAGGGGATGAATTGGCATGAAGCCAAACCCATCGCCAGGGCGCCCAAGGAGAGGCAAAGTAATTTCTTGGATGGTTTCATAGGAATCCTTTCGTATATGCGTATCTTACGTGGGCGAAACGAAAAAGAAAAGCGCCCCCAAGGGGCGCGCATGGAAGCAAGTGACTAAGCGAAGTTGGGGAAGAAGGTCATCGCCATCAGCAAGAAGATGCATAAGGTGGCGACATCCATGATGGTGGTGAGCATCGGTTGGCTGAGCAATGCGGGGTCTTTTTTGATGGCCGCGGCCCCCAAAGGAAGAAGGGTTCCGATGGTTTTGGAGAAGAGGACGGCGACGCCCATGGTGATGGAGATAAGGGCGGAATTCTTAAGCACGTGCGTAAAGAATTCCATGCTCCAACAATTGCCCGACCAGATGTTTACGCCGGGGAAGTTCTCCGCGTCGCTGACGATGCCGGTGTATTGCTCGATGGTGATCCAGAAGAAGGCGAAGCAACTGACGATGCCCGCGATGATTAAGGCGGAGCGGAATTCCTTCCACAAAACCTTCAGCACGTCCTTTGGCCCGAAGTCATCCACGGCGAGACCACGGATCATCAAACCTGTGGTTTGGGCTCCGGCGTTGCCACCGGTGTCCATCAGCGTGGGTACGAAGGCGATGAGCATCGGTAGGGCCGTGAAGATCTTGGACTTCTCGATGCGGTCTAGGACCATGGTGACGAACGTGCCAAGAATCAATAGGGCGATGAGCCAGGGGATACATTTCTTGGCGTTGTCCCAAGCGGAAAGCTCCATGTAGGGCTTGTCCGTGGGCTCCATGTTGGTCAAACGGGCCAAGTCTTCCTGTTGCTCCTCGACCATGACGTCCATGACGTCGTCGACGGTGATGACGCCAACCAGGCGGTTGTCCGCGTTTAAGACCGCCATGGCGTTAAGGTCGTAACGGCGGAACATCTTGGCGACCTCTTCTTGGTCGGTGGCGGTGTGGCAGGAGACCACGTCGCGGTTCATGATGTCGCCTAAAGTCTCGTCGGCTTTGGCGAAGATCAGGTCATCCAAGCCGGCCGTGCCGACGAATTCACGTTGCTTGTTGCGCACAAAGAGGGTGTAGATCGTCTCGGCGTCCTTACCTTTGGCGCGGATTTCGTCGATGACTTTGAATACGGGGGTCGTGTCGATGAATTCCAAATACTCGGTGGTCATCAAGGCCCCGGCGGTGCCTTCGGCGTATTGGAGCAAGGTGTTGATGTCCTTGCGCATGTCCTTGCTGGCGGCGCGGAGCACTTTGCTGGCGAGGTTGGCGGGCAATTCGGTAAGGGTGTCGGCCACGTCATCGGCGTATTGCTCGTTGATGATGTCGACGAGTTCCTTGTCGGTCATCGCTTTGATCAAGGATTCCTTGGCGTCGGAGGAAAGCTCGTCGAAGAAGTCGGCGGTGATTTCGCTTGGGACGGCGCGGAAGATATAGAGGAGGTCGGCGGGCTCAAAGCCTTCGACCGCTTCGGCGATGTCGATGTTCGGGACGATTTCGAAAACGGTCAGAAGGGCCTTACGGTCTTTCTTCCGGATATACCCAAGGATCTTTTCGGGATCGATGCTTGCGACCTTGGTCGCGGTGCTCTCTTTCTCTTCGTCCATGAGCCTGCCTCCTTTCGGGGAAAACTATAAGCAGGGCAGTGGGGGTTAGGCAAGACATTTCCTTAAGGAAAGCGATTTCCCTTGCCCTTGCTTGTCGGATAGGGATATATTCGGTTGCATGAATGCCTTGCTGATTCCCATCTATGAACCTTCCGATCGGGTGCTTCCTTTCCTAAAAACTTTCAAAAAGGAAGACTTCGATGCCTTCTTGGTCGTGGATGACGGTTCGGGTGAAAAATATCGGCAAATCTTCGACGAAATCGCAAAAGAAACCCCTTTTTGCGTGGTTTCTCATGATAAAAACCTTGGGAAAGGACAGGCGTTGAAGACGGGAATCTCCTATTTGATGGAGCATTATGAGGACTTAGAGTTCATCGTTACCGCGGATGGGGATGGCCAACATTTACGCAAGGACATATTGAGGATCAAAAAGAAAGCCTTAGAGCATCCGGGCCAATTGGTCATAGGTGCGCGTGATTTTTCCAAAGCCCCGCCCAAAAGCGCTTCGGGCAACATTTGGAGCGCCCGTTTCTTCCGTTTCGCCACCGGCATGAAGGTCAGCGATTGCCAAACGGGTCTGCGCGCTTTGCCCAAAGAGTCCTTCTCCTTGGCGTTAGAGACGTATGGGAACCGTTTCGAATACGAGATGAACTTCTTGATGAAAGCCGCCCGTCCGTTTGAGGTCGAGGAAGCGAAGATTACCACCGTGTACGAGGAGAATAACAAAGGCACTCATTTCCGCCCCGTCATGGATAGCTTTCGCATCATGGGCGAGCCCATCGCCTATCTATTGGTGGCTTTGATTTCCTTTGGAATCGACATCTTGGCCTTCGCGCTTCTTTCCTATTTCTCCGTGTGGGGTAATCCGCTTTGGCCTTGCTTGATCGCACGGGCGATTTCTTTGCCCGTTAACTACGTCTTGTTGATGAAGTCCGCGTTCCACCAAAAGGGTGTGTTACGCGCTTCGTTGTGGAAATATCTATTGGTGGCCATCTTTTCTTTCGTGACCCAATACGGCATCAGTCTGGGTTTGGCTGGCTTGTGGGGTTCCACCATTTGGGCCCGCATATTGGTGGGGTTCCTCGTAGGCGTCATCACCTATTTCATTCATTTGAACGTCACCTTCGCTCCGTCGAAGCGTCGTAAATAACCTCGCGCTTAGGTTTCAAATCTCCTTTTCCATGGCGGAAACGGATTTCTTTTTCTTCCTTTGGACGCTGGGGGAGCATTCCAATACCATGCGTCTAGGCGGGGGTATATAATTGCGATAATCCCATTCGATTAAGGAGAAAACACAAAACATGGAAGAATACGAAATCCTGGTAGAAACCAGCGCGCGCCACATCCACCTCGATCAGGCGGCGTTTGATTACCTCATGGACGCCAAGGAAGGCGAGCATGCCGAACTGGAAGTCCGCGCCCCGCTTTCCCAGCCGGGACAATACGTCTCGACCTGCCGTCTGTCCCTCGTGGGCGACGTCAACCCCAAAACCGGCAAACCCCGCGTCATCGACGGCGTTTCCGTCCTTGGACCTCTGCGGAACCTCAACCAGGTCGAAGTCAGCGCCACCGACGCCCGTACCCTCGGCGTGAAGGCCCCCGTCCGCCTCTCTGGCGACGTCAAAGGCTCCGCCCCCATCACCCTCCGCAACCCCGTCAATGGCAAAGAGCTCCGCTTGGAAGAAGGCGTCATCGTCGCCAAGCGCCACATCCACATGACCCCCGCCGATGCCGAGAAGTTCGGCGTGGAGGATGGCGAGTCCGTCTTCGTGCTGATCGCTTCCGAAGGCCGAACGACCATCTTCGGCGACACCGTGGTCCGCGTAAACCCCAATTTCTCCCTCGCGATGCACATCGATACCGACGAATCCAACGCCGCCGGATGCGCTGGCACCGTCTATGGCCAGCTCGTCGACATGGTTGGCGATGGCGAATGCTGCTGCGACGAAGAAGAGGGTGAAGGCCATTGCTGCTGTGGCGGCGAAGGCCATTGCCATCACGACGACGGCGACAAGGAATAATGGAACAAACCTTCGTCTATAAGCCCGAGTTCGTCTGCTCCCGCCAAATCACCATCGTCCACGAGGATGGCATCATCAAGAAGGTGACCTTCGTCGGCGGGTGTGGCGGAAACACGCAGGGCGTGGCACGGTTATCCGAAGGAAGGCCGATCGCGGAAGTGATCGGGCTATTGGAAAACATCGTTTGCCCCGCGACCAGGGAACATCGAACCTCTTGCCCCGCGCAGCTAGCCCAGGCATTAAAAAAGATCCAATCCTGACCCATTGGCCATGGCAAATCCATGGCCTTTCTTTTTGGCGCGGTGGTATCCTTATTTCCATGAGAATCGCCGTCATTTACCAATCCAAAACCGGGAATACCCGCCTTGTTGCCGAGGCCATCGCCAAGGAACTGCACACTTGCGCTTGGGACATCGAGGAGGTGAAAGACCTCGATTGCGACTTGCTGGTACTTGGGGCGGGGGTTTATGCCGCTAGGCTCGACAAGAAGATGCGTCTATTCCTCGCCTCGTTAGAAGGAACCAGCGCACGTCGAGCAGCCCTATTCGGGACCTCCGCAGGCGGAAGGAAACCGTTTGGCATGATGGCCGCCGTTTTGAAGAAGAAGGGCATCCCCGTGGACAAGGATTATTTCTATTGCCCTGGGAAGTGGTGGAAGCTTCATACCGATCGGCCCAATGAGCAAGACCTCGAAGACGCCAGGGCATGGGCTAAGGGCCTGCTTGAAGAGTAAAACTCTTCCCCTGATATACGTTTTTCGCCTTTTTACATGAACACGTAGTGTTGCAACTGCTTTCTTTCGGGGTATAGTAATCGGGCAATGATCAAGGTTCTCGCAACGGATTTGGACGGCACCCTCTTCTATCCGAAGAAGCCGGTGGCCATGGTCGCCAAAAAGAATCGGAAGTTGGTTCGCGACTTCATCGACCAAGGCGGCAGGGTCGTTTTGGTGTCCTCCCGTGGCGAGCAGTTCCTCGAACGGCTGAAGGCGAAGCTCGAGCTTCCCTTGGATTACATCGGCTGCGACGGCACGGTCATCTCGGTCTCAGGGCAACGCGTCATGGACAAAGTGTTCGACGTCGAGAAGACGAAACAACTCATCGCCGAGATCCGCGACAGCTATGACCCTGGCCTTATCCTCATTGCCAGCCGTACCCAACCCACCGTCATGACCCGTACCCGCGTGAGCCGTTTCACCAATTTCCTCTATTTCGCCTATGAGGCGGTGCAGGGGGCCTACCGCGAACCCTATGTACGCAGCGACCACCTGTTCTACAACGAGATCAACAAAGGCGAGGTGCACAAGATCATGGTTTTGGTGGGCATCACCAAGGCCAAGCAGGCCTTCGCCGAAAAAATGACGAAGGAACTTTCCGCCAAATACACGGATTTTGAGTTCGCTTGGCTGAACCAATTCATCGAAATCACCCCTAAAGGGTGCTCGAAGGCTTCCGGCGTCGCCTTTTATCTTGATTATCTCGGGTTAGGTCACGATAATGTTGTGGTCGTCGGGGACTCCGGCAACGATGTGCCTATGTTTGAGGCCTTCCATGAGAACTCCTATTGCATGAGCCATGCGAAGGGTTCGGTCAAGGAAAAGGCCGCCCACGTCGTCTCCCATGTCTACGACCTGCGACCCGTGCTATGCCCATCGGTGGATAGCAACCCATCCGAGAAAGAAGGATAAGAAACATGAATCAGACCAGCGTCGTACTTACCACGCTTCTGCACTACCTCGTGCAGGTGCGCGACACGATGGAATACTGCCTCCGCAAGGACAGCTATGACATCAACCTTTTCAAAGAAAAGAAACGCTCCGTGCTCGTCGAGGTCGATCAGCACACCCCGCTTAAGAACATCATCGACAACTCCGGCGAGGCCGGTGAAAAGCTCGAGAAGGCCATCCGCGACTTCTATGCCGAAGTCTACGCGGACGACTCCACGATTCTCCACCTTGCCGATGACGGATTACGCGTGGACCACAACCAGCACCCCGCCATCTATCGCCACGTCCTCCCCGTCCGCGAGAACGTCTTCGCCATGTGCAACGCCATCCTCAATGACGCCCACGCGAAGAACATCGACGTCGAACAGGTCGAGGCGGCCATCAAGGCGGAAGAAGAGATGTACCGTGGCGTGTGCTTCCTCACCCTCGTCCAGGACCTCAACCGTTTCTTCGACGAGTACAACAAAGCCCGTAACGAAGCCAAGGGCGAAGAGACCCCGGCTTCCCGCTTCATCGGCAACGACATCTCCGAGATGATCAAGAACATCAACTTTGTCCGCCAGAACGCGAAGGTCACCAACCAGACCTACAAGAACATGGAAGACAAAGTCGTCGCCCTCATGGAATACATGACCGGCCGTCGCGACCTGCCCGAGGGCAAGCGCTTCCCCGACGTCATGCGCGAGACCGTGGAGACCGTCAATCTCTACCTCCGCGACGCCGAAGCCGCCTTCCGCGCCGTCTATCCCGATTGCATCAAGGCCCTTTTGGACCAAGTGAAGGCCGACGATGAGCGCCGCGCCGCCGGGGAGACCCCCGAGACCGGCGCCTCCGCGCAGGATAATCCCGCTCCCGCCGACACCGACAAAGGCGGGGACGATCCGGCCCAAGCCTAACGATTAAGGAACTTCAACCATGAGCAAAAACCCAAAGAAACTAAGCAACAAGGAAATCACCTGGTACGTCATTGCCTCGGTTTTGGCCACGGTGGGACTGACCTTCTTGGTCTTTGGGATCATCGGGGCTCACTATCCTGGTTTGTACAAGGACAACTGGGTCGCCAACAGTGAAAACGCCTGGCTCACCAACTGGTCCCATATGGGCTACCGCTGGTGGGGGCTGATCCTGCTTGGCGTGGCCGCTTTCATCGCCATCGTCTCGTTGACGGTGTTTGCCAAGGAAGGCGACCGTGACTCCGAGCGCGCCTTGCGCCGCCAGCAGCGTCTAGGCATGGCAAAAGTGGTGGACGAAAAGCCCGAAGCGGAAGAACCCGCCCCTGTGGAAGAAGTCCCCGCGGAAGAACCCGCTTCCGAAGAAACGCCGAAAGCTTAACCGCAACGGACCCCATGGCCCCCAAACGGGGGCCTTTTTGGTGCATAATGTTTTTCGTGAGGAGATTAGCTTCGTTCTTTACTTGGGTGGGAGGAAACGCGACCACGGTGTCTTCCCTCATTTTGTTTGCCAATGGCATCGACGAAGTCAAAAGATATTGTTGGGTCTCTATCCCGGAGAAGTGCGACATCGTCATCTACCATCACTCCACGCCTTGGTGGCTTTGGATTCTGGTCGCGATCGGCTGCCTTTCTCGCCTCTTCATCTGTTTGTGGCGGGACATTTCGATGGTCCGTGGGACGAAGGTGGCGTGTGGGGTGTGCGCGTTGATCTTCTGTAGTCCTCTCGGGGGAATACTGACGTTATGCACCCCCAAAGAGGAACTTGGGGGTCCGTTAAAACCCCTTTATATCTTCAAAAGCCCGCCGAAGCCCAAACCTCAAGAAGCGGTCGCGGTGGCACCTGTCCCAAAGAAAGAGTCTTTGTTTCGTGCGGGCGACCATGTGCGCATCTTGAAAGACATCGCCTATGAAGATGGCGTGATTCCCGCTGGAAGCGTTGGCCAAATCGTCACGCCCAATAGCCGTGGCGAACCAGAGGTTGGCTTTGAGGAACTCGGCGTGAAAATCCGCGTCCATGACGAGGATTTGGAAAAAGCGGAATAACCGTTATTTGTTTTTGAACGATTCGGCGACGTTGCGGAAAAAGTCGCGCCCATAAGGGGTCTTTTCGGGGTTGATCGAGACTTCTAACGCACAGGTTTGGTCTTCTCCGAATAGCGTCGCGGAGAAAGACAAATCGACATGGGTGAGCGTCCAGGATTCTTCCCCCGTCCCTACGATGGTCAAGGTTCCGTTATTGAGTTTGGCCCCTTCGCCAAAGTTATATTGATCGAAGTAGTCGAGGATCGCTTCCCCGGCTTTTTCGTCAAACGTAAGGACGTAAGTGGTCGTCTCATCCACTTTTTCGCTTTCGAGTTTGGCGCTGGCGAGCAAGGCGAAAAGGAATTGCAACGTCTTGCTTTCGCTTTGCTCTTGCGAAAGTAGGGCAAGAAGCAATGCCATTGGGTCTTCTAGCAACGGCAATAAGTCGCTTAGTTCGCTCAAAGCCTGATCGATGTCGAGGCCTTCCCCGCCTAAAAGGGTTTCTTTTCCAAGGTATTTGTTTCCGTCATAAAAATGGGTTTCGTCCACGTTTTCCTGATAGAGGGTTTTGCTGATGAATGGTCCCGTTTGCACTTGCTCCGCGTAAGAGGAGAAACGTTCGTAGATGGTGGGGATCTCAAAGTTTGGATTATTCAAGACGAAGGGAGAGGAGGAAAGGTTCCCCATGGATAAGAGAAGGTCTCCTCTGGGGGTGGAGGTTTCCACGTATCTTCGTCCCGCGGGGTCATCCTCGTAGACGTAGGTGACCTCGGTATAGGATTTCCCGTTTAGCCCAAACGCGGGCAAGAAGGAATCGATTTTCACGGTGGCCTTTTGGCCGAACACGTCCACTTCGGATAAGCCATTGCTTAAGACGGTAATGCCACACCGGGCGATATGGTCGTTACAGATGGCAAGCACCGTTGCTTCCCCAATCTTTAACCCCGTGGCAAGACCCGTGGGGGAAACGGATAGCACCTCTTCGTTGGTGGAGATGTAGGTGACTTTTTTCTCCCCACCGAAAAGGATGACTTCCAACTGAATGGATTCATCGACTTCCACGGTGTATACCGTTTGGGAAAAGACGATGCCCGTGACTTCCGGGGCGGGGGAAGAGCACCCCACCAGAAGCAGGGAACCCATCGCGAGAATGTAGGGCAAGGAGCGTTTCATCGTCGGTATCATTCTACGCTTTTTAGCGATTCCACGGGGTGGATGAGGCGGATGCGGTGGGTGAGCAAGGCGTTTACTCCTGTGGCGGCCAAGAAACTGCCCAGTGAGGCGAAGACGTAGGTGAGGGGATAGATCATGTAAATGTAATCGATGATCTGAATCTCGTTGATGATGAGCACCAATTGCATGAACGGGAAGCCTAAGGCGAGTCCCGCCAAGATGCCAAGTAGGGTCATGGATAAGGTTTCGAATAGCAGCGTCGCCCCGATTTCCGCCATCGTGAAGCCGAGTACTTTTAGCGTGGCGATTTCCCGAGCGCGTTCGCGGATATTGAGCAATCCCAAGTTATAGATGACGGTAAGGGCCAAAAGGATGGCGAATACCTTCACCGCGTTGGTCATCGTGGAGATGGAGGAGACGATGCCTTTGACGCGTCCGGTCCATTCCGAATGGGTGTCCACGAGCAAGACATAGGGCAGATTCTTCAAGGACGTGGCAAGGCTTTCCTCCGCCACGCCTTCCCGCGCGTTGACCCAACAAGAGGAAAAACCGGGATAGGCTTCCGTAAACAACGGGGAGTCGGCGTAGATGACGATGCCATTGCCATAGAAGGCGTCATAGATGGAATGGATGGGGGCGGTGACGTATTGGCGGTTCAAATGGAAGGTCACGGTATCGCCGATGGTGACGCGTAAAGACTCCGCCACTTTGGTGGACATCAAGACTTTGTCCTTGGGGAATTCCTCGGTGAAATGGGTGGGGGGAAGCGCCCCATCAAAGGAATAGTTTTTGCCCAATACGAATACCGCGGAAGAATAGGACGTTCCTTCATGGACCAAATCGGTTTCGATGCGTTCATAGGGCTGATAGGAAGAGATGGTTAGCGTTTCTTCTTCGTCGCGCAGTTCGCGGAGGTCCGCGTCGAGTTCCTGCTGCGTCTTGCCACTTCGGAAATGGGCCATGGCGTCCGAGCCGTTTTGGACATAAGGGTCGGTCTTAAGTCCATAATCCAACGTATCGTCGATGCCAAAGCCGCAGATGAGCAAAGCGGTGCACCCCATCATGCCGATGACGACCATCACGGCCTTTAACGGATCGTAGACGATGTTCCTTCCCGCGATTTTGGCGGCGAGGGCAAGCCGCTTCTGGGGCTTTTGCGAGGAACGCAATATGCGACGGTGGATCTTCATGGCCTTGGGGCGAAGGGAGTCCACGGGCTTTAGGGCGATCTCCTTACGCGTGATGAGAAAGGTGGCGAGCAAGGCGACGAGTAAGAATGCCCCGATGGCGATGGCCCCGGAAGCCCAGGGGAAAAGGTAGGTACGTGGTGGCAAGGTATAAAGAAGGTCATACTTCTTCGCCATGATGATGGGGATGATAAACGGCCCGGTGATGCATCCGATGAGGGAGGAAAGAAGAACGAGCAATCCGGTTTGCGATAAGAAGTGCCCATGGATTTGTAACTTGGATACCCCGATGGCCTTCATCGTTCCGATCTCGCTTCTACGTCGAAGGATGTTTTGGCGCAAGGTGGTGAGAATGACCAAAACCGCCACGACGAAGAAGACGATGGGGAAGACGTAGTTCAGTTGCCGTGCTTGCGTGATTTCCCCTTCCAAGGTGGACATAAACGCGGTCTCTTCTAGGGTTTGCAGGAGATAGAGATTGTTCTCGATTTTGTTTTCGTAAAGTTGTCCGATGGCTTTCTTTTTATCGTGGGCCGTCCCTTTGTCTTTCAGGTGGACGAGATATTGGTTTGGGGAAGGGAAGGTGAGCGTGCCACCATCGATGGTCCCATCGCCCCAGCCAAGGCGTTGGTAAAACCCTTGGCGCATGATGAGTTGCACGCCCGTGGAGGTGAAGCTACTTTCTAGGCAAGAGACGATCATGGCTTTGAAACGTTTGTTGGACATCATGGCCAAAAACGGGATCGGCGAGGTTTTTGTGGTGTTTTCGGGGTGTTTCATCGTCCCCGTGATCGTGGTGGTTAACGGAAGTGTCCCTTTGCGGAAGGGGTTTTCTTGCCCTTCGATGGTCAAGGCGTCGAGCACGGTGAGGGTGAGCTCGTCGAGTTTTAAGGAAGAGACGTCAAAGGAAATCTTGGCCTCTGCGTCAAGTGGCGTGTAGTCCGGATTAGAGGAACGGATGTCCCGCACGACGGCTTCGTCCAGCAGAAAATAATCCACGTCGGAAGAGGAATCGGACAAAGTGAGGTCATAGCCTTTGGAGAGGTTAGGGTAGAAGGGGGAGACCGCAAGCATCGAGCGATGGCCTTCGACCGCGCAATATCCATAGAAACGGGATTCAAGATAATCCCCTGGATCCAATAAGGAAGCGATGGCTTTGGAATCGTTATCCGAGGATAAAGAGTGGGGGTCGGTGGTGACGTAGATGTCCGCGGGGGAAGAGACGGAGACCAGTTCGTCGCGACGTTGCTCTAAGGAGCTGGCGTTGGCCTGCAAGCCTACGAAAAGAGTGACCGTGATGGCCCCGATGGCAACGATGGCCAAAGATTGCGCCCAGTCGCGGAATACTTCCCGACGCAACAATTTGGAGATTATGCCGAGAAAGCGACCCTTCTTCATATTTACCAGGTGATGTCTTCGGGTTTTAGGGGGGAAGGGTTTACTTCGTCGCTGGCGATTTTGCCGTCACTTAGGCGGATCAGGCGTTCCGCCATCAAGGCAATCTGGCTGTTATGGGTGACCATGATGACGGTCTTCTTATAGTCTTTGCAAAGACGATAAAGGAGGCTAAGGATCTCCGCGCCGGTTTTGGAATCCAGCGCACCCGTGGGTTCGTCGCAAAGAAGCACCTCGGGGTTTTTGACGATGGCGCGGGCGATGGCGGTGCGCTGCTGCTCACCACCGGAAAGCTGGCTGGGGAAGTTATGGACGCGTTTGGACAAACCGACCGAATCCATGACGTCGGCGGCGTTTAACGGTTGGTCCGCCACCGCAGCGGCAAGATGGACGTTTTCGATCGCGGTGAGGTTGGGGATGAGGTTATAAAACTGAAACACGAACCCGATATCCTTACGGCGGAAGGAAGTGAGTTCGCGTTCTTTGAACTTGGCGACGTCTTTGCCTCCGACCATGTAAGAGCCACTAGAGGCGTTATCCATGCCACCTAAGATGTTCAAAAGCGTGGATTTACCTGCCCCGGAAGGGCCGAGGATGACGACGAATTCCCCTTCGTTCAGGGTGAAGTTGACGTCATCTAAGGCGCGGACTTCGTTTTCCTGTCCGGGGTTATAGATTTTGCAAAGGTGCTCAACGAGGATGTTTCCCATATGCGCAATTGTATATGTGCGCGATAAATGCAAAAAGGATTTATTCCGCCGCCATGGGGGACGGGGCGCTTTCTTTCGCAGGGATAAGCAGCACTAAGCCAAGCGCTTCCAAACCTGCGAGCAAGCCAAAATAGCCTTGGAATCCCCAGGCTTGGTGGAGGGTGGAACTAAGCAAATTCATGCCCGCGGACATCAAATTGATGCCACCCGTGTTCACGGTTAAGGCTTTGGAAAGGTTTTTCTTTCCTACGATTTCCACTAGCCACAACGCCTGGAATGCGAAAAGGAACGCCTTGCCAACGTGGCCTAGCACGAGATTGATGTATGCTAGCGACCAGGGTTCGGCTAAAAAGCCAGCGGAAGCGGTGGCGATTAAGATAAAGGAGAACCCAATATAGAGGGCGATTTTCTTGTTCACGAGGCGCTTGGTTAAGAAGGGCATCAAAAGCAACAGGACCAACTCAACGACCACCGCGATCGCCCTAGCCAATGAATAGTCTTGGTTTAAGAATCCTAGTTCGCTAAGACGCAACGGCAAAATGTAGGAAGAGGCGTTATAAGAGCCATAGAAGAAGAACATGCTGGCCCAAAACAGAATCAGGGCAGGGGTGAAGAACTTGCGTTCAGGCTCTTTTT
>JAILIV010000051.1 GCA_024695105.1 Bacilli bacterium
GACGTGGGGCAAGGGGATTGCGCTTTGATCCAAGACGGTCTTACCACGGTCATGATCGACACGGGTGGGATAAACGGCTTCGACATCGCCCAAGAATGCCTGATTCCTTATCTAAGAAAGCGACGCATCTACCATATCGACGCGCTGATCGCGTCCCATCAGGATTACGACCACGTGGGCGGGGTTTCTTCGTTATGCGCCCATTACGAGGTACGGAAGTACGTGACGGATGTCTCTTCGTTTCCGCTTCGGGTAGGGAATCTTACGTTTACTAACCACAACGACTATGGCTTCGAGGAGGAGAACGAAAAGTCGTTGTTCCTTTCTTTGTCCTTTATGGGCAAGGTGTGGCTTTTCACCGGGGACGCCGGGGTGACGGTGGAGAAGAATGTCATCCGCGATTACCCTGATTTGGATTGCGATGTTCTGAAAGTGGGGCACCATGGCTCGGACACGTCGACGTCGGAAGCGTTTTTGGATGCGGTGAAACCCGAGGTGGCGGTCATCTCTTGTGGCAAAAACAACAAGTTTGGCCATCCCAAAACTTCGGTTGTGCGTTCCCTGTCCAAGCGTGGCATAACGATTCGAAGGACGGACGAAGAGGGGACGATCACGTTTTGGGAATAGAAATCGTTTCGTGAGCGTGCTGGGCTTGAATCGCCAAACAAATGTTGAAACAGTATGGGCGCATAAGTGCGTGCAAGAGGCGCGCGAAGTCCTTTTCTGCCTGAAAAGACCTGTTTGTGGCCCGTTTTCGCTTTCTTTTACAGCCAAGGAGACCCTGGCGGTTTTGACGGGATTTGGTTAAGCAATGGATAATAATTGCAACAACTTGAGACAAACACTTCCCTGTTTTTGTCTCTTTAGGAGGCCACAATATGGCAAAAGGGAAAACGAGACGTGGCTTCACAATCGTGGAGCTAGTCATCGTCATCGGCGTGATCGGCATTCTCGCGGCCGTTTTGATCCCCACCTTCGTCAATCTCTCGCAGAAGGCGCAGGTCGCATCGGATCAGACGTTCGTGAAAAACGCCAATACCGCTTTGGCGATGGGCAAAAAGCACAACACCATGCACGAAGCCGTCGAGGAAGTGGAGAACAACGCTTCCTTGGATATCGACGGGTTCACCCCCGCCAGCGGGCGGCATCTTGTCTGGGACTCCAAGGCAGACCGCTTCGCCCTGGTTGGTGATGCGGGCGTAAGCGACGTCATCTATGCGGATGGCGATGGGCTTACCGCCACGGAGAACTGGGAACTCTTCCATGTCTATAGCGAGCTTCCCGCCGTTCAGACCTTCTCCGTGTATGCCGGAAGCGATTGGTCCTTTGAAAACGTGGAAGTCGCTGGTTTGACGGTGGGTTTTGACTGTGGCGACAACGACATCCGCACGATCAGTTACGACCGTTCGTTGGAAAGCACCGGGCGGAACGTTATCTTGGCGACGACCAACGCGCCTGACGTGGCCATCACCATCAACGCTCCCCATGACACCGTCACCCATTTCGGCGAGGCCGATTCCGTGAACATCATCGCCGTCGCCCCCATGAGTTACCATGAGCACGGCCGCATCGAGAAGCCGATTCAGATCGCCAGCGGGCGCATCGTCCTTGAATCCAGTTCTGACGCTGAGGCGGAAGTAGGGGCGGGGGCCATGTGCGAAGTCGCGCCCGGTTCGGCCTCCACGGCCTCCTACGTTGGCGCCACCTCCATCGATGGCACCGTGAATAGCCTTTCCTACTCCGGGGCGATCATGAAGCGGCAAGCCCGCGTCGCCCACTTGGATAGCGTCGAGACCATTAAGACGAACACCAACCCCAACCGCAGCTCGTTCTACCATAACGGCTCCTTGGTCGAGGCGGAGCACGGCGTCGATTCCTACAAGGTCGGCTGCTATGGTGCGTTCAAATTCCCGATTTACGTCAACGCGACCGTGAGCTTCCAAGAGCGTTCCTACCGTAACCCCGCCGGTTTGACCTGGGCCGCCTCGGATGGCGTCAACGATTACGACGCCGGCACCGGCGATAGCCCGATTAGTTATAACAACGCCTCTGGCGAAATGACCTTCACCACCGACGCCATCGGCAAAACCTTCACCTTCACCGCCACCTATAGTGGCCGTCAGTCCACGCCGTTTACCTTTGATGTCATCGATGCCTATAACGCATATGACGCGAAGACCCTCTCCGCGTTCGACAACCGTTCTGTCGTCGATCCTGATTGGGATGACTGGACCATTGCCCGGCCTTATGTGCGCCATCAGGTTGGCAACGATGTCTCCTATGAATACGGTGAACCCGTTCCCGTCACAGGGCTTTATGTGAAGACGGCCGAGGTTCGCGAGAACAGCAACCGTGGTGGCATCGTCCTGCATGATGACATCGTCATCAAGAACTCGGACCTCCCGAGCACGTATTTCTATAGCGAAGCAGAGGTTGCCTCTTACTTCGACCGCAACCCGACCCACTTCCGTGAATGGCTTGCCATTGCGAACGAGTCGCGCCGTGCGAATGGTATTCCTGAGTTGAGTGAGCGCGAAGGAATGAAGGCGCTGATTGGTTCCATTAAAGACGATCGTGCCTTGTTCTACCGCAAGACCGCCCTTGGCGAGAACTTCGCGTTCGAAGGCAATTACTTCAATATCGACGCGTCCCATTTGAAACTAATCCGTTTCTTCGGCAATAGGCATAACGCGAACAACGCCTATGATCGCGACACCTTGACGGACGCGCACAACATTAAGGATACGTCCCACGCGACTTTGTTCGGGTGGAACGCGATTTCCTCTGGTGCGTATCAGGAACGCGGCCTTGGTGGATTGAACACGGTCAAGAACGTCTCGCTTGTCCTAAACGGTCGCCGCACCAACGACGATTCCTATCGTGGGTCGTTATTCGCCTTCAAGGTTTCGACCACTGAGGTTCGCTTTAGCAATGTGAACGTCTCCAAGTGCTTCACCGCATTCTATTCTGACGTGGGCTATCCGCCTTCCTCTTTGGAAACCGCGGGGTTAGAAGCGCCCTACACCACGATGAAGCTGGATCGTTGCAAAGCGTTCGATTCCTACAACAGCTTGTTCTACATCTACGGTTCGCAGGCAAACTCCGTCACCAACTCCGTCGCCAAAGACGCCGGCGGCGCGGCGTTTATCCTGGACGAGCGTCGGAAAGACTTGAAGTATGACATCAAGTCTGGGAACGTCGACGATCTCAAACCTGGGCCGATTGAAATCGGTTATGGGGAAAACGACACGAACTATTGGCATGGCGATCCCGAGGTGGATTGCGCCAACGTGTTCTTCGAGAACTACGTCACCGGCACCGAGCCTTGGTTCGTCGATAACGGCGGCCCGATGGCGCAGACGCTGCTTGGCATCTTGAAAGGTTGCTCCAACGGTTTCCTTGCCGGCATCGACGAAAACCAAAAGAGTTTCACCCGCATTGAGGCGGATGGGAGCCAAAGCCTGAACCTTATCGCGTTTGACCTTTGCCCGGATTGGTTCACCAACGCCACCGTCACGAACCCTGGCATCGCCGGCGCTGGTCACTTCTGCGTCTATGACACCGTGGCTGAAATGGAGGGCGGAGCCGTCTCGGATCGCACCGCCAACCTCCATATGAGGGCTTTCTCCAACCCGACGCTGACTCCCGATGAAATCCGCGAGTACGTCTATAGCGCCGGTATCTTCAGTCAAAACTTGGCCGTCGCCTTCCTCAGTGGGAATGGCGGACATGGCCTCCCGACCAATTTGGCGGGCACCGAAGGCATGGCCTTGAACATCCGCGATACCGTTTTCGGGGGCGCTTCTGCGGAAGGCCTGGCGGCGATCCGCGCCGGCGTCATCAGCCAGATCGTCACCGCTGGTCTTGCCTCGGATGCCGAAGCTGGTGCCGCCGTCTTGGACGATATCATCGCGAAGGATGGCATCATTCCTCTTCCTGAAGGCCGCGATGAAACGGCGCAGGAGACCCAGCTCCGCTTAGCGTACGCTCAAATCTATGCCGCGTATGTCGACACGATTAATTCCGCCGCGGAGGGCGCTATGCCCGGCATGTCCGCCTTATGGCAAAATGTCGCGACGCCTCGCACCGCCTTGCGGAGACTCGTTACCGCCGATTACGTTTCCAGCTACATCAACTTTGGGAAAGGGCCGCGCGCGAACGAAGCTTACGATCGTCTCACCCTTGGCATCCTTCTTGGCATGCGATAAGAGTACCCTCGCTATAAAAACGGCCGTCTGAGATTCATCTCGGACGGCCTTTTCTCTCTTTTTACACCACAAATACGCTTAAGGTGCCAAACTGTGACGCCAAAAAATTAAGATTTCATCGCACTTTTATTCCGAATCCTTTAGGGACATTATCCCGTGAAGTGCAAATTTTACACATCACGAATCTTGCCTCCGGTAGGCTTCTTGCCTGGGATGTTTTTTATTCCTGATATCCCGCGACGATGAGGCGCACGTTGCACGTCATGCCCGAATTGTCCGTCGCGGATATCGTCAAAAGGAAGGAGGTATAGTCTGCGGTAAGCTTCGTGTCGAAGTGGACGATGCCTTGTTCGTTTACGCTGGTTCCGATGGCTTTGTTCCCTTCCGCGTCGAAAAGGCTATACGTCAATTCTTGCTTCGTCGCGTTTTCAGGGAGTGCAAACGCGGATAGGTCGAGATTGCCTTGGCCGTCTTTCCATTTGGGATCATCATAGATGGGGTTGAAGGATCGGACTTGCAAGACGTAGTCGAAGCGGATGCCACCTATGCTCCAAGTGACGTATTCGGCGCCTTCGGGTGGCGGGGTGGTGCCATCGGGCCTGGAATACAAAGCGGTGATGGAAGAGGAAAGCGGTTGGTTCTCGGGATAGGTCAATAATCCGCCTTGGGGGAGATTACGCGCGCAAGTGAGGATAATCTGGGTGACTTCCACGGTTTGGTTACGCACCTCGGACACCACGCCCAAGACGGAGATGAGTACCACGGCGAACAAATACACCGCGGCCACGAGCAGGGCGGTGATCTTTTTCATTTCGATCCCCTCCCTTCAAAGGGCAAAGCCCCGTAGGCGCGAACCTTTTGGATGAACAAGAACACCCGGGCGACGAAGAATAGCGCAGTGGCCACCAAAAGATGGTAGATGCCCGTTAACGCGGATTCGTTAAGGAAAAGGAACAATAATCCCGCAAAGGCAAAAGAGAGGAGGAAGGCCAGAGCGGAGGATTTGACTTCGTTGGGATTGAAGCCGATGTGGCGTGAGCTTTGCGCGTAGACGTGGTGACGGGGGTTTATGTAGTCAAGCTCCGCAGACCACAAAAAATGGCCGAAGAATAGGAAGAAGACGCACCAGAAGAAGACGTCGAGCCGCATGAAGGCGAAGGTGGAGTAGTTGGCGTACACCACGACGGTGACGATGATGGAGATAAGCATCAATACTCCCCGCATCAGCAATTTGGCGAGGATGCTTCTGCGCAAGGAGACGGGGTCGGAGAATAGGGTCGTGGCGTTATGGGCTTCCTTGGAGAAGACGGAGGCCATGGAAACGTTGGTGGCCAATAGGATCAACGCGATGATCAGCGCGTTGACCACGATCGTGTACATTTGTCCCGCATAGGTTTTCTTCATCGCCTGGAAGATGACGTTGAGGAACAAGATGGCCAAGGGGGCGCCCATGACGAGAAGGTAGGCGCTGGCCAAGGTTTCGGAGGTGCGGAGGCTATTCAACAGGTCTTTTCTTAGGACGGAGAGGAAGGAAGGCAAAGGTTTGGAAGAAGATGCCTTCGTTGCCTTTTTGCTATATTCGCTGGGCTTGCTGGCCATTTGGAAGAAGAACTTCCGAAGGAAGAAATAGCCCAGCAACACGAAGACGGCGAGGATGCCTAGCAGGCTTAAGGCGATCCATAAGGAGGCAATGGAGACGGGGTTAAAGGAGGGGTAGTCGAGCGCATGGGCGGGGTCATATCCGGTCAACAGGCGGGAAAGGAACGTCAGAGGCGTCAGGGCCTTTTCGATGTTTTGGGCGAAGTCGAGAAGACCGGGGTAATACACGTTGGCCCATTTGGCCACCAGGGAAAGGTCTTCGGGCATCAAGGAGACGAGGAAGAAGAGAAACCAGGTTCCTAACCCTAGCAAGCCAAGCAATATCCCGGTTTTCACGTAGGGGTGTTTCCGTAGGAACGAGGAAACGTAGTAATAGGGGATGGACAAGATTCCGGCAAGGGCGGTGCTTAACGTGACGAAGATCACCCAGCATAGGATCAACCAGAAATAGTAATAGGCCGGGGCGAGGTAGACGATGCCTATGGCGATGAAAAGCGGAAGCATCGAAAAGGCGCTGCGGAGCAAATCACGGAGCAAAATGACCAAGATCTTCGAGAAGAAGACGTATTGGGAGGGGACGGGGAAGGAAAGCAAAACGGGATTATCCGGGGAGAAGTACATCGCGTTGCTGATGCGGGGGAGGGAAGAGAGGAAATGAATTAGCAACACCGCGTAAAAGAATAGGTTCCATAAAAGCAGGGGTATCTTCCCGCCGAGGCCGAATATGCCGATGTAGCCAAGCAGATAGAACATGAGGAAGAATAGACCCGTCAACGCGCCGATGCCCAAAACGTAGAGCAAGACGCGCGTCAAAACGTCTTTCAGGTTTCCTTTTATCGGGAAAACGAGGGTTTCCTTCCATTGCATGGACACCAAGGTCCAGAAGGCTTTGACGTCGTTCTTTTTCCTCTCCTGCGCGTTAGGCACCTTTGCCTCCTTTGATGATGGACATATAGAAGGCCTCCAAGCCTTCGGGGTGTTGCCTTTCGACTTCTTCCATCGAGCCTTCGAAGACGATCTTCCCTTCCAAGATGATGGCGATGCGCGTGCACAAACGCTCCACCACGTCGATGATGTGGGAGGAGAAGAACACGACGTTGCCTTTCTTCGCGTGGGCGATCATGGCTTGTTTGACTTGGAAGACGGACTGGGGGTCTAGTCCGGTCAACGGTTCGTCCAATATCCAAACCTTCGGGTCATGGACAAGCGCTGCCATGATGGCGATTTTCTGTTTCATGCCATGGCTATACGTTTCCATACGGGCGTCGAAGGCTTCGGTGAGTTCGAAGGCTTCCAAGTAGTGGTTAATGCGTTCGGCGCGGTCTTCCTTGCTTACCCCATAGAGATCTGCGACATAGCCGATGTATTCCCTTCCGGCAAGCTTTTCGTATAAGGCATAGTGGTCGGGGACATAACCGAGGAGTCTTTTGGCTTGGACGGGTTCGTGGGTGATGTCAAATCCACATACATCGATGGATCCTTCGGTCAAAGGCTGGATGCCGATGGCGGATTTGATGCAGGTGGATTTGCCCGCGCCATTAGGCCCAAGGAAGCCGAAGATCTCCCCGCCGCTCACGCAAAGGCTTAAATGGTCGACGGAGAGTTTTGGGGAGGAGCCATACCGTTTGCTGAAGGAAGAAAAGTTCAATCGGATGGGTGTTTCTTCCGATGGGGTCAATGTTTTCATAAGGCGGGCCTCCTTGAATGATAGAGCGTTTTGCTTTCGTGTTTTTAGGCGCATGCGCAAGTCGACGTGGGCGTCTTCCACCGCGTAGAAGAAGGTGTAGACGTACCACATCAAAAAGGCGATGCCGACGTAGCCGACGAAGAAGAGACTTTGGTATAGCGGGTAATAGACAAGCACCAAATCACCTGAGTTGAACTGCACCCTCACGTTGAGCATTTTCTTCGCCTCTTCGCCGAAGATACCTAGGATGTAATCGTTGTTGATGAATAGGTAATCGGTGCCGCTTCCAAGTTCCCCAGGCCGATAACCCGGGACGAAGTTGGACAGGTAACCATTCGCGAACATGATGGCGACGAAATACACCGCAAAGGCCGCGAGGGAATAACCCATTTGCTTCATTTTGGGGCGGTCGAATACCTTTAGGGCCACCGCTAAAAGCGGCATGCATAAGGCGTTCATGTGGTTCCACCAGAATAAGAGGACGCTGGGGTCGAACATGTTCGTGTATTCGCCGTTATTGGGCCACACCATGGCGGCGAAGGCGCCGAAGACGTTGATGAAATAGGTGAAGTAGAAGACCTTTTTCCCATTGAAGGCGATGGATAAGGGCACGACGAATAACGCGGTATGGCAGAGGTGGATGGGGAGGCGCGTGGGCATGACTTTGTAACCATTCGCCACGTCGAAGATCCCCTCAAAACCGTATTCGGTGAAGAAAGAGGAGATGGCGCCAATGGAAAGGAGGAGCAAAACGGTCTTTTTCCCGTTGAGGTCGTCGCTTCGGGACAAGAAGTAAGCCAAGACGAAGAAGGCGATGCCGATATAGATGTAGAGGCGTTGGACGAAGGAGAACTCAAACACGCGCCAGGAGCTTTGGATCCTCCCGAACAGGATGGAATCGGTGGGCACGAAGGTGGCGAAGGTGCCCATGGGCAAAAAGGCGAAGACGGCAAGGAGGAAATAGGCGAAGACAAACGCCCAATCGCTGTTTTTCTGCAAACGTTCCTTACGGTCTAGGATAAGCGCGACCAAGCCTGAGGAAAGGCACGCCCCAAGGGCGATGGCGACAAGCGTTTCTTTGTAGGAGATGGACAGGTTGGTGCCTACGTAGGCATGGGCGAGGTTCCATAAGAAGGGAACGCAAAGGATAAGCAGTGGGGTGGCGATGTAACGATTCGCGTAAGCGACGCGGCGCGAGGGGAAGATGGCGGAGAGAATGGAGAATCCCGCCGCGGGGAGGAAAAGGGCGACGTTAAGCCAGGCAAAGACGTTTCCGACGCGGTTATCCCCATAGGGGACGCCAAGGAGGTTCACGCATCCGATGTCGGTGTTGTATTGCGGCGTGCGGTAGATGGCCTTGGTCGTCATGGCGATGGGCACGAAAAAGGCCATGCAGAGCAAGCAAACCAAAGCGACGCATCCTAAAACCAGCCGAAAGACTTTTAACGTCTTTTCCTTTCCTTTCCTCAAGGCGATGGAAAGTCCGACGAAAGGTCCAAAAAGCAGAAGGAATGTCCCTACAAACGTCAGGTAAAGGAATGCCTCTACAGCCATGTACCCATTATTATACTCGCCCGCGCGAAGCAACGGCAAAACGCCACGAGGAAAATACTCACGCATGTTCGCTCTTACGCCCGTATAATTGTCTTCGATGATCCTTGTCTTGTATTCCACCGATCCCCAGATGGCCCGCCACGTGGCCATGAAGCAGATCCGCAAGGACTTCCCGAAGCGGGACGAGTTTAACTACATCAGCCTAAACATGGAGCTTACCCCGCTAGACGAACTGGCGCAGGAATGTTCCTTCCTTCCGCTTGGATGCGACCGGAAGTGCGTTTTGGCATTCGGATGCTCCTTTTTGGCTAAGACGAAGACCAAACTGGATGAAAAAGAATCCCGACGGCTTCTGGAATACCTCAAGAACCCAGATGCTTTCATTGACCTGTATATGCTTGTTGAGGCGGATGCGGTGGACGAGAAGAACCCACTCGTCAAAGCCATCATGAACACGGGCCAAATCAAAGGTATCCCACTTCCCAAACCCGAGGAATGGATGGAATACGCGAAGCAGTACTTCGCCGCGAAGGGATGCGGCATCGAGGAAAGCGCCTGCAGGGAGCTTATCCTGCGCGTGGATAACGATTACGGCCGTTTCCAGAACGACCTTGGGAAGTTATCCTCTTACGCCAACGGGGAAACCATTACCTTGAATGCCGTGAAGATGCTGATCGCCCCCAAAATCGAGGAAGACACGTTTGCCATGAGCAACGCCCTTACCCGAGGCGACGTGGCTAAGGCCATGGCCATTTACAAAGACCTGAAGGCCCATTCCGTCGATGAAATCCGTTTGATTAACACGCTTGCCTCGCAGTTCCTTTTCATGGATGAGGTCCGCTACTTGGACCTAAGGGGAAATTCTTCCGATGAAATCGCGCGGGAACTCGCCACTAGCCGCAAACGCGTGGAAGTGACGCTAAGCAACCTTTACCGCATCCATCAAGAGGCCATTCCCCGCATTTTGGAAGAACTCTACGAATGCGAGAAATCCATTCTCACCGGAAACGTGGAACCCGCCTTTGCGTTTACGCGGTTCCTCGCCAATTACACGATCAAAAAAAGCGATTGACGCACCAAAGGATATGAAAAAGGCCCACATCATGGGCCTTTTCTAGTAGTAACGGGGGATTAGAGCTTCGCGACGAGAGCCTGGAGGTGGGCTTTCTTGCGGTTGGCGCTATTGAGGGCCAAGACGCCAGATTGCGCGGCCTTGTCGAGGAGGGAAATCGCTTCGTGAAGGGCGGCTTCGGCCTCGGGCTTTTTGCCCTCTTGGGCGAGGAGCTCGACCTTCTTGATGGCGGAGCGGACCTCGGACTTCTTGGAGGCGTTGTCCTGACGGGCTTTCTCGCTGGTTTTGGTGCGTTTGATGACGGATTTGATATTTGGCATGGTACTTTTTCCTTTTCTAGCGGTGATTATATTAGCCACTTGGCGGTGGCCTTGCAACGATTATTTACGCGTATATAGGCGCGTGGGCGTTTAGTCCTTGGGGCCTTCGCCTTGGAGGTCGAGGATCTCCTTGGTGAAGTCGTTGGCGCACGCCAAGATGCCATATTGCTCCTCAGGGATCTCCAGTTTGAATTCCTTGTTGAGCAACTGGCACATCTCGATGTAGCTCATGGAGTCGCCGCCCAAATCGGTGGTCCAAATGGCCTCGGGGTCGATCTTGAACTCAGGGAGCATCAACACCTTCGAGAAGCACTTGGTGACTTTCTTCAGCGTGGCGTCGACCTTGGCTTGGTCATAGCCGTCGAAGGAGACGGTCTTCTTCGCGGGCGCGTCGGTGCCCATGAAGTCATCCGAGCCTTTCTCGATGGCTTCCTTTAGGACGAAACGCTTGACCTTCATGGAGGAGGACATCGGCAAGGGGTGCTTGTCGATGAGGATGTCTTGGACCTTCTTCTCGGAAGGAAGCGTGTCGTTGATGGCCTTGATGTCGGAGAAGATGCGCTCGATGGTCTCCTCGGTGACGGAGTTATCGACTTCGCAGACCAACGTGATCTTCTCCTCGGTCGCGCCCGGACGCTTGGCGCCCAAGCAGACGACGTTATTGAGGCCCGCGACGTCTTTGAAGTAGTACTCGATCTCGTCGGGGAAGACGTTCTCGCCGTTGCTTAGGATGATGGTGTCCTTCAACCTACCTTTCAGGTAGAAGTTGCCATGGTTGTCCATCGTGGCGATGTCGCCGGTGCGGAAGAAGCCATCTTCGGTAAGGGGGGTCTTACGGCGCTTGCCACCGATGATTTCCTCTTCGTGGACGATGGGAGACTTGACGAGCAATTCGCCTTGGGTCTCGCCTTCTTTGCAGGCGATCTTCATCTCGACCCCATGGAAGGGGGCGCCAATGGAACCCTTCATGCGCTGCTCGACGCGTGGGGATTGTTCGACGCAGGCGATGCCGACCTCGGTCATGCCGAAGCCGTTATACAGGTTATAGCCGATGCCGTTGACGAGGGCTTGGGTCTTGGGCGAGAGGAAGCCGCCACCAGAGATGCAATAACGGACCCGTTTGCCGAGCACCTTCTTTTGGAAGGCATGAAGCGCCAACTTAGAGGCGGCGAACCCTGCTTCCCTACGGGAAATTTTATGGGTGTTGAAGGCGATCATCTTGGAGACGAGGTCGGACTTCGAGGGTTTTAGCGAGGCGACGGTGCGGTTCACCGTTTGGGCCAAACCATCCCAGAACAAGGGCACCGAGTAAATGTGGGTGCACTTCCCTTTGCGGCAGGCGGCGAGTAGGTCGCTGGTGGCCAGCGAAGAAGGATAGACCAACGTCTTGCCATAGTAGGTGTACCAAAGTAGGTTCACGGCAAAGCCGAAGATGTGGTGGAACGGAAGCATCGCCAAGGTATGGATGGGCGAAGGGTACATCAAATCGAGGGTCTTGTCGGGAATGGACAAGGAGGCGAGGATCTGGGCGCAGAGGTTCTTGCCCGAGAACACCATCATCTTCGCGTCGCCGGTGGTGCCGGAAGAGCAGAAGATGACGTTGTCGGCGAAGTCGGGGTTGAAGGAATAGTCCTCGTCTCGCGCGGATACTTCGTTCACGCGATACCGGGGAACGCAAAAGGTTTCCTCGTCGTTGGCGATCAAAGCGGCCGCCCCGGACTGGCGAAGCAAATTGTCCGCGTTTTCCTTTGGAAGGCGGGCGTCGATGAGCAGGGGGATATGCTCCGACATCAGGATCGCCCAGAACATGATGGGCCAGCGTTCGGAGTTCTTGAGCTTCAAGCCCACGATGGTGCGGGGGGCGATGGAAGAGAAAAGACCCGAGAGTTGACTCGCGGTGCGGAACACCTCGTTGCGGAACTCGTCATAGGTCATGTGGCAGGATTTGCCCGATTCGTCAAAGTAGATGGCGATCCAAGCGTTGGGGTCGCGTTCGACGATCGCGGTATAAATGTCCTCCATCGTCTGCGTCGTGTCGGCGAGTTTGGCGGTGGCGGACATGAAGGCCTTGACGGCCTCGTAATTATCACGTTTCATGCATTGCTCCTTGTGGTTTGGGCTAAGGCAAGGCCAGGCGAAAGCCATGGTGCAATAGCCATTATAGCGCCCTCAAGCACTTGCGCACATGAAAAGTTTGGGCCTTGCCTGTGGCGTATTCCTCAGGAAGGAAGTAAACTTCCTAGGCGAAGGAGGCAAGAACATGGGACGTTATGACAAAGAGACCGCCCGGATTGTTTACATGGGCACCCCAGCCATCTCGGCGACCGTGTTGTCGGGTCTATTGGAACAAGGTTTCCATGTCGTGGGAGTCATTTGCAATCCAGACAAGCCCACGGGAAGGAAAGGAATGTTGACGCCTTGCCCGGTCAAAACCGTGGCCCTGCAGGCGGGCATCCCCGTTTTCCAACCCGCGAAAATCCGCTTGGACCACGGCTTTTTGCCTTCGCTAGAACCCGATGTCATCGTCACGATGGCCTATGGCCAAATCGTTCCCCAAGAGGTTTTGGATTGTCCCAAAAGAGGGTGCATCAACCTTCACGGCAGCATCCTTCCCGCTTTGCGTGGCGCGGCGCCGATCCAACGCGCCTTGGATTTAGGTTTGAAGGAAACGGGCGTCACCTTAATGCAGATGGTCGCCGCCATGGACGCTGGGGAAGCCTATGACGTGGAGAAAGTAGAGATCGCCGAAGAGGATAACTACACCTCTTTGGCGGAAAAGATTGGCATCGCCGCGAGAAACCTCATCGTCCGCGATTTGATTCCCTACCTCAACGGCGAATTGCCCGGGGTCCCCCAAGATGAAAGCCTCGTGACCTTCGCCAGCAAAATCACCCCCGGGGACGAGAAACTCGATTTCCATATGTCCGGGAAGGTTTTCGTCAACCGCGTCCGCGCCTTGTCGCTTACGCCAGGAGGCTACGCTTACCTCGATGGGTTGAAGTTCAAAATCCTTTCGGCGACGCCTACCGATTTGCCCGTTGGGCAACCTGGGGAAGTGGTGAAAGCCAAGAAAGGGCTATTCGTCTCCGTGTCTGACGCCACGTTGCGTTTGGACTTGGTTCAGTTAGAAGGCAAGAAGATGGTCGATGGGGCGAGTTTCGCCAACGGCTACCGCGACTTGCTCGGCAAGATCCTTTCCTAATGGATAAACGCCGCTATTTGTCTTTGTCCGTCCACCAGCTCGTCGACGTTTTGTTGCGCCAAGGCGACATCGACGACCGGGTGTACAACCAAGAGACGATGGCGGCTGGAAGCCGGCTCCATGGCGAGTACCAATCCAAGCAGGGGGAGAGCTATCTTTCCGAGCTGCCTTTGTCCTGCAGGGTGGAGGTGGAAGAAGGCGTCATCACGTTGACCGGCAGGGCGGATGGGGTCATCGTCGGTGGGCGCTACCCCATCATCGACGAGATCAAAACCACGATCGCCCCAGTAGAGGAATTCGCTTTAGAACAAGAGAGTTGGCACCTTGGGCAAGCGGCATGCTACGCCTATATGTATCTTCGTATGCAAGGTGGCGATAAATGTGGCGTCCGCCTTACATATTTCCATCAGATTAACACTGACGATAAATTGATTAAGGACTTCGAGTTTTCCTTTTTCGAACTGGAGAAGATGGTTAAAGGGTATTGCAGCGATTACCTGCGGTTCCTCTCACAGACCTTTAGCCATTACGCTTCTAGGGACGCTTCCAGCAAAGACTTCCCCTTTCCCTATAACGAGTTCCGGAAAGGGCAACGGGAGTTGGCCCGATACGTCTATGGGGCGGCGAAAAAAGGCGGGACTTTGTTCGTGGAGGCGCCCACGGGGATCGGTAAGACGATGTCCACCCTTTTCCCCGCGGCCAAAGCGTTTGAGGAAGGGCGATTCGACAAGGTCTTTTACCTTACTGCGAAAAACACGGGTTCATTAAGCGCGTTAAAGGCCGCGGAGGACATCGCTTCCTCGGGTTTGGACTTGTGGTATGTCCGGCTTTTGGCCAAGGAACGCATCTGCTTTACCCCAGGGGCGCAGTGCAACCCCGACGAATGCCCCTACGCGAAAGGGTATTTCGGGAAGCTTCGCAACGCCATCAAGGACGCCTTGGAATCCGGGGGACATTTCGATTCCGCCACGGTCACCGATTTGGCCATGAAGCACGAGCTATGCCCGTTTGAGTTCCAATTGGATTTGTCCAACCACTGCGACGTCGTCATCGCCGACTATAACTATTTCTTTGACCCCATCGTGCATTTGGAACGTTATTTCGACGAGACGGTGGACTCCTCGACCTATTTCGCCCTCATTGACGAGGCCCATAACCTATTGGATCGGGGACGCGATATGTATTCGGCCGAACTATCCACCTCGGTGATCCACGCGGCGCGGAAATCCTTAAAAGGGGATTCGTACAAAGGCATCCGCGTGGCTTTGGCCAAAATCGAGAAGGCGCTAGAGGACGTCGCTTCTCCCTTCGAGGAGCCTCGGTTCTTGCTGGAGAGCGTGGATGAGGGGCTCATCAAAACCATCGCCAACTGGAAGGCCGCGTTTCAACGGGCCAGCAAAAAGAAGACGTTGAAGACCACCTCCGAATACCGGGAATTCTCGCGTCTCGCCAATCGTTTTTCACGCATTCACGAGGAGCATTTCGATGCTTCTTACCGCGTCTATGGCACCCATTTCCATGACGACGTCACGGTGCGGATGCTTTGCATTGACCCCTGCGCCAAGCTGAAGGAAAGCGTGGAGAAAGTCAAAGGGGCGGTGCTATTCTCCGCGACCATGTCGCCCATCGATTACCAAATGGACGCCTTGCTTGGGGATAAATCTTATCCATATCTCTTGCTGTCTTCGCCATTCCCCAAACAAAACATGAAGCTTATGGTGGCCTCCAAGGTTTCCGTGCGTTACAAAGACCGCGAGTCCTCACGCGAAGAGGTGGCGGCCTACCTCAAAGCCTTCGTGGAGGGGAAGATGGGCAATTATTTCGTCTTCTTCCCGAGCTATGAGTACATGCAATCCATTTTGCCGTCATTAGATTTCGGGGACGCCGAGGTATTGGCCCAATCCCGGCAGATGACCCACCGTGAACGCGATGAATTCCTCCGGCAATTCGGCCCCAATCCGGACCATACGAAAGTGGGCTTGCTCATTTTGGGCGGGGCGTTTTCCGAAGGAATCGATTTGGTGGACGACCGTCTGATCGGGGTTGCGGTGGTGGGCATTGGCCTGCCCCAAATCGGCATGGAGAACGATTTGATTCGGGCTTATCACGACCAGAAGAGCGGGCAAGGCTTTGCCTATGCCTACAAAGACCCGGGCATGAACAAGGTGCTTCAAGCGGTGGGACGGCTCATCCGAAGCGAGACCGACGTCGGGGCCGCGTTATTGATCGACGACCGTTATCTGCAACGGGAGTACCGCGAACTGTTCTCCCGTATCTACGACCAATACGAGGTCGTGACCTCGCCAAGCGCCGTGGCCCATGCGCTTTCGCGCTTCTACAAGCGTTAGGCGCGCTTTATTTGCCTGCGCAAGTCCGTTATAATGCGTCCGCTATGAGCTTTGACCCCGCCCACATCCGAAACTTCTCGATCATCGCCCACATCGACCATGGGAAATCCACCCTGGCAGACCGCATTTTGGAATTGACCGGCACGGTGTCCAAACGCGACATGAAGGAGCAGTTGCTCGACTCCATGGACTTGGAGCGGGAGCGCGGCATCACGATCAAACTCAACGCCGTCACCGTGACCTATAAGGCCAAAGACGGCCAAACCTACATCTATAACCTCATCGATACACCGGGGCATGTCGACTTCACCTATGAGGTGAGCCGTAGCCTCGCGGCCTGCGAAGGCGCGCTTTTGGTGGTGGACGCCACCCAAGGCGTGCAAGCCCAGACCTTGGCCAACGTCTATTTGGCCATCGATAACGATTTAATGGTCGTGCCCGTCATCAATAAGGTCGATCTTCCTTCCGCCCAGCCGGACTTCGTCAAAGACGAAATCGAGTCCCGCGTGGGTATCGATTGCTCTTCCGCTTGCTTGGTTTCCGCCAAGACGGGATTGGGAGTGGAAGACGTATTGGAGCGCATCGTCACCGAGATCCCTGCCCCAAGCGGCAAAGCCGAAGATCCCCTGAGGGCGCTTATCTTCGATTCCTATTACGATCCTTATCGGGGCGTCATCGTCTTGATCCGCGTCAAAGACGGCGCGGTGAAGGTGGGGGACACCATCCACCTGATGCAGGCAAATAAGGATTATTTGGTCACCGAGGTGGGCATCCGCACGCCCGATGAACTGAAGGTAGCCTCCCTGCAAGCGGGCGAAGTCGGGTATTTGGCCGCCCAGATCAAAGACATCCGCGACGTGCGCCCCGGCGAAACGATCACCTTGGCGGAGCGTCCCGCCTTGACCCCGCTTCCTGGCTACCGCAAGATCAATCCGATGGTCTATTGCGGCCTCTATCCCGTCGATTCGAAAGAATACGGGGCCTTGAAGGACGCTTTGGCGAAACTATCTTTGAACGACGCTTCCCTTTTATGGGAACCCGAGACCTCCCAAGCCCTTGGATTCGGCTTCCGGTGCGGCTTTTTGGGATTGCTCCACATGGACGTGGTGCAGGAGCGATTGGAACGCGAATACCATCTGAACCTTATCCTTACCGCCCCTTCGGTCGTCTACCACGTCAAACTGACTTCGGGCGAGATGATCGAGATCGACAACCCCTCCAAACTCCCCGACCCCAGCCACATCGCCGCCATCGAGGAGCCCTTCGTGAAGGCGGACATCATGTCCCCCAAGGAATACGTGGGGCCGATCATGGAGCTATGCCAGCAAAAGCGGGGCGTCTACCAAGACCTTGTCTATTTCGACGACACCCGCGTCATATTGACCTACGACTTGCCGCTTTCGGAGATCATTTTCGACTTCTTCGACAAGTTGAAGAGCTTCACGAAAGGCTATGCTTCCTTGGACTATGAGTTAAAGGACTACCGCGCCTCCGAGCTATGCAAGCTCGACATCTTGCTTAACGGCCAGCAGATCGACGCCCTTTCGAGCATCGTCCATCGCCCGAGTGCCTATAAGCGCGGTTTGGCCATCGTGTCGCGGTTAAAGAAAATCATCCCAAGACAGCAATTCGAGGTTCCCGTACAGGCCGCGATCGGGGGCAAGGTCATCGCCAGAGCCGACATCAAATCGATGCGTAAAGACGTCTTGGCCAAGTGCTACGGCGGCGACATCTCCCGTAAGAAGAAGCTGTTAGAGAAGCAAAAGGAAGGCAAGAAGCGTATGAAGGCCATCGGCTCGGTGGAAGTGCCCCAGGAAGCCTTCATGGCGGTGCTTTCCATCGATGAGGAAGAATAAAACGGCGTAGCAGGTTGCCGAATTAGTAGTTTTTTGGTTGATTAATCTCCCGCGCGATTCCATAATTTCAGCAAGAAACCATGGCCAACAACGAAGAGATATATTTCCGGTATACCGACCTCAATTACGTCAACGAGCGGGATTTCTACAAAGCCCTCGGATCGACGTTATTGGAACGCCTTTGGACCGGGATGCTCAAATACCGCCAGGACAACAGCGACAAAACCGCGTTGCGCAATTTGGCGCAGGCCCCGTTCACGCTGACCCGCACCACGCGATTAAAGGCCAAATACAATGCCTTCTATGCCAAGCTGATGGCGGTTTCTTCCGAGTTTTCGAAGTTCGATCCCATGCCCGATGAGGGGCAAAGGGGCAAGCGCAACGCCTTATACCAATGCCTCAAAGCCGCCTGCGACCTAGAGGGCGTCAAGCTTTCCGAACCGACCCTTCGCACGATGGTGGCGGGACTTGATTCCGGCGACCGCAATGGGTCGGGGATCCCTGGCTACCGCGACTATCTTTTGGGCAAGGTCAACCCTTCTGGCGTCACGCTGGAAGATAGCTTCCGCAGCCTCTTTGAGGCTTTCGGGGGAAGCAAGGAACTCATCCTTTTCTACCGCACGACCGATCCAAGCGCCAACCTAGGCCGCGCCGCCGACTACGCGAAGACCGGTGGCCTTGATTCCTATATCGCCAATTTGGAGGACTTCATTTCCGAAGACCCCTTGTTCCCTCTAGGAAAGGCATTCCTAGCGGGCTTCTTCGTGTCGTACCTTGAGATGTTTGAGGCCCATAACGGCTTGGCCGCCTGCGCATTGACCAAACGGTTGCTTGCGGAATCGGGCATTGGGCCGCTTGCGATGCTTTTGCCTTTGGAATCCGCCTTTGCCTTGACCCCCGCGGCCAAGGACGCCTTCGCCGAAAGCGCACGCACCGCCGACTTCACCTACGCCTTCCTCCATTTCATCAACGTCTTGGATCCTCTTATCGACGGGCTTTACGACGATTGGGCCAAGACCCGCGCCGAGGCGGTGAAACGCGAATACCGCTCCGTCCCCCATGAGGAGAAGGTGGAACCCGCCGCCGTCCCGGAAGAGGTGGCCCCCTCGGTGGAGGAATCCCCGATGGAAGAGGTGCCCGTGGCCCCGAGCGAGGAAATGGTCGAGGTGCCCGTGGTCACCCCTGAGCCTCCCGCGCAGGCAGAAGAGCCCGAGGAGCCCGTTTCGGGTAAAGGCCATATCTCCCCGGAGGTACCGGTGCTTGAATCGATTCCCGCGATCGATCCGAGCGCATATGCGCCTCGGGCGTCGCTAAGCGACAAAGAGGTGAAGATGTTCGCCCGCTACATCGTCGAGACCCATCCCGACATCTCCAAGCAGCAGGCCCTCTTCTTTGCTTCCCACCATATCCTGGGCCGTTACTACACGATCCAAGACTTCAAACGCACGATGAAGGTGGCCTACGAGACCGCCCGCACGTCGATGGACCGCCTTGCGCAGGCGGGCCTATACAAGAAGCTGCGCATCAAAAACAAATACGTCTACACCCCCCGCAACCCCGGGGAGAAGGAGTGATTCCCCATGTTCATACTCGACGCCTTTCCACCCATCCTTACCGTCTTGATCCTCGTGGCCGCGTTCGGCCTGATCGTCTTGATCGTCATTTTGATCAAGAAGAAATCCAAGTTCTTCAAATCCGACGAGGGCCCCAAATCCGACAAAGAGATCGCCGCGGAGGAGCTCGACCGCCTTTTGGAACCCGTCGAGGAGATGAAACCCGTCGGAGAAGAAGGCAAAGAGCCTGCACCCGAAGAGAAGGATGACAAGCCCGAAGAGGAATAGTCCTTCCATCGAGGCCCTTTACGTCCATATCCCCTTTTGTAAGGGGATTTGCCCGTATTGCGACTTCCCCAAAGTCTATTACGACCCCAACTGGGCCGACGCTTATCTAGCCCGCCTAGAAGAAGAGGCCGCCACGCGTTGCGTGGGGCCTTTTTCCACCCTTTACGTGGGCGGGGGCACCCCCAGCGCGTTAAGTCCGAAGCAATTAGAACGTCTTTTGTCTTTCCTTGCCCCTTTCCTTAAGGAAGGAGGGGAGTTTAGCATGGAAGCAAATCCCGAATCGTTGGACGAGGAGAAAATTGCCTTGTTGGCCCGTTATGGCGTGAACCGGGTGTCTTTGGGCGTGCAATCGTGTCAGGAAAAGGGCATCAAGACCTTAGGGAGGAACCACGACAGGGAAATGGTCCAAAAGGCCATTGATTCGTTACGGCGTCATGGCATAGCCAACATCAACTTGGATCTGATGTATGGCTTCCCGGACCAAAGCGAAGATGACCTTCTTAGGGACATCGCGGATTTCCTCTCCTTCGGCGTGCCCCATCTATCGTGCTATTCCCTGATTTTGGAGCAGGGGACCGTTTACGCGACGCGTGGGGTGCAGCCATTGGACGAGGACACGCAGCAAAGGTATTTCGACATCGTTTTGGAGACGTTAGAAAAAGCGGGCTATGCCCGTTATGAGATCTCCAATTTCGCCAAGCCTGGCTTCCAGTGCCTCCATAACCGCGCGTATTGGAAGGATTTGCGCTATATCGGCTTAGGCTTAGGCGCGGCCAGCTACGAGGGAAACGTGCGAAGGAACAACACCAAAAGCCTTTCTCGTTACCTTGACGGGCGGTTCCTAGGTGAGGAAGAAACGTTAGATGAAGCAGGGGAACTTGAGGATTATTTCCTCACGAATTTGCGTTTGGTCGAGGGATTCACGTTAAAAGAATTCGAGGATCGGTTCGGGTTTTCGTTTTTGGAACGTTATGGGGACAAGGCCCATCGACTGGAAAAACGTGGTTTGCTATCCACGGGAAATGGCCGAGTCGTCTGCACCAAATTGGGTTTGGACCTGCTCGACATGGTCCTGCTGGAACTATTCTGAGTCACCTCCAGATTGAGGCGCCTTCGGGCGTTTTTCTTTATGCGCGCACACAAATATATAAGGTTTTTGGCACTTCTTGCTTGACAGTGCTAACGACCTCCCTATAATGTCCTTAGCACTCGAAAACAACGACTGCCAGAAAGGAGGAGAAGATGACCCGCAAGGAAACGATACTCAAACTCATCGTCGAACACTTCATCAAGACGGCCCAACCCGTGGGCAGCCAGACGTTGCTCGACGAATACGGGCTTACGTGCTCCTCGGCGACGATCCGCAACGAGATGAACGCGCTGGAGAAGGATGGGATGCTGGAAAAGACCCACGCTTCCTCTGGACGCGTGCCAAGCTCCGAGGGTTACCGCTACTACGTCGAGCATCTCCGCGACGACCGCGTCGATAACCGGGTGAAATTCGCCCTCGCCTCGGTGCTGGAGAAACGTACCCAATCCGTGGAAGAGGTGATCGAGCAATCCTGCCAGATCCTCTCCTCGATGACCAACCTCGCCTCCGTGGTCTTAGGCCCGAAGGTGAGCGAGGAAAAACTCGTCTCGGTCCAAGTCATCCCCCTCTCGCCCACCACGGCCACGGCGGTGTTCGTCACCGACCAAGGCTATGTGGAGAACAAGACGTTCGTGCTTGAGCAAGGCGCCTCCTCGGAGGAAGTCCAAAAGACCGTGACCCTGCTCAACGACCGCCTCAAGGGCACCCCGATCGTCGACCTCGTCCCCAAGATGGAGGCCATGCGCCCGGCGGTGACCGACTACGTGGTGGGGCAGGACGTGGTGTACCAGGCGCTGATGGAGGCATTCCTCCGCTTCGCCGGCGACCGCCTCAACCTCTATGGCAAGGACAAGTTGTTCGAGCAACCCGAATTCGCCGATGACGCGAAGAAGCTGCGTAAAGTGCTTAGCCTCCTTGACGACCCTAAGGCCCTGCGGGAAGCCCTGCAGGACGTGGAGGAGGAGCCCAAGTGCGACGAAAACGTCGACTTCCGCTTCGCCGGGGAGGAACAAGACCTCGCGATCGTCTCCGCCAAAGTCAACGTCCCGGGCGGGCAATCCACCTCGATCTCGTTGGTGGGTCCGACCCGCATGGACTATGACTCCGCGGTAGGGATGCTACGTTACGTGGCCAAGACCCTCGACGAATACTTCAAAGCACTGGAAGGAGGAAACGAAGAATGCCCGAAGAAAACAACGAGCAATCCCAGCAAACCCACGAAGAAGAAAGCCCCCAAGAAGAGCTAGTGGAAGAGGTGAAGGGGAAGAAAGTACCCGCCAAGAAATACCAAGCCGCCTTGGAGGAACTCGAGAAAGCCAAAGCCGACGCGGCCCACTGGAAGAACGAATACTACAAGGCCTACGCCGATACCCAGAACCTCCGCAGATCGCTGGAGGCCGAGCAACGGACCATGTACCGTTACCGGGCCGAAGGGTTCTTAGGCGAGTTGCTCCCCGCGCTAGACGCCTTCCATATGGCGTTAGACGCCCCCGCCCCCACGAAGGAGGCCAGCAACTACCAGATCGGCTTCACCTACATCTACAACCAAATCATCGCGGCCCTGACCGCGGAAGGGCTCTCCGAGCTCACCCCCAAAGTCGGCGACCCCTTCGACGCGGGCTATATGAACGCAATCGAAGCCACCGAGACCGAGGAAGTGCCCAACAACCACGTCCTCAAGGTCCATTCCAAAGGCTACAAACTCCATGACCGCCTGATTCGGGCGGCGATGGTCACCGTGGCCAAAACCCCCAAGCAAGAACCCGCGGAAGAGAAGAAGGAAGAAAACCCCGAAGCTCCCGCGGAAGCATAAAAAGACCATTTGAAAGGAGAAATTCACCATGGCAAAAGAAATCATCGTCGGTATCGACCTCGGTACCACCAACTCCGTCATCAGCTACATGCAGGCTGACGGCAAAGTCAAAGTCATCCCCAACCCCGAAGGCACCAACACGACCCCCTCGGTCGTCGGCTTTAAGGGAAGCGGCGAGGAAATCGTCGGCAACGCCGCCAAGCGTCAGGCCATCACCAACCCCGACACCGTCTCCTCCGCCAAGCGCAAAATCGGCACTGGGGACAAGTTCCACATCGGCTGCCTGAACAAGGACTTCACCCCGCAGGAGATCTCCTCCAAGGTGCTCGCCTACATGAAGAGCTACGCGGAGAAGAACCTCGGCCAGCCCGTCTCCAAAGCCGTCATCACCGTCCCGGCCTACTTCAATGACGCCCAGCGCCAGGCCACCAAAGACGCCGGCACCATCGCGGGTTTGGAAGTCGTCCGTATCATCAACGAGCCCACCGCGGCCTGCCTTGCCTATGGCCTTGATACCAATAAGTCCGAAAACGTCCTCGTCTTCGACCTCGGCGGTGGCACCCTCGACGTCTCGATCCTCGACATCGGCGAAGGCACCTTCCAGGTCTTGGCCACTTCCGGCGACACCAACCTCGGCGGCGACGACTGGGACAACATGATCGCCGACTGGATCCAAGCCCAGATCCGCATCGAAACCGGTGCCAACCTCACGGACAAAATGGCCCGTCAGCGCTTCGTCGACGCGGCCGAAAAAGCCAAGATCGAGCTCTCTTCGTCCCTTGAGACGACCATCTCCCTCCCCTTCATCGGCATGGGATCCTCGGGCCCGATCAACTTCGAGACCACCCTCACCCGCGCCAAATTCCAGGAATTGACCCGCCCGCTTCTCGAGCGTTGCCGCGCCCCGATGGAGAAGGCCATGAAGGACTCTGGCCTCTCCTATGGCGAAATCGCCAACATCCTCATGGTCGGCGGCTCGACCCGTATGCCCGCCGTGCAGGAATTCGTCAAGAAGGCCACCGGCAAGGAGCTCAACCTCTCCATTAACCCGGATGAGGCCGTCTCCTTGGGCGCCGCCATCCAAGGCGCCGTCATCGCCGGCGACGTCAAGGACATCGTTCTTCTCGACGTCACCCCGTTGACCCTTGGCATCGAGACCCTCGGCGGCGTGCTCACCCCGCTCATCCCGAGAAACACCACGATCCCGACCACCAAGTCCCAGATCTTCTCCACGGCCGAAGACAACCAGCCCTCCGTCGACATCTCCGTCTACCAGGGCGAGCGTCCGATGGCCCACGACAATAAGCTTCTTTGTAACTTCCGCCTCGACGGCATCAAACCGGCGCGCCGTGGCCAACCCCGTATCGAAGTTACCTTCTCCATCGACGTCAACGGCATCGTCAAGGTCACCGCGAAGGACCTCGACACGCAACAGATGGCCGACATCACCATCTCCGGCAGCAACGGCCTGTCCAAGGAGGACATCGACCGCATGGTCCGCGAGGCCGAGGAGAACAAGGCCGCCGATGAAAAGCGCAAAGCCGACATCGAGGTCAAGAACAAGGCCCAGACCTACGTCGACGAGATCAACCGCACCCTGAACGAGCAGGGCGACAAGATGGATCCGACGCAGAAGGAACAGCTCACCAAGCTCCGCGACGACGCCCAAGGCGCCATCGCCGCCAACGACATCGAGAAGCTCCGCGAGATCGTCGGGCGCCTGGAAGACGCGGCTGCCGCCGCGGCCCAAGGCGGTGCCGGAAACCCTGGCGCCAACCCTGGCGCCAACCCCGGTGGCGAAGGCAACGAAACCCCGGATGACGTGGTGGATGCCGACTTCACCGATACGAATAAGTAAGTTCGTATATAACGAAACGAATTAAACCTATGGCAAGCGCCGATTCACATCGTGGATTGGCGCATTGCCTTCTATAAGAAAGGAGTCCGAAATGGCAGAGAAACGCGATTATTACGAAGTGCTTGGTCTGACCAAAAGCGCCAGCAAGGACGAGATTAAGTCCGCCTACCGTCGGCTCGCGAAAAAGTACCACCCCGACCTCAACAAGGAACCCGGGGCGGCCGATAAGTTCAAAGAGGTCCAAGAGGCCTACGACGTCTTATACGACGACAACAAGCGCGCCCAATACGACCAGTTCGGCCACGCCGCGTTCCAGCAGGGTGGCTCCACCGGTGGCGGTCCCTTCGGCGGAGGATTCTCCGGCGCGGGGTTCGGCGACATGGATTTGGGCGACATCTTCTCTTCCTTCTTCGGAGGAGGCGGAAGACGTTCCCGTCCGACCGGCCCGCAAAAAGGCGACAATCAGATCACCCGCATCCGCATCTCCTTCATGGACGCGGTCAACGGCACCAAGGTCTCCATCCCCATCACCTACGACGAGCCGTGCCCCCATTGCCATGGCACCGGCGCCGAGTCGGGTTCCGACATCGGCACCTGCCCGCACTGCGGTGGCGTGGGCGCGGTCAAGACGCAACAACGCACGATCTTCGGCGTCATGGAGTCCTCGACCGTCTGCCCCCATTGCGGCGGTTCGGGCAAAGTCGTCCGCAACAAATGCCACCAATGCGGGGGCAAAGGCTATAGCCGCGTCCGCAAGGACCTGACGGTGAACATCCCCGCCGGCATCAACGCGGGCCAGCAAGTCCGCGTGCAAGGCAAAGGCGGCAGGGGTATCAACGGAGGTCCCAATGGCGACCTTTACGTCGAAGTGCTCGTGGCGGAGCATCCCGATTTCCGCCGCGATGGTAACGACATCCACGTCGACATCCCGCTTAGCTTCGTCGACTGCGCCTTAGGGACGACCGTCACCGTCCCAACCGTCTATGGCGAGGTGGAAGTGCGGATCCCCGAAGGGACGCAGCCCGACGCCATCCTCAAAATCAAGGACCGCGGCATCAAAGATCTGCATACGCAGCGTCCGGGCAACCAGTACGTGCACGTCAAGGTCAAAACGCCCACCAACCTCACCAGGGCCCAGCGCAAACTCTTGGAGGAGTTCGCCGCCCAAACGGATAAAAGCGACTCCATCTTCGCCAAGTGGAAGAAAGGCTTCAAGAAATGAACCCCTTCATGGCGGAGGCCATCGAAGAGGCGCGCAAAGGCATCTGTGCCCATCATGGCGGACCTTTCGGGGCCGTCATCGTCAAAGGCGGCAAAGTGGTGGGACGCGGCCATAACCGGGTGTTGCTCAACAACGACGCCACCTGCCATGGCGAGATGGAGGCCATCCGCGACGCGAGCAAAGCGTTGGGGACCTTCGATCTCTCGGGGTGCGAGATCTACACCACCGGGGAGCCTTGTCCCATGTGCCTCGGCGCCATTTTGTGGGCCAACATCAGCAAAATCTACTATGGCTGCAACACCGTGGACACCGACGGAATCGGGTTCCGCGACGAGCGGTTCTATACCCTCTTCCAAGACCATAAGTCGGTATGCCAGGAGTTGGACCGCGAGGCGTGCCTGAAACTCTACGAAGAGTACCTGTCCCTCGACGGGAACCAAGGTTACTGACCAAATCCTACCAAGGTCGCTTCGGCGGCCTTTTTGTTTTGTCCGAAAACGGTTTCATCGCGCATGCAGTTCCGCCCCCATGCGCATTGGGCGTATACTATGCGTGAAAGGTTCCCCATGCCGTATTGCCGTCACTGCCACGAAGAAATCTCCAAGTTCGACACGGACATCTGCCCCCATTGCGGCGGCCCTAAGCCGATCGAAAAGGGGTATAAGACGATGGACGTCACCAGAGTTTTCGGCACGGTCGAAGGGAACTTCAAGATGCCCAAAAGCCGGAGTCAGAAGACGTTTTGCCTGCTATGCATGCTGCTTGGCTATTTCGGGATCCACGAATTCTATATCTACCGTCCCGCCCGTGGGATTGTCTCCCTTTTGGTCACGCTTGCCGTGACTTTGGGCGTTGGATTGCCTCTATTCCTTACCGGGGTGTTAGGCAATGCGCTCGCCTTCGTGCTCCCGTTCTTATTGGTCTGGGCTTGTTTTGTAGGGCTTGGCCTATATTACCGTAAAGTCGAATCGCCGAAGGACGGCAGAGGGGAGTTCCTGCGTTAATGCAACATTACTTCGGGACCATCGCGGACCAGAAAGCCATCATCGATGGCAAACAGGTCCATCACCTCATCGACGTGCGCCGCACGGTCGTGGGGGAGCAAGTGGAAGTCAGCGATGGCACCGAGTCCTATCTTTGCGTCGTGGATTCGCTGGAGCCTCTTTCTCTTTCCGTTATACGGAAAATAGACACCAAACGCGAACTCGACATCGACCTGGTCCTTTGCTTTGCGCTTCTTAAGGGCGACCATAACGACCTTATCGTCTTGAAAGGGACGGAGCTTGGCGTGGCGTCTTTCTATCCATTCCTTTCTTCCCGTTGCATCGTCAAGCCAGAGAAGAACGAAGACCAACGCATATCGCGGTTGCGTAAGAAAGCCGAGGAAGGGGCGAAGCAATGCCGCCGCGACGTCGTGCCAAGCGTTTCCGGCTATAAAACCTTCCAAGAAGCGTTAAACCTCCGAGGGGATGTGAAGATCATCGCCTATGAAGGCGAAGCGGGGGTAGGGGAAAGCTTGCTTTCCTTCGCCAAAGGGTTAAAAAAGAGACAACGGGTCGTGGTTTTGATTGGGCCTGAGGGCGGATTCACCGAAGAAGAGGCCGCGCTGGCGAGGGAGAAAGGATTCCATTTCGTCTCGCTCGGGCGCAGGATATTGCGTGCGGAGACAGCCGCGATGTATTGCGCGAGCATATTGGGCGCGCAAAGCGAGGAGGAGGAAATCAATGAACCTCTTTGACACGATGGAGCGGAAGCAGAAGTTCACCTTTTTCAACTCGGGCGCCGAGAACCGCTTTTTCCTGTCCACGTCGCGCGTTTTGACCGGTTTTACGATGTATAAGGGTATGGCCAAGGCCCAAAAGCCCTTCGACATCATCCGGGCCAATATCGTCATCCGCTCCTTGGCGAACAAGAAAACGCTCGATGAGGTCTATCTCACCACGGTGCGGAACTTCCGCAAAAACGGGGAGCTCCGCCACGACGGGGAGGTCGCCGTGAAGAAGGCCATCGCCTTCGCCAAACAGGGGATGCCGTTTTTGGAGATCGGGGAGGAAAAGGTCTTTGTTCCGACCTATCCCAAATCCCTCAACAGGATCTACGACAAAGACATTTTGAAGTTGGAGGAGAAACCCTTCAAACCAATGTTGGGCAATGGCTCCGAAGCATTATGCATCGATCCCTTCGACACCTATGGGTGGAAGCTTTTCGACTCTTATTTCACCAACCTCATCTTGGTGCGCCAGGCGGGGAAGACGGCAGCGTTTTTCGACTATGATTCGTTAACGATATATTTCGTCAATTATCAGGGAAGATTGGATGCGCAGATTTGTCTTTTCGATCGTCGCATTGGTAAACGAAACACCAACCATATGATGGAACGCATCACTCCGGTCGTGGACGCATATTTCCGGGACGACCGCGATGCATTGCTTCAGAATCTGGTACAAAATCAGTTAATATCTGGTAGTTTGGTATATCGTCTTTCCTCCGATGAGAAAAAGCATTTCGCCCGTATTGAGCGGAAGTTTGGTTAAAATGCCGACTTATTTTACGCATACGCTTGGATGCAAGGTAAATGCTTATGAAACCTCTGCTTTGGAGGCGGAACTTTCTTCCGCGGGCTATGGGAAGGCTGAAAGCGTCGAAAAGGCTGACATCATTGTATTAAACACATGCTTTGTGACGTCAACCGCAGGGCAAAAGTCCAGGCAGCATATCTCCTCTTTCCGCAAGAAGAACGCCACGGCGGTCCTACTGGTCATGGGTTGCTATAGCCAAGCGGTTGGGGAGGACTGTCTAAAACAAGGCGCCGACATCGTCCTTGGGACCGCCAACCGTTCCAAGGCGCTTCCCTATGTTTCCTCGTTTTTGGAATCCAAGGCCCCGATCGTGGACGTGAAGGAAAGCGTTCGCAAGGAAGGCTATGAGGAGCTTGGCGACAACGCCTATTGTGAGCATACCCGCGCCTACTTGAAGGTGCAGGATGGCTGTGACGCCTTTTGCTCCTATTGCTACATTCCCCAACTGCGCGGCAATTCCCGTTCACGGGAACCGCGTAACGTCATCGAGGAAGCGATCGCGTTATCGAACAAAGGGTACCGCGAGATCGTCATCACGGGTATCCATACGGGAATGTATGGCAAAGACCTTCCGGGGGACTATCGACTTCCGGACTTGCTTCGTGACATATCCGCCAAATGCCCGGAGCTGAAGCGTATCCGAATTTCTTCTTTAGAAGAAAATGAGATCGATGAGGCGTTTTTGGACTTGCTGCGAAAAGACCCGAAGATCGTCGACCATCTCCACGTTCCGTTACAGTCGGGGAGCGATGGAGTGCTTCAGGACATGAAACGGCGTTACGACACGGCCGGATTCCTAAGAAAACTAGAAGCGGTGCGGGAGATTCGGCCCGACATCGCCATCACCACCGATTTGATCGTCGGTTATCCAACGGAGGACGATGCGCGCTTCGAAGAGACCGTGGCATTTTGCCAGAAGGCCGGCTTTGCCGAGATTCACGTGTTTCCGTTCTCCTCACGCCCTGGGACGTATGCGAGCACGCTAAAGGACCTTCCCGGCGACATAAAGAAACAAAGGGTGAAACGGATGCTTGGGGTATCCAAAGCCCTCCGACAAGCCTACAAGGAACGCTTCTACGGACGTGATTTGGGAGTGCTATTCGAAGAATATGACGCCTCCAACGGGCTCATCAGCGGCCATACCGAAAACTATCTACGCGTGAGCGTGCCTGGCACGTTGGAACAGCGCGGAACATTTGGAATCGTGCACTACGATTCTTCGATAGCATCGGACTAATTCGGAATTATTTATACATCATCTCAAAATTTGGTTTGACCTATGCCACCAAAATGCGTTTAATTCCCTCCGTCATCAGGAGGAAGAAACCATGGCAGTACCACAAAGACGCATCTCCAAAACCCGCAAGAGACTTCGCCGCAGCCACTTCAAACTCGAGGTGACCGGCTTGGTGAGCTGCCCCCACTGCGGGGCGATGATCCGCTCCCACCGTGTCTGCCCCAAGTGCGGCTATTACGGCGGCAAGGAAGTCCTTCACGTTTCGGAAGGCAAGAAGTAATCGACTGATTGCGAGAACTCCCGCGGTGACGCGGGTTTTTCTTTTCGTTGGGTTATAATAGGGCGACGACAACAAGAGTGACTATGAAAGCATTACGCTTCGCCGCCTTATCCTTATCCGCGCTATTCGCGCTATGCGCTTGCCATAACGAGGCCGCGGAGAGCCCGGAAGACGCCAAATCGGTTTTGGAGAAAGACGGCTTCGGCGTCTCTTTGACCCCGTCGGAGGATTACGCGGGAAGCCCGATCCAAGAGTATCTTGCCACGGAGCCTAGCGGGCTGACCACTTACCTATTGGCGACCAAGGATCCAAGGGATCCCTCTTCTTCCTATTTCCCTTATCTCCATGTTTGGTTCTTTAGGAACACGGACAAGGCGGATACGTGGTTCAACGCAAACATGCAGCAACTCCTGCGTTTGGCCACCAACGCCAAGGACTCGGTGGGGCTAGGCAACAACGTGGTGTATCTAGGCACGTCTTCCGCCGTCAAACTAATGGGTTGGCGGACCAATTTCATCAACTAGCGGGGAGAAGCGAATATGGGAACGTTCTTTGGGAAATACATCATCATGCTGCAACGCGGCAACGGGGAGTGGAGGGCCTTCATGGAGGTCTCCCGTTCCGGTTCAATCTACACCTGCGACCCGCGGGACTTCGACGCCATCGAGAAGTTCCTGACGCGTGAGGCCGCTGAACGTTGCCTTCGGGAGAAAATCGGGCCGTATCTCGACGATAGCGATTTCACCCATTACGTGATCGCCGACAAAAACGACATCCGAAGGTTCCGCAGGGACTAATGGGGACGATACCGGTCGATGGACTCGGTTTTTCTTTTTTTGGACGCGATAAAGGAAGATAATCGGCCTAGAGGAAACATCCATGCAACTAAACAAATACTTCGACCACACCCTTTTGAAACCCGACGCCACCTCCGCGGGCATCGAGAAGCTTTGCGACGAGGCGCTTCGTTATGACTTCGCCTCCGTCTGCGTGAACCCCGATTTCGTCTCCGTTGCCGCGAAGAAACTCCAAGGAAGCGACGTGAAGGTATGCACCGTCATCGGCTTCCCTTTGGGAGCCAACGTTCCCGAGATCAAGGCGTTAGAGGCCAAGCGCGCCATCTTGGATGGGGCGAATGAAGTGGACATGGTCCTTAACGTCTCCAAAGCCAAGGAAGGCGACTTCGACTATGTCGAGAAGGAAATCGCCCTCATTAAGGAAGCCTGTGGGAACGTCCTTTTGAAAGTCATTTTGGAAACCTGCCTTCTCACCGATGAGGAGATCGTGGAATGCTGCAAGGCGTCGATGCACGCCCGCGCCGACTACGTGAAGACGTCGACTGGCTTCTCCAAGGGCGGGGCGACCGTCCATGCCGTGGAGCTGATGCGCAAGACGGTAGGGGACGCCTTAGGCGTGAAGGCCAGCGGCGGCGTCCATAACAAAGCGGAAGCCCTTGCCATGATCGAAGCCGGCGCCAGCCGCATCGGGGCCAGCGCCTCGGTGGCGATCATGGAGGAAGAATAGGCAAAAAAAGATTGCGCGGGACTCCCAAAGAGTGTACATTTTCCCTCGTGTCAGGGAAGGAGGTGAGTCACCATGGCAGTCAAAGTCGTCGTCCGTGAGGGCGAAACCGTCGATGACGCGCTTCGTCGCTTCAAGCGCGGGGTGAACAAATCCGGAATCCTCCTTGAAACCCGTAAGCGCGAAGCCTACCTCAAACCGGGGTTGGCCCGCAAAATGAAATCCAAGCTTGCCCGTCGCAAGAAATGGTAAGAACCAGCCGCGAGTGATCGCGGCTTTTTCCTACGGTCGTCAGGTAAAGGGCCTTCGCGAATTGTGCGACAGTGGTGTGATCCAAGTGCATTTCTACACGAACGTCAGAGAGATTGCCATCAATCACGGCGACATCATACGAATCTAATGTCTCTCTGGTCGCGACCTATCAGGGATTGGGATATTAGATAATAGTGGTGCGAGGTTTGGGTTATTCCTTTTTGAAAGCTTAACTCCTTGATTCTCCTCACCTTCGCTTATTTTCTTTCAGGGGCTGCCTCAGGTTTTATTTACTATAGGAAGAACTTGGAATAACGAAACACTATTTACCGAGTCGTTCTGAAACCATCTATAAAAACATAATGGTTCAAAGAAGTCGAGTGTGAAAATTCGGTTTTCTTTTACCTTGGGAGGACGATGAAATTTGGACAACTGAGAACAATTGCGTTTGGACAATCACACTTGTTGTCGTTGTCCAAAGTCGTTTATCCGGTCACGGACAAAAACGATCGTCAAATTAACTGGGCCACTTCGGAGATTTTTTCACGTATTTCGAATATGTGCAAAGATTAGCTATCCATAATACATGCATTCGTTTTCCTCGGTGACCGTCGTTGTTGCACGTATAAAAACAGGCTATTATATAAACACAAACTTAATGCCACATCAGGCGAGTCGACTTTCCCATTCTTGATGTTTGGATTTGGGCCATTCAATCCAAAAAACCAAGATGTGGCGCCGATCCTCTTACGTGCCGCTAAGACCAAAGACGCCGAAAGGAAGAGAGAAAACATGAAAACAGCACGCAGACCATTATCCTCCATCGGGGCGATCGCCCTAGCCGCGATTGCCCTCGCAAGTTGCAATTCGAACGCGGATTCGAGCGTGACCGGCAATGGAAACCGTCATACGGAAATCGACGAGGACTCAAACGTCGTATTGGATAGCACCGAAGGCAACCCGATTACGATCGATCACTATCGCGTCCCTAACGGCGCCGGGTATGGCGAGGACGTCAATTTCACGTTGATTACCTCCCCGGCGAAATTGCCTTATAGCAAGACATCTCATGCCGCGTTGTTTTTCTTCGGGAACCTTGTTTCGTATTGCAGTGTCGAACTCAGGATAGATCTTTCGAACATCTCTCATATTCGTCTAGATTATTATCTCAGCGAAAACGATGATGATAATGCCTGCGGGGTCGAGTGGGTCCTATCGAGCCAATACGGCGGGTCTGATGCCATCGCGCAAAACCGCTACGTCGCAAATCCAGGTGCCGGCTATATCGAATGGACGAGGCCCGCAGACCTCGATCCGACGAGAAAGGCCAACTTTTTCATGGCGAACTTCTCTTC
>JAILIV010000073.1 GCA_024695105.1 Bacilli bacterium
CGTCCCTCTCCCGGTGGAGGCGAATAGGCGTTGAGGCATCCTTTCTTCAAAAGGGCGGAAACAAGCGTTTTGATCTTCTTCGGGGTCAAGGAAATCAAACTCCCGTACGTCCGCAGGTAATGGAACCGTTCCACCCGTTCGTCGCCCAAAAGAAGCAAAGCCACGGCGTCAGGAGAAGGGTCGTATCCTTCCTCCGCCACCTCTTTCACCGCGGCGAGGACCTTACCTTCCTTCGCCGAGAGTGGAATGCCATTCCGTTTCGCTGCCATGGAGAAATCGTATACCCCTGAAAGGAATAGAGGAACAAACAACCGCTTACATAGGCGCAAATAGTGACGTGAACAAACGTTTATCGTCCCGCTCCCATCTGTTTGTGCGCGGATTAAACTCATGCTCGCAGTCAAGTTGTCTTCCATCTCCCCGAAGCGTAGAAAATGAGCTCTTTCGGGAAAAACAGTACTTAGCCGATGATGGTTGTTGCTATATAACCAAACCGATCCAAGATTTCAGACATCCGCTTTGTTTTCGAAAAAAAACTAGCAACCGTTTATCTCTTTGAACCATCTTAGTTCTCTCTAAAATGCTAGTAGAAAGGCTTTTGTGCTTGCCAAAAAGCTCAGGCTCATATCCTTTGGGGTAGACCACATAAAACCATTCTCCCTTTCACAGCTTTTCCTATGCGATCAAAAGGATGTCTTCCTTCAATAATTCTCTTTTCCTTTTGAATACCATCTTGACCAAAGAACGTTCCGATACGATAGACTTCTCGCCAATCAGTATGGCAACAAATGCGCCCATGGGAAACAGCAGCAAGCCACCGATGGTTGCGGTTAAAGTCCACATCCAAGACGGCATAGAATCATTGCGGGCCATGAGAACCAGAGTCCAAAAAAGCACTGACGTTGCGGTCGTGAAAGATATTCCGACAATCAAAGGAGCTTTCCCGTCACGGTAAATCACATTTGTCGTTGCGCTCATCTTTAGTTTCTACTTCACCAAAAGGTTTTAAGGTTTAACCTAACAAGATTATTCGCGCTTTAACACGAAGCGCTACAAGAATCGCGGAAACATACAAACATACAAAAGTGAAGCAAGGAATAAACGCTGTTAATCGCAATAGAACACCCAACCGAGAAATCCAATGTTTACCATTGATCTCCGTTCCAATGAAAAACTCTTCGTAAAAGAGTGGGTTTTTAATTGGCTTGTTGATTTACGAATACCAACCAGTTTCAAGCAAATAAGACGCAAAGAGCAAACTTATACCCCTTGTGTTATTAAAAGACGCGTTCAAACCCCATCGCCTTGCCAAAATCGACCGTTATGGCCTTACCACTCTCTTTCCTGAGGATTTCCGTGCTCGGTGATCCACAGAGACTCGGCGACAAAACCATTGCCTTCCACAAGCTCCTTCTGACCATGGCAAGCGCTTTTGATCTTCTTTGTAATTGCATCATATGCATGCCGAGACGCGGATAACCAAAAACTAGGAAACGGATAATCTTTGCGAATCTCAATAGTATTAAATTCAGCACCATCTGCTAAAACGAAATGAACTTTCCACCAATCTGGACCCCTCTTAGGATGAAAACGAATATAAAGTATCGCGTCATATCTAACGCTTCTGTCTTTCTTAAATGCCCTATGAACCCGCAACGACGTTTCACCCAGTTCGACATAGCTAACCGGAAAAACGATAAAAATGGCGGAAATGGGAATAGATATTACAAGTGAAATAGGGCCCGAAAGATAGAACCATAATCTCCAGCCAGATGTCCTTGCTTCCCAAAAAGCAGTAATATCCTTAGAGCCCTCCGCCCATAGCATAAAAAGAAAAAGAGCGAGTAGAACGGCCGTCCAAAAAAGCGGAACAATCGTTGGAAGAACAACACATTGATCAGCATTCACACAATACCGTTTTCTCATACAAACCACTCTTCCCACCATTGATAAGGCCCCCATTTCAGCGGATACCCAATAATAAAACGAGCAGTAGCATCACGAATCGAGAGACCAAAAGCGCTTATATAATTGGCATTTGAAAAATGACTATATTCTTTGCCCATTTTCCACGTTCCGCATCGGCCAAACAAAAACCCGGAAACATAGGCCACCGCGCCTTTTCCAAGTTGCCCGAGTCCCCATAATATAGCCAAACCAAAGTTATAGGTGTTCCCTTGCCCATTCGCATGCAATAGATAACCCCCTACCCCACCAGCAAAATTGACAACTGCCGCAGTTATGGAAAGACCGGCCACGGCCACAGATGACATAGAGAACATGCCGAACATAGCAGCGCCAACCGTTCCACCGGCAGCCATTGCGAAACCAGTAACTCCCCCAAGAAGAGCTTTCGACGCAATTTCCCATCCATTGATATGGGAAAAATCTCAATTGTTGGAATCAAAAATGCCAAACAAATCGCCTTTATAAGTTTGTCTTACGAATTCTTCTCCTGCAGCCAAAAGCATACCGAGCAACGTCGAAACAATTAATGCTGTCACTGGAAATCGCCCCGTCGGGTCCGCGTAAACAAGCGGGTCGTTCAGGCAATAGACGTACGGGTTCAGCCCGCCTATTTCCTCCGGGTCGGCGTGGGTGGCCGAGTCCGGCTGCCAGAACCGGCAAAGGCGCGGGTCGTAGACGCGCCGCCCGAGCAGGTAGGCCCTGAGGAAGTCGTCGTAGTAGTAGCCCTTGTAGAGCAGGCGGTTCGCCGCCCCCACCCCCTCGGATGTCCCGTCGGACACGGAGAAGCGGCCCCAGGCGTCGTAGGAGTACTCGGCTCTCTCCCCTGTGGAGAGGTTGACGAGGCAGCGCAGGCACCCGAGCGCGCCGCTGACGGCGGCGTACCTCCTCGCCCAGGGGACGCCCCTGGAGGCGAAGTCGGGCCAGAGGGGGATCTCGAAGAAGGAGCATTCGCCCAGGGTGTTGACGTCGAGAAAGGCCCCGATGCACGGGGTGCCTACGGGTATGAGCTTCTCATCTCTGGGCATGTTCGGGGAATTATAACACTATTAACATCGCTAAGTTTTGGACGCGCGTGCGCAAACATAGAAATGATTTCCGCCTATGGCCTGATTCAATTACGAACACCATTTTTCCTTAATGCCCTTTTTGAACGGACTCCTATTTCATCATTCGCTTTTGTTGATAATCAAAAAACACAATCCTAGAATACTTCCTGCATGAACGAAGAAGAAACCATCCGCCAAATAGAAGCCACCCTCGACAAAGTCCGTCCCTTTTTGCAACGCGACGGTGGGGACGTGGACTTCATCGGGTTCCGCGACGGCATCGTCTACGTCACGATGGTCGGGGCTTGCGAAGGATGCGCCTTTGCCCAAGAGGATATTTCCGCGGGCGTGGAAATTATCATCATGGAAGAAGTCCCTGGCGTCATGGCGGTGCAGACCAAGGACGTCCCGCCCGACATGATGGCGGAATACCTCAAGCGGAAAGGCACGAAGTAAACCGAAAAGAAAAAGCTCCCACGGATTCATCGTCGGAGCTATTTTTCTTATTCCTATTCTTGGAACCAGAAGATACGGTTGAACAGGATGATCCAGATGATGTCCAGGATCCAGCCAACGGTACCCGCGGCGATGATCCAGAGAATGCCAAGGACCAAATGGAGCCAGTTCTTGTTCGCGATCGCTCCGCCAATGCGGTAGACCGCCCAAGTGATGTCCAAAACCCAGATGCAAAGAACGATCTTGAGCCAGCGGGGGTTGTTGTTCATCCAATCGATGTAACCCTTCATGCAGTTTTCCTCCCTTTAGCGAGAAATGATACACCTCCGCGCAAAATATGCGCGCACGAATTTAAAAAAAGGGCTTAACCCTTCGTTAGAAGTCCAACATCCAAGGCTGGAGCTTATTTCCCATCACGTAGCCGTTACGGTTATAGACGTCCTTTCGGTTATAGGTGAAATCCGCACCTGAAGGTTGGCACATGAACCCGCCGGCCTCTTTCACCAGCAGATCCCCCGCCGCGACATCCCACTCTTTGGTAGAGGGAGAAAGGCGAATGAAGAAATCAGCCCTGCCTTCGGCCAAGGCGGCAAATTTCAAAGCCGCGCCAACCGGGGTGGGCTCACCCAAGAAATGGATTTTGTTTTTAGCGAGGTAACTTTCCTCCGCCGGGCGGAAAAAAGAAATGGAACGCATGACGCGAAGTTGTTCGGTGCGGGCATCCACATGCAAGCGCTGCTCCGTGCCGTCGGGATTTAAGCGATAGGCGCCTTCGCCTTTCACGGCGAAATACAAAACGCCCAAAGCCGGTGCGTTGATCACACCCAAGACGATTTGCCCGTTCTCACAAAGGGCGATGTTGGTCGCGAACTCGCCGTTGCGGGAGACAAACTCCTTTGTCCCGTCCACCGGGTCTACGATCCATACACGCTTTTTGGAAAAACGTTCGGGGGTGTCGGCGCTTTCCTCGGTCAAAAACGCGTCATCGGGAAAACGAGCGGAAAGGTAGCCACGAATGATCTCGTCAGCCATCTTATCAGCCTCGGTCACTGGGGAGTCGTCGTCTTTGATTTCCACCGCGAACGGTTTGGAATAAACGGTTAGGATTGCCTTCTCCGCCTCTTTGGCGGCTTCGATAGCGCAGCGTAACTCAAGCTCCAACATTGTTTTCCCTCACTACCACATCCAGCGCCTTGACAACCTCCATCACGTCGGTCTTATTCGGATCGATCGTGCAGCCGGAAGCGAAGCGATGTCCGCCCCCGCCAAAGGCCTTGGCGACGCCATGAACAGGATACCCTTTGTTGGAACGCAGTTCCACGTTGATTTGGCCATCGGGGAAATACACGAAGAGAGCGTAGCAATGGCAATCCCCATGAACCGGGGCTAACGCATTTACCAAACGAAGGGCTTTTTGCGGTGTTAATCCGCAAGATTCGCACATTTTATCGGTGAGTACGCAATAGCAAACCGTTTGGTACTTTTGGTGTTTGGCACGAATCAGCGCCTTGCACTTCTTCACCTCGGGAGGTTCGTAGTAAGCGATCTTTTCGATCGAGCGAATGCGGATGTGATACCGCTTCAACTTCTGCACAATGTGCATCGTGCGGCGGGTCGTGCCGAAATATGTGAAATGCCCCGAGTCGGTGCACATGGCAAGATAAAGGCATTCGGCGATAAGCGTGTTCATCTTCATCTTCCGGCCAAACGCAAGTTCGGCGATGATCTCCGCGGCGGCGATGCGGGAGGGATCGGAAACCGACAAACCGTCGAACGGTTCCATCTCCTTGTTGGGCTGATGGTGGTCGAACTTCAAAAAAGCCTGCGCAGTGAAGACCCGAGGATCTTCCACACGACGCAGGCAAGAAACGTCCACGATGATGGCCAAGGATTCCGCGATGACCTTATCTTCCACCACATCCATTGGGGCCAGGCGCTCGAAGAAGGCGGGTAGGCCAGAGCCAATCGCGTAAACTTTTTTCTGCGGATAGTTCAAACGCAGCAATTCCCGCAAAGCGATTTGGGTGCCATAGCAATCCCCATCGGGAAGGGCATGTCCAAAGATGGTGATGGTGTCATGGGATTCGATGAGTTTTAGGGCTTTGCGGAAATCGTACATGGCTTCTAAAGCCGATTAGCATACCCTACCCCTAAGGAATGCGCAAACAAAAAACGCTCCGAACCGAATCGAAGCGTTTAGTAACATCAACAAGCGATTAATACTTGTCGCCAGAGATGCCGTAGAGATCCCCGACGTCCTCGGCGGGCTTGGGGTCTTCGCCATCGTCGCCGCCTTGTTCGCCATCGTCGTCGTCCCCGACGTTGCCACGGACGGACTTGTTGTACTCGCTCTCCTCTTGGGTTTCGATGGTGTCGTCGTCGTGGGTGTTGACCTCGTTATAGACGGCGTCCATGTCGATGTGGACTTTGTCATAGGTGTGACGGGAACGGAGGTCCCACTTGTTTTCGCCCAAGACGACGAATTGCCCGGACATGGAAAGGTCGGTATAGAAATGCCCAATGCGGTTGGGTTCTTCCAAATCGGTGATTTCGAGTTCTTCTTTGACTTTAGCCCAAAGGTCGGCGAACTTCATTTCCTTGCCTTCGGCTTCCAGGACGCGGAACGCGGCCTCGAGCATAGATCCTTCTTTCATGGTGTAGGTTCCTTTCTAACGTGCGTAATTATCTCACATCTTCTCCGGGCTTGAGACCCCCAAGATTCCAAGAGCGTTTCGTAGGGTAATCTGTGAGGCCTTAATTAGAGCAAGGCGCGAGCGCGTGAGCGGGAGGTTGTCCCGATCGATGACCCGGTTATGGGCATAGAACTCGTGGATGAGGCCCGCGAGTTTGTGGATGTAGGCGCATACGCGGTATGGGGCACGTTCTCTGGCCGCCCCCTCGATCGCGTTGCCGAAGTCGGCGATGTGCTTGAGGATGGCGTTTTCTTGCTCGTTCCCTAAGCCACTACCCTGCTCGTCGATTCCAATGTCTTGGCCAAGCAACAACAGGGAGCAGCAACGGGCATGGGCGTACTGCGCATAGTAGACGGGGTTGGAGGAAGATTGTTCTAAAGCCAGGTCGAAGTCGAAGTCCAAATGGGTCGACGGGGCACGTTCCACGAAGAGGTAACGCACCGCGTCCACCCCCACTTCCTCCACGAGTTCGTGATGGGTGATGGATTGGCCCGTGCGCTTACTCATCTTCACTTCTTTGCCATCCCGGAACGTCCTCACGATCTGGATTAGGTCAACTTCCAAGGCATCGGGAGAGTATCCCTTCATCGCAAGGGCGGACTTCATGCGGGCGATGTAGCCATGGTGGTCGGCGCCCAAGACGTCGATCAACAGGTCAAAGCCACGGGACATCTTGTCGTAATGGTAGGCGATGTCCGGCATGAAATAGGTATATTGCCCATTGCTTTTGATAATGGGGCGGTCCTTGTCGTCCAAGAAGGCGGTCGTACGCAGGAAGGTCGCGCCGTCTTCGACATAGGTGTATTCCTTCAAATCCTCGAACGCCTTCTCGACGAGATGGTTCTTGCGGATGTCGGACTCGAAGCTGAACCGATCAAAGTGGATGCGGAAATGTTCCAATTCCTTTTTGATTTTGGCGAGTTCTGCGTCGATGCCATAACGTATGAAGAAATCGTGGCTCTCTTGGGTATCTTGCAGATAACGGTCGCCGAATTGGTCTTTGATGGACTGGGCGATGGCAATTAAATCTTTGCCATGGTAGTCGTCGTCCCCAAGCTCCAGCTTTTCGCCATAAAGCTCGTGGTAACGGGCGCGAATCGAATGGCCGAGGTGCTCCACCTGGTTGCCACAGTCATTGACGTAATACTCACGCGTCACGTCATATCCCGCCCAAGAAAGCGTCTCGGCTAGGGAATCGCCAAAGGCGCCGATGCGGGTATGACCCAAATGGATATCCCCGGTGGGGTTGGCGGAGAAAAACTCCACGTTCACCTTGACGTTCTTTTTGGGAAGACGCCCATAGTTCTCACCTTGGCGGAACACTTCCGACAAAACGGTGGACAAAGCGTTGCTGTGCAAAAAGAAATTGATGAATCCCGGACCCGCGATTTCGATTTTATCGATGATGGGGTCATGGATGGAGGCGATCAGGGATTCGGCAAAGGCGCGCGGCGCCATGCCAAGACTCTTGCCATAACGCAAGGCGAAGTTGGTCGCGTAATCGCCATGGACGGGGTCTTTGCTCCGTTCCAAAACGACGTCGTTAGGGGTTAAGGAAAGGCCGAAGTTCTTTCCGGCTTCGATCAATAGGGTTTTAAGCGTCTCTTCGTTTCCCATATTCACACGTCCTTTTCTAGTAGCACCACCGCGTTGCAGCGAATGGCTTTCTTCTCTCCGACGGCGTCGCAGCCTTCGTTGGTCTTGGCCTTAATGCTTACTTGACCGGAGTTCACGCCCAACAAGGAGGCCAAATGGGCGACCATTCCATCGATGTGGGGGCGAAGCCGTGGCTCTTCGGTCACGACGTTAGCGTCCACATTAACGATGTGGTACCCCTCCTTAGCGACCAATCCCAAACACTTACGGAGAATCAAAGCGGAATCGATGCCCTTAATCGTAGGATCGGAAGGAGGAAATAGCCTCCCGATGTCCCCTGCCCCGATCGCGCCTAGCAAAGCATCGGAGATAGCGTGAAGCAAGGCGTCGCCGTCAGAATGGCCTAGTAAGCCTTTCTCATACGGCAGTTTCACCCCGCCCAATATCAATGGGCGGCCTTCCACCAAAAGATGGATGTCTTCGCCAAAGCCGACGCGCATCATACGTTGAACCGGAAGAAGACGACGTCGCCGTCTTGCATACGGTAATCCTTTCCTTCAATGCGGAGCTTGCCTGCCTCTTTGATCGCGGCTTCCGAGCCAAGGAGGCGGAACTGCTCGAAATCGTAGCATTCGCACTTGATGAAGCCTTTTTGGAAGTCGCTATGGATGATGCCGGCGCATTCAGGCGCGGTGGCGCCCACAGGGAACGTCCAGGCACGGCACTCGTCCTTCCCCGCCGTGAAGAAGGTGGCGAGGTTAAGCAACCGGTAAGAAGCCTTGACGAGTTTGTCTAAACCCGACTCTTTGGCCCCGAGGGTTTGCAAGAACTCGGCGCGTTCGGCTGGGTCAAGAAGCGAAAGCTCATATTCGATTTGGCAGGATACGGGGATGCACTGCGCACCTTGGGAGGCGGCGAATTCCGCGACGGTTTGATAATAGCGGCATTGGCTCAAATCCGCATAGTCTTCATCGGAAACGTTGGCCACATAAAGGATGGGCTTTAGGGTAAGCAGGAAGAAGTTCTTCCGCGCATACTCCAGCTGCTCCTCGGAGAGTTCCTTGCACATACGGCCAGGAAGCCCTTCGGCGAGGGTCTTCTTTAACGGCTGAAGGATAGCCATCTCATAGAGGGCGGTCTTGTCTTTGCTTAAGCGCGCCTTTTGCTCCACGCGGCCGATGCGCTTCTCGACGGCATCCAAATCCGCCATGGCAAGCTCTAAATCGATGATCTCGATGTCGCGCTTAGGGTCCACGGACTCCTCCACGTGGATGATTTCGTTGGAATCGAAGCAACGCACCACTTCCACGATCGCGTCAGATTCGCGGATGGCGGCGAGGAATTGGTTGCCTAACCCTTCGCCTTTGCTCGCGCCTTTGACGAGGCCTGCGATGTCATAGAACTCAAACGTCGCGTTGACCTTCTTCAAGGGCTGGAACTTCTCACACAGGAAATCGAGCCGCTCATCGGGGACGACGACCACACCCGTGTTGGGCTTAATGGTGGCGAAAGGATAGTTCGCCGCCTCCACGCGGGAATTGGTGATCGCGTTGAACAAGGTGGACTTGCCCACATTGGGCAATCCGACGATACCGGCTTTTAATGACATTCTGCTTCCTCCTTGGGCGAAAGCATTGTACGCTCACCCATGCGCGATAGGGAAGCAAAAAACGCGCCAAGGGTAATTTCGGCGCGTCTGTCGCAAGGCCAAAGCCAATAGACGAAATCACTAACCGATTTTCGTCACTTTGCTCGCTCTGGGACCACGAGTGGATTCTTCGGTCTCGAATTCGACCTGTTCGCCCTTTTCGGCGGATTTATAATCATCCATCACGATCGCAGAATAGTGGAAAAAGTAGTCCTTGCCATCCTCTCCATGGATGAAGCCGAACCCTTTTTCTTTGTCAAACATTTTCACTGTTCCCTTCATGCGCCACACCTTTCTCAACCAAGCTAAATTAGCGAAGGTTTTGCAAATGGTACAACCAATACGAAACATTGCTACTGCGATTTCGCTATTTTTTTGCAATTCTTCGGCGAAGATTGGCGGAAATCCCCAACATAAGCGCGAGCACGAATGCCAATGCGACCAAAACGACGGCCAAAAAGGGTTGCCACGGAAGCGAAAAAACGAAGGCCGACCCAAAGCTTTCGGCGATGAAAAACTTCGCGAAAAGAATCGAAACGCCAAGCATTAAGACGCTGGAGACCAAACTGATGGAGGCGTAACAAACACATAGGGCGTGGTAGCTGCGCACCGTGTCCGCCACGCTGATGCCTAGCGCCCGAAGAAGACCCACCTCCCCCGCGTTTTCGCTCATCGTGATCGCCATGACGATGAGGAATAGCAATCCGGACATCGCCAACGTGACCAAAGAGAACGCGGTAAGCATCGTCCCAACGTAGCCAAACGTCGTCGCGATGGAATCCGCGATCTCCTGGGCGGGGTTAGAAAAGGAGTAATCCGCGTAGGACGTGTTAAGCTCTTTCACTACCCTAACGGCATCTGCCCCATCGGAAAGATATAGCACGGCCCCACTTGGCTCGAGCAAAAACGAAGACATCCCCAAGGCCTCTATGAAAAAGTCCACCGACCAATCATCCGAGACGAAAAACGTGTCCTGGGTTTCCGAACGCGAGCCGAGGACCTTTAAAGGCGCGATGCGAAAGGTGCGCACGTAATTCGTCCCCACTTCCTCCGCTCCTACTTCCGCCGCGACATAGATTTCGTTGGGCGATCCCCAGCGTTGGTAAAGTCCTTCGGATAGATAGCATTCCTCCACGCCTTGCGGCGCACCATCGCCCTTCCCATAACTGCGTAAGCGTACCCCACCGGAAGAAACCCCGAAAAAAGATCCATCCAATGTCTGTGGAATACTCTCCCCAGGCAAAAACGCCTGATCGGAAGGGAGATCGCTATAAGCGTCCACGATCCGTTCCGCGCCTTCTAGTTGCCTACACAGGTAAAACTTCCCGACAAACCCCATCGCCAAAGAGCCGATCTGGCCGTAATACGATCCCGAGGTAATGGGCTGCCGACCAATGATTTCGGGATGCCTCGCCATGCATTCATCCAAAAAGGGGAAGCCCACCCCGGTTTTATCCGCCCCGTAAAGGTATAGACGGGATACGTCGCACCCCTGGGCGGAACACGCCGTCGGTAGATACGAGTCATTCGCGTTTTCGTAAAGCAGGTGCGCAAGTTTTGGGTCGCGCCTAGCGAAATAAAGGAATTCGCTATAAGGAACGGAAAGAGCCAAATAAGGTATCTCGAAAATGTATTGTGGATTCGGCGTTTCCTCCGATAGTGAAGAACGGAACCGCATTTGGTCCAGAAGCACCTTTCGGTTCCATCGATGGTCCAAATGATAGAAGCACGGGCGTGGCGATGGCGTAACCGCGACGACGGAAAAGAGTTCCTCGTCATCAAAGCCATATTCGTAATTCGCCGCGTGCAGAACCAGTTCCATTCCTTTGGCGTCGATGTGGTCGCCCAAGGACTGATAGTCACGGCGTATGTGCAAATTCAGGCAAACCGTGAACATGTTTTCATAAGGCAGCCCCAGAACCACTTGGTCCGTGTACAAGATGGCTGGCGTGCGTGGGTAAAGAAGAGGAGAGGGAAGTGTGTCGAGCCAAAGGAAATCATTGATGTGGCGGATTGAAAAATCGTTGAGCCGAACCGTCTCCACGCCACTTTGGAACGTGAAGTCGTTGCGGTCCACGAACCACGATTCGTAGTCCATGTGCAAATCGGTTCCGTAGTCCATCACCATGTCCCCGTATTCCTCTAACGCGTACTCACACTCCTCAAACCCCGCGGCGTAGACGCTTCCGATTGGGGAATCCCCGCCGCTTCTGGGAGCCATTATCACCGCCCCGGATGGGACCAAGGAAGAGAATGCGGAGGTCAGTTCCGAAGAGATGGACATCGAAATGAACACGCCAAGCCCCAAACCCGTCAAACCTGTCGCGATCGCCGCTTCCGAAACCAAGGTCCGCCACGGCTTAGCGCGCAAAATATGGAGGGCGTGCGTAAACCAAAATAGAGAAGACACTCTCCCCTTTGGACGCTTTTGCTCCAGAACCAACGATTTCGGGGCCACGGCGTTTTTCCGCTGGGGTTGGAGCACTACGTCCAAAAGCTCCCCGTTTTTAAGCAAAAGCGACGCGTCGCAATAAGCGCGGGAAAGCGCCTCGTCATGACTCACCACGATCACCAGGCGGTCTTTCGCGATCCGTTGCAGTAGGCCGAAAACCTCTTCCGCCCTTTTTTGGTCCAATGCGCCAGTGGGTTCATCCGCCAAAACGATTTCCGGGTCCGTAGCCAAAGCGCGGGCCAAGGCCACACGTTGCTTTTCCCCGCCGGAAAGAGTGTTCACCAGCTGTTTGCTTTTCTTCTCTACGCCAAAGAAGGTAAGCAGGTCATTTGCTTTCTGTTTCTTTTTTTCTAACTCATCCCCATATAACGCGTCCATGGTCAGCATGACGTTCATTTCGGCGGTTTCCATCTCCAGTAGATTGAAGTTTTGGAAGACGTATCCGATGTGGGCCAAACGAAACGCGCGGCGCTTCCTTTCCCCCATCCTCCGCATTTTCTTTCCCAAAACCCACACGTCGCCCTCGAAGCCATCATCTAGCCCAGAAAGAATGTTCAGAAGGGTCGACTTACCACAACCTGACGGGCCCAAAATGGCGAAAAGCCCACGGCGGGGGAGCCCAAACGACACGCCCTTCAAAGCCTGTTGGCCATTAAAGGTCCGGCCTACCTTTCGCAGTAGGACCCCTTCATTCATCCCGCAGTTCCTCCGATAAAGGAATGCGTCGGTGGAAGGCCATGGGAAGAGCGGCGGCGATACCGCCAAGGACCAAAGCGATGAGCAGACATCCCCAAATCAAGGAAAAGGGGAGGCCGAATAAGGTTTGATACGGAATGCGGATAATTGAGGAAACGTCAAATTTCCCGCGCAAAATCCCGTTGAATAGTCGTTCAAGCAAAGGGCAAACCAATAAGCTTGCTCCCGCGGAAAGAAAGCATAACAAAGCTGATTCCGCCACATAAATGGAGAAAACCTGACTCCTCTTGGCGCCCAAAACCATCAATACGGCGGACTCCTTTTTCCCAGACACAAAGGAGGACAAAGAAGACATTCCCAGAATAAGGCATAGACCTAAAACCGCGATGCCCACGAATAAGGAAAGCGACATCGTAAACGCTTGGGACAACCCATGGAACGAGGAACGCAAAACGTAGCTTGGGCATGCTACGTCCAAGGATTCGTCCCCTTGTTCCATCCACTCGAATAAGCGCGCGACGTCATTCGGGTCTTGTAAGAACAAAAGGGAAGAGTAATTGGAATAAGGCGAATCGCTTTCCGCCCAGGCGACCAATTCCCGAGCGTTGCTTTCACCACCTCCGACGGGCAATCCTTCCAATGCCTTTTCCAGTCGTGGATAGGAGTAATAGACGCGAGGGCTATTAAGAAAACCGAACTCTTTCACGACGCACCGCACGATAAGTTCGGCCTCCACGAAAACCTCGTGGGTCTTCCCCTCAAGTTGAACCGTGCACCGCTGGTTCACCGACAAAACCTTCCCCACTACTTTGCCGCCATGGCGATGCGCGAACTCCTCGTTGACCACACATTCGTTAAACGCCTCGCCCCGAGGAAGTTCTCCTTGCGTGACCATCTCTTTCCCAAACGTCTCAAGCGTAATGTCCCAAACGGGAGAAAACGAAACCGGCTCCCAGTTTTGCCCATCGGTTTCATACGTCATCGAGGCGGGAAAGAAGTAAGCCAAATCGTCTACCACGATCGGGGAAGCAAACGTCGTGGCAAACCCCGTCATGGATGTCGCGCTGGGCCGGGTTTTCTTAATCAGCGTTAGCTTCGATCCGGGAACCTCGATAACGGTTCGCTCGCTTATGGAGGAATAAGGATAAAGAAGCGAATGCGTTTGCTCTTCTTCAAAGGCCACTTCGTTTCCAGCGAAGAACCCAATGCTTAAAAGAAGCGATGAAAAACCAACGATTCCCGAAAGCAGGCACACCACATCTTTCAAAAGATTCCGTCTAATGTTCCGAAAAATGAATCGCGGGAGCCAAGTGGAAGAGCGTCTAAAAGAAGCCTTGGGGACGGGGACGGCACTTTGGACAAGAAGCGGAGTTTTCACGACGCCGTCGGCGATTTCAATCACCGCATCGGCGTAGCGCTGAATCAGCTCCTCGTTGTGGGACACGACAATGACGAGACGATAGTTCCCAATCGCGCGAAGCATGTCCATAGCCGCAATCCCATTCTTTTCGTCAAGCGCCCCGGTGGGCTCATCCGCGAAAACCACCCGCGGGTCGTGAACCAGCGCCCGACAGATCGCGACGCGCTGTTTCTCCCCGCCCGAAAGGGTCGCGACGTCTTTGTGAGCAAAGGCCCCTAGCCCAAAATCACGAAGCAGTTTCTTCGCGCGGCGGTTCCCTTTTCCACGCATCGACAGGGGCAAAGACACATTGCGCAAAACGCTTTCCCCCGCGATAAGGTCATAATGCTGGAACACCATTCCCGCCCGCCCATCGAGCAATGGGCCTTTCTCGTTGGCTTTCTTCCCGCCGAAAAACACCGTCCCCGTAGTTGGCTTCTCAATGCCCGCCAAAATATTGAGCAACGTGGATTTCCCAGACCCGGATTTCCCCTTGATGGCGATGAGCCCTTTGCTTGGAAAAGAAAGCGAACATTTCCGAAGCGCATGGACCCCGCCTGTGCCGGCCTTATAAAACTTGGATATTCCTTTCGCGACGAAAAAACCCACTTCCTACGTCCTCACCCCTCTTATAGGGACGAAACGGGGAAGTGGGTAACCTCACTGATCGGAAGATCCCGGAACCAAGGGACCAGGATGGTGGGCGATGACCTTTTTGATCTTCCCGTTGAACTTATCGCGGTCGATCATCATGACGTTGCCACACCCGAGGCAAAGAATCTTAATATCCGCCCCCACGCGAACGATTTGGAACCGTTTGCTGCGGGCGAAGCACGGGTGGGGACGTTTCATCTCCACCTCATCGTACAGGCCGTAGCTCGGAGGCAAACTCAAGCGGGGTTGTCCTCCATCTTCACCGCGGCGGGAACCTTCGGCAAGCCAGGCATGGTCAGAATCGCGCCCGTCAAAGGAATGACGAAGCGCGCACCGGCGGAAAGGTTGACTTCGCGGATGGAAATCGTGAACCCTCTTGGGGCACCCAAAACCTTCGGATCGTCGGTCAACGACTGCGGCGTCTTGGCGATGCACACATAGGCGTCCCCATAGCCGAGCGCTTCATATTCGGCGATCTGAGCAAGGGCTTTCTCGGAGTACTCCACTTTCCCAGCATGATAGATTTTCGTGCAAATCGTCTCGATTTTGTCCTTGATGGAGGCATTAAGGTCATAAATCGCCGCGTAATTGGACGGCTTGGTTTCCAGCGTCTCCACCACTTTCTTAGCGAGTTCGGTAGAGCCTTCCCCACCTTGAAGGAAACCGTCTAAGAACGCGACGGGATACCCCTTTTCCTCGCACCGTTTCCTTAGCAAAGCCACCTCTTCCTCATCGTCGGAGGCGAAGTGATTGATGGCCACCACCACGGGCAAACCATACAAGGTCAAGTTCTCATAATGGGCGACGAGGTTATCAAAGCCTTTGTCGAGGCATTCCAAGTTCTTTTGGGTCAACTCCTCAAACGCCTGGCCGCCATGCATCTTCAATGCGCGGATGGTCGCGACCAAGACGGCGCAGTCGGGATGGAGTCCACCCACGCGGCATTTGATATCCAAGAATTTCTCCGCGCCAAGGTCGGCGGCAAAGCCGGCCTCCGTGATGACGATGGGGGACATTTTCAATGCAAGTTGGGTCGCCAAAAGCGAGTTGCAGCCATGGGCGATGTTCGCGAAGGGTCCGCCGTGGATCAAAACGGGGTTGTTCTCCAACGTCTGGACCAAGTTCGGGAGAAGCGCGTCCTTCATCAACGACATGATCGCGTTGGAAATGCGCAGCTGACGAAGATAGATAGGCGCCCCATCCAAATCATAGGCGACAAGGATGTTATTGACGCGGTCGCGGAAATCCTGCTCGTCCTTGGCAAGGCAAAGGATCGCCATGAGCTCGCTGGCCACGGTGATGACGAAGTGATCCTCGCGAGGGGAACCCTTGGGATCGCCTTGGGCCACGGTCACGTTACGCAAGGCACGGTCGTTCATGTCCATCGCGCGCTTCCACACCACGCGCTCAGGATCGATACGCAAGGCATTGCCCTGATAAATATGGTTATCGATGATCGCCGCGATGAGGTTAATCGAGGAAGTAAGCGCATGCATGTCCCCCGTAAAATGGAGGTTGATGTCTTGGCTTGGGGCCACGGAGGCCAAACCGCCGCCAGTCGCGCCGCCTTTGATGCCAAACACCGGCCCCAAAGAAGGCTCGCGCAAACAAAGCAACGCCTTTTGGCCAATCTTCGCCATGCCTTCGGTCAAGGCGATGGAAGTCGTGGTTTTGCCTTCACCCGCTTTCGTCGGGGTGATCGCTGTCACCAAAACCAGTTTGCCGTTTGGCTTGTCTTTCAACGTTTCGTACAACGAATAATCGATCTTCGCTTTGTATTTTCCAAAAGGAATCACGTACTCCTCGGGAATGCCCGCGGTTTCCGCGATTTTCGTAATCGGTAATAAAGCCATGAAGTCCCTCCCAAAATCAAATTGCCGAAAGTATACACCTTCGCGCGTATTTTTCTACATGTGCGCGCTAGGAAGCGACATACCGAAGAACGTCTTCCGCGTCGCTTACCCAAATAAGGTCGAATTGATGACGGAACCACGTCATCTGCCGCTTCACGTAATGGCGTGTGTTTTGTTTAATCGCCGCTTTGGTTTCCTCTAGGGTCGCCAAGCCGTCGATATAGGGGAAAAGCTCTTTTACCCCAATAGCGCGGAACGCCATCGCGTCACGGCCGTATCGTTCAATCAAGGGAATCGTCTCCTCGAGTAAGCCCGCCTCGAACATCACGTCCACGCGCCGCTCGACCCTTTCGTAAACGTTTTCCCGTTCCATGGATAAGCCGAAGAAAGTCGCGGGATAGATTGGGGCAATCGCCTTCCTTTGCTGCCGTTTTTCCATGTTTTCCCCACTTAAGGCCAACGCCAAAGCGCGCAAGGCGCGCACGCGGTTATGCGGGTGGATGGTCTGGGCTGATAACGGATCGCGTTTGGCGAGTTCGGCGTGAAGTTCTTCGTCCCCTAACGCTTCAAACGCGGAAAGATCCACGGGAGTCTCCGGTGAGAAGACGTAATCGTATAACGCGGCACGGATATATAAGCCCGTTCCACCGGCGATGACCACGTTACGTCCCTGCTGGAGGCAAAGGTCCAAGGCCGCCCTCATATCCAATTGGTATTCCGCGACGTTATAGGAAGAAGAAAGCGGAACGAAGTCGAAAAGGTAATGCGGAACGACGGAACGCATCTCGAACGTCGGTTTGGCGGTAGCGATGTTCAATTCCTGATACACCTGAAAGGCATCAGCGTTGATGATGACCGCATCCAAACGTTTCGCGACTTCGATCGCCAGTTCGCTTTTTCCAGATCCGGTAGGCCCGGTAAGGACCAAAATCACGATAACGCCTCCATTAGGGTCATTAATTCGTTTCGAAGCTCTCCTCCGGCGGAAAGCAGGTTTTGGACAAGGGGATGGTTTTGGTATGCGTCTTGAGCGTCTTTATACGCCTTCTTTGCTTTGGCGTACCCCACGTCATTTCCCGCTTCGGCAAAACGCACCATGTCCCGCTGAGCGTCCTGGATCTTTTTCCGGAGTTCGATTAGCCCGGGGTCTTCCTCGACCTGCCGTTTGCATGCGAAGTATTCTTTCGCAAGAGGCTCCTCCAAAAGGCTGGCGCGCAGGTCGCGGGCCAAAGTGATCCAGGGATCCTCTACCAACTCGCCAATCAAGGAGAATGTGTGGGATTCCAGGATGCGGACATCCGCCATATGGCCCTTTAGTTGCGCGGGCCCGGGGAAATGGACAAGCTTCCCGGATTCGGTATATCCACTTAACATGCCCGCGTCTTTCTTACTCGGCCCATCCACCAAAACGCGATAGGTCTTCCCCACCATCTCCTTGGCGTGGGCGCTGACGCCTTGTTCGATGACCTTCACCAAGCGGTCGAAGCGTTCATGCTTTTCCTGGTCGGTCACATTGTCCGCCATCTTCGCGGCGGGGGTTCCATTTCGGGGCGAATAAATGAAAGTGAAGGCACCGTCGTATTGGACTTCCTCGCACAACGTTAAAGTGTCCTCGAACTGTTCAAGCGTCTCATCAGGAAAACCGACAATGATGTCCGTCGTCAGGGCACAATCGGGGATGATACGACGGATTTTATCCACCAAATCCAAATAGTCTTTGCACGAATATCGGCGTCCCATTCTCCGCAAAACTTCGTCGTTTCCCGATTGGACGGGTAAATGAATGCATTTTGCGATATTAGGATATTTGGCGATGACTTGAAGCATGTCTTCACTGAAATCCCAAGGGTGGGAAGTCATGAAGCGAAGGCGGGGAATCCCAAGTTTGGCCACCTCTTCCAAGATGGTCGCGAAACTCGTCCCATCGCCGAAATCCTTCCCATAGGAATTCACGTTTTGACCAAGGAGGGTGATTTCCTGATAGCCCTCTTCCACTAGTTTCCGGCACTCATCAAGGATGTCGGATACCGCGCGGGAACGCTCCCTTCCTCGGGTATAGGGAACAATGCAATAGGTGCAGAACTTATCGCATCCATAGGTGATGTTCACGAACGCCTTGTAATCATCCAAGCGGGTGGACGGGAGGTTTTCCACGATATCCCCGGGGAAGGAAAGGATGTCCACTAGGTCCTTTTTGCTCCGTATGTGCTCAGCAAGCAAATCAAGAATCTCTGGAACGTTATGGGTTCCGAAGATGATGTTGATGTAGGGATAACGGGCGATGAGTTCCTTAGCCTTTCCCTCTTCCTGCATCATGCAGCCACAGACGGCCAAGGTAAAACGCTTGTCCCGAAGGTGGTTCGCCTTGAACTTCCCGATTTCGCCATACACCTTCTCCTCGGCGTTTTCGCGCACGGCGCAAGTGTTGATGATGGCCAAATCGGCCTGCCCATGATCTTGGGTACGGGAAAAACCCGCGAGCTCCAAATAGCCCGCCATGATCTCTTCGTCGCGGACGTTAGCCTGGCAGCCAAACGTCTTGATGAAAAACTTCCTGCCTTTGGCGAAAGCTTCCACTTCCTGTGGAACGACGATTTCGTCTCTACGCAAAGTGGGCATGTCCACTCGGTTACGGGCTTTGGACATGTCGGGCAATGACTTGAATAGTTTCTTAGGCATCCTGTCGCTCCTTTCCGTCAATGAGATATAAGGTCTGAATGGAAGTGGCTAAATAGGTTTCGGGATCCACGTCCAACACAATGGCGTTGACGCACCGTTTCCCCTCTTCCGATATTTCCATCCGTGGCGCGTCTCCATAGAAGAGACGGCGGATCACGGACTGGGGTTCAAATCCGATTACGGATTCATAGGGTCCGCACATGCCCACGTCCGATATGAAGGCGGTGCCTTGGGGCAATACGCGCGCATCATTGGTTTGCACGTGCGTATGGGTGCCGAGCACGGCGGAAACCTGCCCATCGAAATAATAGGCGAACGTGGCTTTTTCCGAAGTGGATTCGCCATGGTAATCCACGATGACGATTCCTTCTGAAACGTCGTTAAGAACGTCTTGAACACTGACGATGGGCGAATTCACTTCCTCTTTCATAAAGGCGGTGCCGAGCACGTTGACGACGGTTAACGCCACGCCATCCACGTCGAATGTCGCGTAACCTTGGCCAAAGTCGTAGTTGCGGACGTTGCATGGCCGAATCAGCCAATCCAACTCCTCGATGAAGTCATCGATGGAGGAACGGTTTCGCCAATGGTTGCCTAACGTCACCGCATCGATACCGCACTCCCTCAGTCTTAAGGCATCACGGTAATTAATCCCAAAGCCACGGGTGGCGTTTTCGCCGTTCGCAATTACGAAATCCGGTTCGAAACGTTTCAGTAAAGAAGGCAAAACGTCGGAAACCGCGAGGATTCCCGGGTTCCCGACGATATCACCGAAAAAGAGGATGCGCACGTTTACTTCGCGGTCTCAACCGCGCGGTATTCGCGAATGACCGAGACCTTGATTTGGCCCGGATAGGTAACCTCCTGCTCGATTTTTTCACGCAACTGTTGGGCGATGAGGACCGCTTCGGCGTCAGACACCTTCTCGGGGATGACCATGACGCGGACTTCGCGGCCGGATTGCATCGCATAGGCTTGGCTGACGCCATCGAATCCTTTGGCCAACGTTTCCAGCAGCTCAATGCGCTTGACGTAGGTCTCAAGCGTCTCGCTGCGGGCACCCGGCCTAGCGGCGCTTAGGGCGTCGGCCGCGGCGACGAGGTGGGCGATGACATAACGCGCCTCGGTATCGCCGTGGTGGGATTGAATCGAATTGATGACGACGTCGTTCTCGCCAAATTTCTTCGCGAGTTGGGCGCCGAGTTCCACGTGGCTGCCCTCTTGCTCAAAGTCGACGGATTTGCCGATGTCGTGGAGCAAGCCGGCGCGACGGGCCAAATTGACGTCGAGGCCAAGTTCCCCTGCCATGATGCCGGTGAGATAGGCGACTTCCATCGAGTGGGTCAAACCATTCTGACCATAGGAGGTACGGTAATGGAGGCGGCCAATGTAGGTGACGAGTTCACGGTTGATACGGGGAAGACCCAATTTGAAGCAGGCTTCTTCGCCATATTTGAAAGAGGATTCCTCCACTTCCTTTTTGCACTTGGCGGCGACTTCCTCAATGCGCCCCGGCTGGATGCGACCGTCTTTGACTAGATATTCCAAGGTACGGCGGGCGATTTCCCTGCGGATGGGGTCGAAACAAGAGACAGTGATCGCCTCAGGAGTGTCATCGATGACCAAATCCACGCCGAGCTCCTGCTCCAACACGCGGATGTTACGGCCTTCGCGGCCGATAATGCGGCCCTTCATTTCATCGCTAGGAAGCGCGACGACAGAGACGGTGCGCTCAGTCGTTACGTCTTGGGCATAACGTTGGCAAGCCAAGGAAAGCAAATCGATGGCTTTGGCTTGGGCCGTGTCACGGGCCTCGTCTTCGGCGTTTTTGATGTAGGCCGCGATTTCCATGGACATCTTGGATTCCACGCGGGCCATGATTTCGTCGTGGGCCTCCGAAGTGGACATGCCGGCGACTTTCTCAAGCTCTTTGAGGATATCGTCGATCTTGGCGTCGAGTTCGGCGGTGCGGCGCTTATAGGATTCGATGCTCTCTTCCAAGCGGGCTTTCTTGTCGTCGAGGGTCTTTTCCTTTTCGAGCAAGGCGGTCTCGCGGTTTTCAAACGCGGTCTGGCGCAGGGAGAGTTTCTGTTCTTCGGCCGCCACTTCCGCGCGGCGGTTGCGGGCGTCGGCTTCGGCTTCCTGACGGATTTCGAAGGCGGCTTGCTTGGCGTCGAGTTGTGCGCCTTTGACAAGGTGGTCGGCTTTGATGCGGGCCTCTTTGAGGATATCCTCGGCCCCTTTCTTCGCCTTCTTGTCGCGGATGAGGAAAATGGCAAGGGCGACGCCGGCGCCGAGGGCGATGACGATGGCGACGATCATCCCCACGAGCAAACCGATGCTGCTGCCATCTACTGCGTAAATAAACATGCTGTCGTTTCTCCTAAGATAAAAGCTGTTTTTGCCCAAAAGGACACGGCGCCCACTCACGGCTTAAAGACTAGGTTTTATTTGTGATTACCGACGGATCGGATATTCCCTAGAAAACGATTGGGTAGACCCCAAGTACTTTGGGTTCGTTCGTATTGTACACGCCCAAGGCACCCCTGCCCACACCTCTTTTTTATCCAAAGAAAAACAAGAGGGACGTGCACTGAAAATCTAGAAAAAAAGACGCTGGAACCCCAGCGCCTTTCATCGCGTTTGCAACCGCTTATTCCTTGGGTGTTGGAGCTTCGAAGGAATCGCGGATTTGTTTTTCTAAGACGTCTGCGACTTCGGGATGCGCCTCAAGGTAGCCCTTCGCGGCTTCCCGGCCATTGCCGATCTTGTCTGCGCCGATTTGGTACCAGTTCCCGGATTTGCCAACCAAGCCAAGTTGCTCGCCAAGATCCAAGAGCTCGGCAGTGCGGGAAATGCCCTTGCCATAGATCAAATCGATGGTGCACTGGCGGTACGGCGGAGACACCTTGTTCTTCACGACTTTGACTTTCACGGTGTTACCGATGACATCGCTGCCCAACTTAATGGCCTCGGCGCGGCGGATGTCCAAGCGGATCGTCGCGAAGTATTTAAGGGCCATGCCGCCGGTCGTGGTCTCGGGATTGCCATAAACGACGCCGACTTTCTGACGGAGTTGGTTAATGAAGATGACGACCGTTCCGGTGCGGTTGAGGATACCCGCGATCTTACGGCAGCCCTTGGACATCAAACGGGCCTGCATGCCCACTTGGTTGTCCGACATCACGCCTTCAAGTTCCGCCTGAGGAACAAGGGCGGCAACGGAGTCAATGACGAGTAGATCAATCGCTCCAGAAGAAGCGAGCATCTCCGCGATTTCTAACGCCTGTTCGCCCGAATCGGGTTGCGAAAGGAGAAGCTCATCGATATCCACGCCAAGCTTGGCGGCATATTCGGGATCGATCGCGTGCTCCGCGTCGATAAACGCGGCACGTCCGCCCTTTTTCTGGGCTTGGGCGATCGCCTCAAGTGCCAATGTGGTTTTGCCCGAAGACTCAGGGCCATAGATTTCCACGATGCGTCCCTTGGGGTATCCGCCTACGCCCAAAGCCTGATCCAAAAGAATCGAGCCAGTGGGGATGACGTCCACATTGACGTGCGCCCGCTCGCCGAGTTTCATGATCGAGCCTTTGCCGTAAGCTTTCTCGATGCCTCTAATGGCGTCTTCCAACGCCTTTTTGTCTAAATCTTTTTCCGTAGCCATGTTAGACCTCCACTCTTACATACCCGCCAAAAAGCAATCTGGCGAAAAAAATCATTCTTTCGGGGCGACAGGAGTCGGGAATTGGCTTAAGCCAAAGGAGACCATCATGTCGACGGCAGCCTCCCGAATCTCTTGGCGCGTTCCCTCAAACGTGTACCCAAAGGTCCACGCGGCGTCTTTGGTCGCGAGGGAGAAATACACTTGGCCAACGCCCGCTTCGCCTTCTTCCGCACTCGGACCCGCATTGCCCGTAACGGAAAGGCACACGTCCACGCCAAGCGCTTCGCGCCCTTTCACGGCCATTTCCTTGGCGACGGGCTCACTGACGACGCCGTTATTGGCGATCAATCCCGCGTCCACGCCCACCGTCTTTTCCTTCACTTCGGCGGAATAGGAGACGATGGCTCCCTTGAACACATGGCTCGCGCCGGGGATATCGGTGGCCTTGGCGGCGAATAGCCCACCCGTCATCGATTCCACGGTGCCTAGGGTCAATCCTAGGTCCGCGAGGTTCTGCAAAAGGTCATGCATGTGGTTCATCTTTGGTTTCCTCCTTCAGGACATGGAAATTATCTTTGACGTAGATGACTCCGGAAATGATGGACATCGCGGTGGCGATATACACCATGATGATGCAAATACGGCCGAATTCGCCCCAGCCAGCATCGAAGTAGGTGAACGGCCAACCACCGAGCAATACGAAGGGGATGGCGACCATTTGGAACACGGTCTTCATCTTACCGAAGATGTTCGCGGCCACGACCAAACCTTTCTTCGCGGCCAGTAGGCGCATCGTGTCGATGACGAGGTCGCGGATGATCATGAAGGCGACGCAGAACCAAGGGATGCGCACGCCGCCGATGGGGAAGCAAAGATAGACGAGCATGCTATTAACGAGCATCTTGTCCGCGATGGGGTCAAGGAACTTACCCAAATCGGTCACTTGGTTCCATTTACGGGCCAGATGGCCATCGAGGTAATCCGTCGCGGCGGCAAGAATGAACACGACACAGGCGATCAGGTTAACGACGCGAATGCCGCTTCCGCCAATCTCCAACGAAACAAACGCGTTCAGTGGGTCCACGGCGTTGATGATCGTGCAGGTGATCAAAAAGACGATGAGCAGCGCCACCCCGACGATGCGGGCGATGGTGATTTTGGTGGGAATGTTGATTTTCATGATTGCTCCCTTTGGTTTGTGAGTATCCGGCCCTGTAAGCCATGTTCTGTCGTGGGCGATAATTTATCTCGACGTCGTCGGCTGCGTCCCCTTCGTTTCGGGTCCGCCGCTTCCCCTACCAATTTTGGGTTTCTCGCTTGCGGGGTTTACCTCGTTTCATCTTGGCGTCGCCGCCAAGCTCGTCTCTGTGGCACCTTGGGGATTCCGGTCTACGTGAGACCTTCCTCCGCCGTTAGGGACTCCTCCCTACCTAAGGTTATTTGTTCCCTTAGCGCAATCACTACCCCCATCACAGGGAGTGCGAGCATGGACTTTCCTCTACCCGAGGGCAGCTATCGTCCGGGCCGGATGCTATATCTTTCGCGGATCGCCGCCAAGGCGGCTGAGCTCCTTCTCCAAACGGCCGATGCGCTGGATCAGATCGATGTTCTCCGGGGTCACGCCATCGAAGGACTTAATGCCATCGATGCGTTGCTTGAGGCGGGCGTTTTCCACCTCTAGGGCGTTATATTGCTCCCGAAGCTTCCGCAATTGGGTCTCAAGGTCGACGATGTATTTCCGCCATTCCTCATAGCAAGACTCAAACTCCAGGTAATCCTTCGCCACTTGGTCCAAGAACTCGTCGACTTGGTCGCAGTCGTAGCCCTTGACGTCCGGGGTGAATACCTGAGTCAGGATCTTCTTGTGGGTAAGCTTGATCGATTTGTCTTCCATGATGCCCGACTTCAATTTTATTGAAGGGCGGGGTTACGTTCAATAAGAACATGCCCACAATGGGCAAAAACGGGGCCAAACTCTCTTCCCGCTTCCCTTTTGTCGCGCAGCAGGCTCTTTCCATAAGGTATAATGCGCAGCGAGGACATCCGCCATGAAAGAACTCCAGAAAGCCATTCGGGGAAAGAAATGCCTTCTTTTCATCGACCTCGAGGGCACCCAATTGACCCATGAAATGATTGAAATCGGCGCGTATAAGGTGCTGCTTCGCGACGACTTGACCGTCAAGAAGATCTTCAAACCCTACCACGCCTACGTGCTGGCCAAGCACCGCGTCGGTCCGATCGTCACCAAACTCACGGGCATCACCGACCTCAAGCTGAAGAAAGAGGGGATCCCCTTTCGCTTGGTCCAACAGCAAATCAAGAAGTATATGGGCAAAGATTACGAAGAGGCGATTCTGGTCTCGTATGGAACCGAAGACGCCCACATCATCCTCTCCAGCGCGGAAAACAACATGGATGCCTCGGTGGACGACGCCCGTTTCCTCGCCCGGCGCTTCCTGGACTTCGCCGATTTTCTCGCCCGGTTCGTTCGTGACCCCAATGGAAACACCCTCTCGCTGACCAACGCGCTCCACGCCTATGGGGTGGAATTCGAAGGAACGGCACATTCCGCCCAAGCCGACGCCTATAACCTTTTTCTCCTCTTCAAGGCGTTTAAGGAAAAACCGGAGATCACCAAAGAGCATTACAAGAATACCCTGGCGGTCCGCGGCCACGTCGCCCCGCCCATCCAAAAGGTCATCCGCGCCCTTTCCAGTGGCAAAACCGTTACCCCCGAAGACTGGGACGCTTATGTGCTTGAGGCGCTGCAATGAGCGACATCCACTACCCTTCCGGCGTGCGGCCAATCAGTGAATTGCCCCGCAAAAGCGAAGCAAAAAAGAAAAGAAACCTGAAGATTGCCGCCGGAAACCGCGGCATGGATTTCGAAACGGAAATCAACCTAACCAATGATTATTACAAGGAGCTGGGGCTGGCTCTTTTCACCAAGCGTCCCACCCCCATCAACGTCGTGAAAGTGGATTATTCCCACGGCCCCAAAATCACCGAAGCCTATTTCGAAGCGCAATCCACGACCGACTATAATGGGGTGTATAAAGGCCGTTACGTGGACTTCGAGGCCAAATCCGTCCACTCCAAGACCTCCTTCCCGTTATCCAACATCCCCAAGCAGCAGATCGACCACCTCAAAAACGTCTTGAGGCTCAGAGGGGTCGGTTTCTTTCTCATTCGCTTCGCTTCCCTTAACGTAGTCTATTTCCTCCCCGCCCAGTACGTGATTTCCTTCTATGAAGAAAAACCCCGCTCTTCCATCCCCTTATCCGAGATTCAGAAAAACGGATCCTTGGTGTCCATGGCCTATCGGCCACGTTACGACTTTTTGCCTTTCGTCGACGCTTTATTGAAATAACGGCATCTGCCCGTCAATTCGCAATGCGCGCAATCGGGTTTAACCGCATGGCAAACCGTGCGCCCAAACCAAATCATTTGGTGATGGAAACGGATATGGATTTCCTTTGGGAACCTTCGTTCCAGCTTTTCCTCGATTTGGACGGGGTCATCGCTTTCTTTGGCCATGCCAAGCCTCTTGCTCACGCGGGCGACATGGGTATCCACCGCGATCGCGGGAATCCCAAAGCACAACGCCCCGACCACGTTGGAAGTTTTCACCCCCACCCCAGGCAATGCGCGAAGCGCTTGCTTGTCGCCAGGGACTTCCCCGTTATGCCGTTCCACCAAAACCTTGGAAAGACCGATCAGGTTTTTGGCTTTCGCGTGGTACAAACCGATGCTGCGAATCCGTTTCTCCACTTCTTCCAAAGGTGCCTCCGCCAAGGCAAAAGCGTTCGGATAAGCGGAAAATAAGGCAGGCGTGACATTGTTAACCGAAGCGTCGGTCGTTTGCGCCGAAAGCATCACGGCGCATAAACACTCAAAGGGATTGGAGAAATGAAGCGCGCACTGGGGATTAGGAAAAAGACGGTCAAGGTAAGCGATCAGCTCTTGGTCAATCGTCTTCATCGTCCACCCACTTGGCTTTGGCGATTTCAATGGTCCGCTCGATGTCTTTGTCCCATATGGAATCCACGCCGGAATAACCTTCCTTGGCGATGTCCGAACGGATGCGGCCCGAACGCAGGATCTTGTCCACCGATTTCAGCGAACGCTTCTTTTGCATCAAGGCGTCTTCTAGGGCGTTATGGATATCCTCTTCGGTATAACCGGAATCGAGCCAACGGCCCATCAAATCCGTTTCCACCGGGGAAAGCACGCGATTCAGACGCTTTTCGAAATAGGTGTAAAGGCGGGAAAGGGCGGTCGCGCGCTCTTCCGACAGTTTGTTTTGACGGTCCTTGGCCAGCGTACGCTCAAACGCCTTATATAGCTTTTCCCTGAGTGGGGAAAGGGAGGTGCACATATTGCCCTTGGCCCCCGTTTCATAGGCGACGTAACCCGACTTGACCAGCGAAGAAAGAATCTGGTCGATCTCATGGGCCTTTAAGCCCATCTTGAGACATAAAAGATCAGAAGTGATCAAGTCATTTCCCTGCCGCAGGAGGTGGTCGATCATGAAAATGACGGCCAAATCCGTCTCGGTAAGGCCGAGGGAATGGTAGTTGTCCAATAAGATGTAGGAGAAGTCGACGCCTTCCCCATGAAGGTCGATGTTTGCCATGGGCAGGATTTTACACTTTTTTCTTCTCCATCGATACCTTCTCCGGGTTCAATTTGGATAGTTCCCCCCGAAGAAGGTCCATGGCTTCCTGGGTCTTTGGTTCGATGGAAAACCCAAGGCGAGAGGCAAACCGCTCCGCCCGCAATATCCTTAGAGGATCTTCCAAAATGCGCGTTTTGGGATCGCCAATGAAGCGAATGGTCTTATTTTCCAAATCCCTTAGGCCACCATGGAAATCAAACACATTCCCATTTTCGTCGACGTAAAGGGCGTTGATGGTGAAATCCCGTCTCAACGAATCCTCCTCTAAGCTATCGATGAACTCGATGTGGGAAGGATGGCGATGATCCGCGTATCCACTTTCTTTCCGTAAGGTCGTCACGTCAATGGATTGACCTTCCCATTGAACTTTGATGGACCCATATTCCGCAAAGCGGTAATTGGCGCCAGGCAAAAACGGACGCTCCTGCTCAGGGGTTGCGTCGGTGACGAAATCCATGTCGCTAGGTTCGATGCCCAAAAGCAAATCCCGACTCGTCCCACCGATAAGGTATAAGGAAAAACCATGCCTTTTGTATTCTTCGGAGAGAGTGCGGAATGCGGAAGGAAGTTGATTGGCGTTCATAAGGGAAGAAAAGGGGCCACGATGGGCCCCTTCTTTTCTCAGGAGGCTTACTGAAGTTTCTCTTTGAGGGTTTTGGAGGGTTTGAAGACCGCGGATTTGGAAGCGGGGATCTGGATCTTCTCGCCGGTGGCAGGGTTGGTGCCGGTGCGGCCAGCGCGCTCCTTCTTCTCGAAGGTGCCGAAACCAGAGAGCTTGACGCTCTCGCCTTTGATGAGGGCGGCGGCGATGAGCTCGAGGGCCTCGTCGAGGACGGCCTCGGCGTCACGGGTGGTGACTTCGGCCTTCTCGGCGACCGCTTTGACTAATTCAGCTTTGTTCATGGACGAACCTCCTATGTGCTTGAATGTACATAAAAATTAGCATTCCATCGGACTTTCCACAACATAAATCGTCACAAATTGACAATTTTGGTCCCAAAACCGCGCATTGAATCATCGGAACAATACGCTTATTTTTATAAACGTGTATAAAAATTTATCGAAAAAAGCGATGGTTGTCGCTATTACTGCTTTTGTCTGTAGATGATGTGAAGTGGGGTTCCCGCGAAGTTGAAACTGGCGCGGAGCTGGTTTTCCAGATAACGGGTATAGGAGAAATGGGCGTATTCGGGATTGTTGCAGAACATCACGAACGTCGGCGGGAAGGTGGATACCTGGGACGCATAGGTGATCTTTAACCGCCCATGGTTAAACTCTGGGGTGGGATTCATCGCTTGGGCGTCTTGGATGATTTGGTTCATCACTGAGGTAGGCACACGACGAGCACAGGACTCATAAGCCTCCTTCACGGCGGGAAGGATCTTTTCGACGCCCCTTCCGGTTTTCGCTGAAACGAAGATCACCCGAGCGTAGTCGATGAACTTAAAGCGTTTGCGCAAGTCGGCCTCAAAGTCTTGCTGTTGGGTCCCCTTAGGAGCCAAGTCCCATTTGTTGACCACGACGACGATTCCTTTCTTCGCGTCCAAGGCATAACCGCAGACATGGCGGTCCTGATCGATGATGCCCGTGGAGGCATCCACGACCAAAATGGCCACTTTGCTGCGATCGATGGCCGCTAACGCGCGGAGCGCGGCATACTTATCCACCGCTTCATAGATGCGGCCACGTTTCACCAAACCAGCAGTGTCAATGGCAACATAGTTTTCCCCATCAGCGGTAAACGGCGTATCGATTGAATCGCGCGTGGTTCCCGCGAGATCTTTGACGATGACGCGATCTTCGCCTAACAGACGGTTGGTCAACGAAGATTTGCCCACGTTAGGCCGCCCAATGATGGAAAAGGGGATGGCTTGGGACAAATCCACTTCTTCCTTTTCCGGAAGCAAAGAGACGATGCGGTCGAGTAAATCGCCCACCCCGATGCCATGGGCGCCGCTGCAAGGAAGCGGGTCGCCTAATCCAAGGCTATAGAATTCCGTCGCGTCCACCAAGGACTCGACATTGTCGATTTTATTGACGGCAAGTAAAACAGGTTTTTCCGATTGGTAGAGGATTTTGGCCACCGACATATCATCCGCGGTGACGCCGATGCGTCCATCCACGACGAACACGATGACATCGGCCTCTTCCATCGCGATAAGGGCTTGGGCGCGGATCTCCTCTTGGAACGGGGCCTTTTGGATCTCGATTCCACCGGTATCGACGATGCGGAACTTCCGGGTCAGCCATTCCGCGTTGCCATAAAGGCGGTCGCGGGTGATCCCCGGGGTATCTTCCACGATGGAAAGACGCTGTCCAACCATGCGGTTGAAAAGCGTGGACTTACCCACGTTTGGGGCGCCGACTAACGCAACAAGGCCTAATGGCATGGAATCTCCAATCCGGTTTTATCGTGGATGATGTCCAAAATGGCGTCCACCACTTCCTCAATACCTAAGGGAGAGGTGTCTAATTCGACGCTATCCTCCGCGGGACGAAGGGGCGCAAAAGCACGATGGGAATCGATGTAGTCGCGTTTCTTCACATCCTCAATGACGTCTTCCATCGAAGTCGGAATGCCTTTGGCGACGTTTTCGTCATAACGGCGCTGGGCGCGGGTTTCGACGGAAGCGATTTGGTAAATCTTCACGTCGGCGTTAGGCAGAACGTAAGTGCCGATGTCGCGACCGTCCATGACCACGGACTTCGACGCGGCCATCGCGCGTTGCATATCCACCAATGCCAAACGGATATCCTTATAGGAAGCGATATAGCTAACGTTCCCAGAAACCAACGGTTCACGGATCGGACGAGTGACGTCTTCGCCGTTGCAAAGCACGCGGCCATCCTCAAACAATTCAATCTTCACTTCGGGGATGATGGAGCAGGATGCCTTCTCGTCCTTAGGGTCCAAACCACGCTGAAGCACCGCCCAGGTAAAGGCACGGTACATCGCCCCGGTGTCAATGTAAGTGAAATTCAAAATCGCCGCGACGCGTTTGGCGACGGTGGATTTGCCCGCAGCCGCGGGGCCATCGATGGCAATGGAGTAAAAAGGACCCATGTTATTTCCTCCCTTGGAGCAAGAACCACCAGACCACAAAGCCCGCGACGGCCAAGGCAACGACGATCAGCTTAACCAGCAAAATCGTGCGACGTCTTTTCGCATAGAGGGCATACGGGCCGTCAGAGCGCTTGTCATCACCTTCTTCACCCAAAAACGCGTCCACGTCAGGGGAAGGGCCTTCTATTAACGGATCGCCATCAGACACCTTCGCGTTTTTCTTGGCGAACTTGGCGTCGGGCATATGGCGAATCTGGTCGCGGTATTTGGCAAAGCGCTCCATTCTGGTTTCCATGTCCACAATTGTAAATCAATTGCGCCCCTATCGGAAACGAGAGTCTGCCAAAGATTCAAAGCTCATCAAAAAGACGCTCTGAAAGAGCAATGTCGACGCACTTTCACGATGCGAATGGGGCAGTTGAAACCACCCCTCTATGTCCCTATAATGGTTGCGTTATCGGAGGAAAAACAATGCCCAATCCCAAAATTGATAAGGACGCTTGCATCGGCTGTGGCCTTTGCGTCGGCAGCCACCCCGAGATCTTCAACTTTGCCGATGATGGCAAGGCCGAAGTGATCGGCGAAGGCGATGAAGCCGCCGTCGAAGACGCGGTCACCAGCTGCCCCGTCGGCGCCATCGTCGCTGAATAAGCGAACACGCAAGAAATAAGCCGGTTCACACCGGCTTTTTCTTTTTGTCGAACCGTAGCCACACATGTAGCGAGCGGTATAGCAGGAACGTCAGCACGATTACGATCGCGTCCTTCACCAAGTTAAACGGAAGGACGGCGAAGAACGCGTAACTCCACCCCACGTCGGTAATCGCGGGGTTCGCGATTTGCATCACACGGAGCAAGGCGTCCAACGGATAGCCTTTCACGTTCATGTAAAAGGGAATCATGACGTAAACGTTCAAGACCATGGCCGCGAGGACTTGGACCACGGTGCCAATGGAGAATCCAATCGCCACCCCTACGAGGTTGCGTCGTTTAGAATACACAAACGTCGCGATGCCCACATAAAGGACGGAAAGGATGAGGTCCATCAATTCGCCCACGCCCATCGTCTCGGTCACGCCATAGATCGCGAACTTCAAGGCGGTCTTGATCGCAATGACGCCAATACCCGTCAACGGACCATAGGCGAACCCGGCGATGAAAGCGGGAATCTCATCGAAATGCAGCTCGAGAAAACTCGGGAAAAACGGAAGGCGTAGTTTGAAAACGGGAACCAAATAAAGGATGGAAGACATCGCCCCAAAGACGGCGATGCGCGAAATCATTCGGACGGGCGAGAATTCCTTGTTTGGGAAGAAGTAACCATAAAGGCGAGCGCTGCCCAAAATGAGCAAGCCGCCAACAATCAACGCGATGAGGTTGTAGACATCCATAAAAGAAAGCCCCTTTCATTCAGGGGGCGGGAAGACAAAGCGCAGACTCTTTCCTCCGGACTGTACCGTTGGCCCTGGAATCTCACCAGATCATGCCACAAGTGGCGCGCGGGCTTTACCGCCAGTCGACGAATCACACGTCGCCCTGAATACGAACAACATTATAATCCGCTGGAAACCAGGGTAAAGCCTTTTGATTTATATAAGAAAAAGACCGCAAAATGCGTTTTGTTTTAAATATGTTTCGCTTTCAGGAAACGGATGAGATCCCCTTCCGACACGAACTCGATCCGAAGTTGCTTCCCTTCGACGATAACGGAGTATTCCTTTTCTTTCCCTTTGGCCGGAGAACGCAACGACTTGGCAAGCGCCTCAACCTGCCGAACAGAAAGCCCCTCGTCGATGATGCGGTTGAATAAGCGTCTGGCATCCTCTTCGTTCAAAGAAGATAGGGCCCTAGCCTGTCCGTAGCTCATTTTCCCTAGGCACACCGCCTCCACGACATCCTCAGGCAACTTCAAGATGCGGAGGATATTGGTAATCTGACAACGGCTTTGGTGGGAGAGCGCCGCGAGGGTGTTTTGGGTGTAACCGAAATCTTCTTGAAGCGCACGGCACACCAACGCCATCTCCACCACATTGGCCTCCCGTTGGTCTCGGGTATCCGCCAAAAGCATCAGCAGCATCTCTTCGTCTTCGACTTCCGCGAAAGCGCACGGCAAGGAAAGCATCCCTGCCTTGGCCGCACCATAGAACCTTTTTCGGCCGAGGATCACTTCATAATGGCCATCCTCTTTCGTGCGTACCACCAACGGGTTATAGAAACCCTTTTCCTTCAAACGAGAAGCAAAGTATTCCAGCGTCTCATCGGGGATTTTCACTTTGCTGATGTAGGCGCAGTCGTCGATCATCGAAATCGGGATGAGGCGGGCGGGCGCGCTTTGGTACCGCTTCTCGATTTCGGCGATGATGTTCTGTTGCGAAAACTTCGCGACTAAATCGCTTAACGACCCGGTGAGGATGCGTTCCTTATTTTTCTTCATGATCGATGACCTCGCGGGCGAGGCTAAAGTAGGCGACTGCCCCTTGGCTGGTGGGGCGGAAGGAAGTCACGGGCATTTGGCGCGCCTGCGATTCGGAAACGGATTGGTTCCGAGGAATGGAAACTAAGAACGTATTTTCCTTAAATAGCCTACGGACTTCGGAAGCAATCTCGGTGCCCAATTGGGTTCGCGCGTCATACATAGTCAAAAGGAAGCCCTCGATGCGAAGTTTCGGGTTCCATTGGTTTTGAATATTGGAAATCGAAGAAAGGATGGCCGCCAAAGCCTCCATGGCGAAGTATTCACATTGAACTGGAATCAAAACGGAATTCGCGCAAGCCATCGCGTTGATGGAGAGCAACCCCAACGAAGGCGGGCAATCGATGATGACATAATCGTAAGAACCTAAGACCGGTTCCAATGCTTTACCCAGAAGCGCGAAAGGCTCTTCGACGGGTTCTTTGTACAAAGAGGCCTCCAATGAGGCAAGACGCAGGTTCGCTGGCAATGCGCTTAAGCCCTCGATATCCGTTTTTTGAATCACGTCCTTCGCGTTTTTCGTTCCCATCAACGCGTCATAGACCGTGTGTTCCAATAACGAAATGTCGATGCCAAGTCCCCTACCGGCGTTGCCTTGAGGGTCCATGTCCACGAGCAAAACGTTGCGCTTTAGGTGCGCCAAAGCGGCAGAGAGGTTAATGGACGTGGTGGTTTTCCCCACCCCGCCCTTTTGGTTCGCGATGGCGATAATGCGGGTCATGCTCGTTGGTTCTCCTTGTGAAACATTATATGTTCCACGCTTATATTTTGGTACGTTTGATCTCGTCCCAGCGGCGCGGGAACCGCTTGGGGGTATGGGCGTCTTTGGCGTAATAAATAAGCGCGCGTTTATCGCCACTAGGCAAGGTTTCGTCCAGCCTTTTGCGCGCACGCAAACTCAATAGATTCAAGATAGTGGCGGCATCCGCGATCTCCTCGTCGACGTTCCCACCTTTCATGGCTAATAGCGTTCCAGTGACGTATAAAAGGGGCGTCCCCACTTCAGCGAAGACACGAAGCGCGGCAAAGCCGCGGCTAACCACCACGTCAAAAGACTCGCGGTGTTGTTTTAGGTCTTCTACCCTGCCTTCGATAAAGGAAAGGTTATCGATGCCAAGTTCCTCCTTCAAACAGGAAAGGAAAGCGAACTTCTTTTTGGTCGCGTCGATCAAATAAACCTGGGCCTTCGGGCACGCTAGGGCGATCACCGCCCCAGGGAAACCCGCGCCAGAGCCAACGTCGGCGACTTTGCGGCCATCGAAGGACATGCCTTTGATGCAAAGCAAAGAATCATAGAAATGCTTTTCGATAACAGAGGGCTCATCCACGATGGACGTGAGGTTCATGCGCTCGTTCCACTCCTGCAACAAAGCGGCATAACGTTGGAGCTTAGCAATCGTGGCGTCATCTAAAACAAGCCCAAACTCGCCACATGCTTTTTGAAGTTCCGCGTAGGTCATACAAGCCCTCTCTTTCGCAGCGTCAACAATAATACCGAAACGTCGGCTGGATTAACACCGCTGATACGGCCCGCTTGGCCCAAAGAACGAGGACGGACGGCATCTAGTTTCTGCCTTGCTTCCAAGCGTAGCCCATCCATGTGCAAGTAATCGATATCCGCGGGAAGGAGGATATGTTCTCTTTTTTGAAGGTCCTCGGCCTCTTTCTTTTGCTTAACGATGTAGCCCTCAAACTTCACTTTCGTCTCAAGAGCGAGCATGGCGTCTTCGTTTAGCCCAAAGGAAGAGAGGCCATCCATCAACGGAACCAATTCCGCAAAGCGGAACTCGGGACGTTTCAATAGCTCAAGTCCTTTATAGCCGCGATTCTCGTAGGGGACTCCTTTTTCCTCAAATGCCTTAGCGAGCCCCTCTTTGTCCGAAACCACGGTCTTTTCAAGGAAAGAGATCGCGTCAGCAATCGCGTGTTGTTTCTTTTGAAACGCCTCATAACGCCACTTCGGAAGTAAACCAATCCGCCAACCGTATTCGCTTAGGCGTTCGTCTGCGTTGTCGTGACGTAGTAACAAGCGGTATTCGGCACGCGAAGAAAGTAAGCGGTACGGTTCATCCGTCCCTTTGGTAACAAGGTCGTCAATCATTACCCCAATGTAGGATTCGTGACGTCCCAAGATGAAGGGTTCTTTGCCCAAAAGACGCAAAGACGCGTTCACGCCCGCCATCAATCCAAGCCCAGCGGCTTCCTCATACCCAGAAGTTCCACACACCTGCCCCGCCACATATAGGCCAGGGATCTTCTTGATCATCAACGTCGAATCAAACTCTTCCGGACGGACCGCATCGTATTCGATTTGGTATGCGTATTTTAGGATTTCGGCGTGCTCTAGGCCTGGCAAGGAATGGACCATTTGCTCTTGGATGTCCTTGGGCATCGCGGTGGAGAAACCCTGCAAGTAAAAGGATTCCCCTTCCGCGTATTCGGGTTCAAGGAACAACTGGTGACGGGGTTTATCCGCAAAGCGGACCACTTTGGATTCAATGCTCGGGCAATAACGTGGCCCAATCGAATCAATGGTCCCGTTGAAAAGAGCAGAATCCTCCAAATGGTCCCGAATGATTCGCAACGTTTCTTCTGACGTATAAATCAAATAACACGGCAATTGTTCCTCTAAAGGCGTAAACGTCTCGGTTTGGTAGGAAAACGCGAGGTCTCCGGGCATACCTGGTTCAATCGCGGCATTGGAAAAATCGATGGAGGATTTCTTGAGGCGTGGCGGCGTGCCGGTTTTTAGTCGCCACAAAGCAATGCCGAGGCGTCTCAACGCATCGGTCAAGTATAACGAAGCGGGTTCCCCATCGGGCCCTTCGTCCTTGCCGTCGGACCCAACATATACGCGTGCATTTAAATACGTCCCTGTGGTCACGATGACGGATTCCGCGTCCACGTGCCCTCCCTTTTTAAGCTCGACACCAGTAATGCCGGAATCATCCGCGCACAAATCCACCACCTCGTCTTCGATGATTTCAAGGTTCTTGGTTTCGCGAAGAAGACGAAGGATCTCTTGGGGATAAAGGGTCTTGTCTTGCTGGCTTCGCAAACACTGGACCGCTGGGCCTTTGCCCGTATTGAGCATTTTGATCTGGAGGGGCTTGGCGTCTGCGGCGATGCCCATGATTCCGCCCAATGCATCCACTTCCCGCACGACGACCCCTTTCGCGGAGCCTCCGATGTGAGGGTTACACGGCATATTGGCGACCTTGTCCAAGCTAAGCGTGACCAAAAGGGTCTTTAGACCTAACGTCGCGGACGCGTGGCTTGCTTCGACGCCAGCGTGCCCGCCTCCGATGATGATGACGTCGTAGCTTTTGTCCATTTCTAACCGACCGATCCGGTCATGTCCATTTTAATGAGTTGGTTCAGTTCCACCGCGTATTCCATCGGAAGCTCTTTGGCAAACGGCTCAATGAAGCCCATGACGATCATTTGGGTGGCTTCTTTCTCGCTTAACCCGCGGGACATCAAATAGAAAAGCTGTTCCTCGTTGATCTTGGAGACGGTAGCCTCGTGCTCGACGTAGGATTCTTCGTTATAAATCTCGTTCTTAGGGATCGTGTCGCTTCGGGAAATCTTATCCAGAATCAACGTATCGCATTCCACATGGCTTCTGGCGCCTTGCGCATTCTTCCCCATGCGAACCGTGCCGCGGAAATTGGCCACCCCACCGTTATGGACGACGGATTTGGAGATGATGCTGGAAGAAGTGTCCTTCCCGATGTGGATCATGCGGGCGCCAGAATCTTGGTACTGGCCTTTGTTGCCCACCGCGATGGTGATGGTCGCCCCACGGGCCCGGTCACCCTTAAGGACGCATGCGGGGTACTTCATCGTGGTCATGGAACCGATGTTGCCATCCACCCATTCCATGAAGCCATCCTCTTCAACTAGAGCGCGCTGCGTCACTAGGTTCAGGATGTTCGTCGACCAGTTCTGAATGGTCGTGTAACGGACGTGGGCGCCTTTGCACACCACGATCTCCACCACGCCTACGTGGAGGGAATCCTTGGAGTAGGTTGGGGCGGTGCAGCCCTCGACGTAATGGATGTCCGCGCCTTCGTCGGCGATGATCAAAGTGCGCTCAAATTGCCCCGTTTTTTCGTTATTAATGCGGAAATAACTCTGCAAAGGCTTATCCAATTTGACGCCTTTAGGAACGTAAATGAAACTGCCTCCGCTCCAGCACGCGCCATTCAACGCGGAGAATTTGGAATCCGCGACCGGGATGACCGTACCGAAATACTTACGGAAAATCTCGGGGAATAAACGAAGCCCCATGTCGGTGGAGAGGAAGATGACGCCCTTCTCTTTCACCTCTTCGAGCATGTTGTGGTAAACGACCTCCGACTCATATTGCGTCGAGGCACCGGAAAGGAACTTTTGCTCCGCCTCAGGAATGCCAAGCTTACGGAATGTCTCCTTCACGGTCTCGGGTACTTCGTCCCATTTGGAGGATTCCTTATCGGAGACACGAGTGAAATACGTGTAGCCCGAATAATCCATGTCGAGCTTCGGCCCGAAGTTCGGATCGGGCATCTTCTCAAACGTCTTTAACGCGGATAGCCGGAACTCCAGCATCCACTCAGGTTCGCCTTTGCTTTTGGAAATCTCGCGGACGACCTGTTCGTTCAGGCCAACGCCCGTGCTGAAAATAGAGACGTCTTCGTCTTTGAAACCGTATGCGTATTCTTCCTCGAAGGTCTTATCACTCATGGTGATGCCCCTTTAGGATCTCCTCCACGGCGTCCCAGCCGATGAGGGCGCAGTGAATGCGCGCGGCCTGGCGGCCCGTGTTCATGAAAGCCAAAGCTTCTTCCAAAACGGAAGAGTCATAGGGCTCTTCATGAATCATCTTCCGATATTGGTCAATGATGTACTTAGCTTCTTTTTCATCGTGGCCAATCAGCAAATCGCAAAGGATATCGCTGGAGGCCGTGGAAATGGCGCAGGCGGTGCCGTTCCAGCACGCGTCCTTCACCTTCCCGTTCCCGTCAAACTTCAGGAAAACGTCGATGTCGTCAATACAATTGATGGACGAGGAATGAAGGGTTTCATATCCTTCTCCTTCCGGTGTGACCTTATGCCTGGGAGAAGAATAATGGTCCATGATGATTTCCCGCATCATCGCGGGGGTCAACTCAAAAGTAGGCATCGAGAAAGTTACCTCCATGTTTGACGGCTTCCACCAAAGCGTCGATTTCTTCCTTGGTGGTATATAGATAGAAGGATGCGCGCACCGTGGCGGGGACGCATAGAACGTCATTGAGCATCTTCGCGCAGTGCTGGCCAGAGCGACAGGCGATCCCCTGGGCGTTCAAATAAGTCGCGAAATCCTGCGAGAATACCCCGTGCACGTTAAACGTGACAATGCCGCCTTCGGAATCGGCGTTATAAATGTCGACCATTCCGGTGGCGAGAAGTTTCTCTACCGCATAGGCCTTCAGCATGTGCTCGTGGGCGGAAATCTCCTCTAAACCAATAGAGGAAACGTACTCCACAGCTTCGCCTAAACCAATGATGCCCGCGACGTTGAGCGTACCTGCCTCAAACTTCATCGGAGGCAGCAAATAGGTCGCGGTGCCATCGGGATAGAATTTCACGTTCATGCCGCCGCCGGTCTCAAACGGGTCCATCGCGCATAGCAAATCATATTTGCCATACAAGGCGCCCGTTCCCGTAGGGGCGCAGAACTTATGGCCCGAGAAAGCCAAGAAGTCGCAATCCAAATCCTTCACGTCGGTTTTAAGGTGCGGGGTGGATTGGGCGCCATCCACGCATAATACGGCCCCGTTGGCATGTGCCAAAGCGGCGATTTCCTTAATGGGCGCGATATAGCCCAAAACGTTGCCGACGTATGCGACGGAAACGAATTTCGTATGGGGCGTGAGAGCCGTTTTGACCGCTTCGACGGTAATTCGGTTGCCTTCGGACAAAGGGATGTATTTGACCTTCGCCCCAGTCAGCGAGGCGATGCGGAACCATGGCAAGACGTTGGAAGCGTGCTCCGCCAAAGAGATAAGGATCTCGTCTCCGGGCTTTAAGACTTTCAAGCAATAGCCATAGGCTACAAGGTTCAATGCGGAAGTCGCCCCGGCGGTGAAAACGATTTCGTTGACGCCGGCGTTAAGGAAACGCGCCACGCTTTCGCGAGCCTTTGCAACGGCGCGGTCCGCTTTGTTGCATAGGTCATAATCCCCGCGGTGAGAGTTCGCGGTCTCCTTGCGGTTATAAACATCCATCGCGTCCAACACCCGGTCGGGCTTGAACGTCGTAGAGGCGTTATCCAGGAAAACCAGAGGATGGCCCTGCATAGTTTGGGGCTCCCGCAGCATGGGGAAATCATTTCGGATTTTATATACGTCGTACATTTAGAATCCTCCTTCGATGCAAGATTGGATCCGCTCGGCCAACGCGCCTTCATACAAAGAAAGGATGGGACGCAGGTAGCCAAGCGTCAAAAGCCGTTTGGCGGAATCGCGGTCGATGCCGCGGGAAAGCATATAGAAAAGATGCTCGTCGGAAAGCTTTCCCACAATGGCGGAGTGCGAGGCGACGACGTCGTTCTCGTCGATACGAAGAACCGGGGAGCATTTCCCCACCGCCCCTTTATCGAAAACGATGATCTTTTCCTTTTGGGCCGTAGAAGATCCGACCATGGCGGGATGGATATGGCTGGTTCCGAAAAACGCGAGCTTCCCTTCGCCCATGGCGATGCCGTATTGGGTGACCTCGGCAGAAGTATGGGGAGCCAAATGGTCGACGGAAGCCTCCATGGTCTTGTCTCCCTTTTGCTGGCAGACGCCGGCGAAATTCCACATCGCCTTTGCGCCTTCGCCAAGCAGTTCCACGTGGATTTCCATCTTTCCGCTTCCGGAAGAAAAATCCGCGAAAGCACCATCAAAAACGCCTTCTTTTTGGACTTTTACATGGATTTTTGCGCTCGGGAAAGACGAAAAAGAAGCCAGGCGAAGCGTCAGGGATTCGCCAGTCTTCACCTCAAGATCGAGGTCATGGATTTCTTCGTCGACGAGCAAAACCATTCTATTTCTTCAAGGCCTCCTTGGTCGCGCAGACGCCGATGGAACCCACGGAGGATTCCTTTTCGATTTCGATGCCAAGTTCGGTCTTGATCCACTCATAACCTTTGGTATCGATCTTGGAGATGATTTCGGGTCCGCCAGTCACGGCGATGCGGCCATTAACCATCACGGCGACGTCGTCGGGGGCGATCAAGTCGTAGAGACGGGCATAGTGGGAAACCACGAGGAACCCACGACCCTTCTTTTGCTCTTCGACGATGGCGGAGGACACGACCCGCAAAGCGTCCACGTCCAAACCGGAGTCGATTTCGTCTAGCATCGCAATGCTTGGCTCCAAAAGTTTCAGCTGCAGGATCTCATTACGTTTCTTTTCGCCGCCAGAGAATCCCTCATTGAGGTTACGGGCGGACATCTCGAACGGGATGCCCATCTCCTGATAGGCGGTTTGCATCTTGGAATAAAACTGGAACAAGGACATCGGCTTGTCGCGGCGGACGTTCATCGCGGCCTTCAGGAAATCAGCCGAATTGACGCCGGGAATCTCGGAAGGGTATTGCATCGCCAGGAATAAACCCAATTTGGAACGCTCGTCCACGGAAAGGGCGAGGACGTCTTGCCCATCCAAGGTGATGCTCCCGGACGTGACAAGGTAGTTCGGGTGGCCCATGATGGCGAAAAGAAGCGTCGACTTACCATGGCCGTTGGGCCCGACAAGCGCGGTCGTACGCCCTTGGTGGACGTCCAACGTGACGCCTTTGAGGATTTCCTTGCCTCCGACGGAGACGTGAAGGTCTTTGATACTTAAAGTGGCCATGCCCTTCCTCCTAAGACGGGCATAATTCTAAGCGTTCGCGGCAAATGTGCCAAACAATATGATAAAAATCCCCAAAGATATATCTTTGCGTGCATTTTCGCCCTTTGCCTCGGCCCCAAGGAACCACCAAGGCAAAAAGGCCCCAAAAATCATGTTGTAACAATAATTGTTAAAGTATATGATTTACGCGCTACGTTTCAGTACACGTAAGGAGGAACGAGTCACGTATGAAAAAAAGTAAACTCACCCTCGGCATCGTGGCTTCACTGCTAAGCGTCGGCGCGCTCGCCGCTTGCAACGAGGTCACCTATTCCGATGGCGTAGTGCTGGAGTATACGGACGCTCAAGGCCAATCCATGAAGATCACCGCCGAGGAACTCTTCGGCGATCAATCCTCGACAAGCGTCGCCAGCACCGACTTCGACAGCGTTTACGAAGTTTTGATTCGCAAGTACTACCAATCCGGCAACGGGTCCAAATCCCGCGCCGAACTGGAGTCCCTTGCCGCCAAGGAAGTCGAGAACATCAAGGACCAAGCCAAAAAGAACGCCGACGCCAACAAGACCAGCTACCAGCAGGAATTCTCCACGCTTCTAGCCAACAACAACGTTGAGAACGTCGACGAACTCTACCAGGCCAAGCTCTATGAGCAAGAGAAGAAGCGGTTCGAGTCCGACTATGAGACCGACGAAAGCGTCATCGCGATGCGCGACGGCACCCAAGGCATCTTCCGGAAATCCGACGCCTATGGCGAAGGCTCCGACGGCTATCTCGCCGAGCAGATGCCCTACACCGTCTCCCACATCTTGGTGAAGCTCGCCAGCGCCAGCAACGGCGAACACGCCGAGGCCACCATCTCCGAGTCCGAATCCCGCAAACTCGGCCAGGTGATTGAGCTTCTCGCCGGCGCGGAGACCAAAGGTGATGGTAAGACCGTCGCCAACGTCCGCACCGACTTCGGCGTCATCGCCCAGCAGGAATCCGAAGACACCGGCTCGGCCGAAAAATACGGTCAGCTCGACGTCATGGACCGCGACCAAGCCGACTCCTTCATCAATGAGTTCAAGTTCGGCATCTACGCCTACGAGGCCATCTACAACCAGATGAACGTGGGCAAAGACGGCGAAGGCAACTACAACAACCCCTATGCCGCCGAGCCGCATCTGCACGCCAACTCCGGCGAGACCTATGCCTTAGCTAGCAAGATCAAGTTCTCCGACGAGGCGACCTACACCGACAAGTCCGTCGCCCAGACCGACGAAGAAGCCGCCGCCCTTGCCGAAGGCGAACACTACATCAAGAACTACTTCGCCACCGCCGCTAAGGAAATCGGCCGCATCCCCTATGGCGCAGCCGTCGCCTTGGCTTCCGAGTCCGTCTCGAAAAACAAGTTCACCGTCAGCGATGGTTTGGAGACCAAGGAAATGAGCTGGGAGGTCAACGGCAACTCCGCCACCTTCTTCCCGCGCAACATCCTTTTCAATAAGTACTTCAACAACCACCGCGTGGCCGTCATCGTCCCCAACGAGATTCCCTATAACGATCCGCTGATCGAGAACGTCTCCGGTGGCGACTACACCACCGAAAACTTCGTGGGCCAAATCAGCGACGCCTACGCCGCCCTCCCGGGCTTCTCCTTCAACACCAAGGACGCCCTCCCCGCCTCCATCTTGGGTCAGGACACCAACGTCCTCACCACCGAGAAGGGCCAGATCATCCTCGCCGTCCGCGGCGGGTCCTCCGGCTCCTACGAAGGCATCCACTTCATGGTGATCGACCGTTCTGCGCTGGATGAGTTCGTCGAGATCGACAGCAACTACATCCCCTCCCGCAAGACCGCGGAGTACTACGAAGAGAACAAAGGCACCAAGAACATCACCTCGCTGTCCGAGTTTTACACCATCTCCACCCCCAACGAGGCCGCCTACCCGACCTATAACACTGGGGTGCTCGATGAGCCTGAGCCGAAGAAGACCTACATCAACCAGTTGGACGACAAGGACAACTATTCCAACGTCCGTAAGGCCATCAAGGAAAAGATCTCTTCCTACAACACCAACAAGGACACCTACATGTTCCAGACCCTGATCGAGGATGAGCACGTCAGCTTCGCCGACAACGCCATCGCCCTGAAGGCGAAAAACCTCATCCAGAACTGGATCAAGTCCAAGCGCCACAAGTCCCTCATCGACCGCACCGAGTCCTTCGACGACACTTGGGCCACCTACATCGAATACCTGACCGCCCAGAACGAAGCCCGCGCCCTCAAGGCCGACGGCTCCCAGCGCCTCATCTCCGAGACCTGCGCCATCGGGTACAACAAGTCCAATTCCAACCCCAAGGATCCGGCCACGCTGGATTCCATCTGGAAAATCGGAGGTGCCTGCTATGCGAAATAAACTCAGAATCCTCTCCATTGGGTTGCTTCTCTCCGGCGTGTTCGGCCTCGCTTCCTGCGACACCGTGAAGTTCGCCCTCCCCGAAGCCATCCAGTCCGAGCACGTCCTCGCCGTCGATGAGGACATCCCCCACAACGAGATCCAGGAGCTGTTCGAGCTCGTCGTCCCCGACGACACCTCCACCGCTTCCAAGGTCCTCGACAAGTTGCTCCTACGCCTCGCCGAGTCCTACTTCGGGACCTTCTATGACACCTTGGACAACAACAACCAAGTCACCGGCAAAGGCCTCCGTACCATCGTGACCAACGACGAGGACATCAAAACCTTCGTCAACGACCACTCCCGGTTCCAAATCACCAAGTCCGACGGCACCCGCGACACCGACAAGGAAGTCCAGGGCGTCAAAGACTTCTACAACCACCTGATCACCGCGATCGAGAAATCCTTCTGGAACAACGTGACCAACTCCTCCTACCAGGATCGCTACTTCTTCTCCGAAAAGAAGTTCTACGATGCCCAAAAGGCGGCGATGTATGACCTCTCCAACCCGGTCAACCAAGCCTATGGCGACCTGTTGGAAGACAACGACCACCTGACCCAAGTCGTCGGTGGTCGCAACCACGAGTACGTCGGGGATTACTTCGGTGGCGCCTTGTTCTCCTATCTGGACGTCTACAAGGACTACATCTCCCGCTCGATCCTCCCCAACCTCTACCGCAAGGTGATCGTCGAGAACTACCTCCAGCGCAACAACTACAGCGCCCTTGGCCGTTCCCACGCCCGTAAGGTGCAGACCATCACCCTGAAGAACATCGACGACGCGGCCGACGCCACCCGTAACCTGATTACCCACTACGTCAGCCACATCCTCGAAAGCACCAACGAGGCCATCATCGCCTACGCCCAAGCCGCCAATCCCGGCTTAAGCTCCGAAGACATCCTCGACTCCGTCGACGAGCTCCGCGACCTGAAGTTCCTCTCCAAGCTCTACGCGGGCATCCCCGAAGTCGACGCCACCTACCCCGAGGTCGCCCTCGCCGTGGCGGAGCAGATCTACGCCGACGCCAACTGGTCCTCCGACACCATCGTCATCGACGGTGACCCCGAGGTCTTCTATCCTCTGACGACCTTAGGCAAGATCTATAAGGACTACAAGGAAATCTCCGACACCCGTTGGGAGACCTCCTCCAACACCGACTTCACCGGATCGGGCGCCTACACCAAGGAGACCGGCTTGATGCTCAAGCAACGCGAAGTCATCTCCAAGACCTCCGTCACCGAAGGCTGGTACACCTCCAGCGGCCTCTCCGAGCTCCCCTCGAGCCTCCGCTCCAGGCTGTTCAAGATCCAGGTCGCCAACGACGTCGACAGCGCCTCCGATACCACCCTCCGCAAAATGGACTACGGCTGGTACGTGCAAGGCCACTACTACCTGTCCCAGAAGGGCACGAAGGACTCCGTGAGCAACTACCCCTACGTCGTCTTCGACAGCGGTTCCTCCAGCTGGGTCATCGTACGCGTGGACGAAGCCGTCAAGGGACCCAAGCTCTCCCAAGACCCCGAATCCACCACCTCCTACGACTACATGGCGGCGCAGGGCCTGCGCAATGGCAAGGAGACCCAGAACGAAATCATCTGGACCATCTCCGACATGCTCGCCGACAGCGACACCTACACCAAGGCGGCGCGCCAAGAAATCATCGAAAACGCGAAGATCTCCTACCACGATCAAACCGTCTACGATTACTTCGAAACCAACTTCCCGGACCTCTTCGACTAAGCGAATGTCCTATAATAAGGGCGGCTCCAACCGCCCTTTTATATATCAATAAGGAGGAACGTCCCATGAAGGATGTGTTCTGCAAAATCATCGACGGGGAAATCCCCTGCTCCAAGGTATACGAAGACGACGACGTCCTCGCGATCCTTGACATCTCCCAAACCACCAAAGGCCACACTTTGGTGATCCCCAAGGAGCATTACGACTCCTTCCTCTCTTGCCCTGAGGAAACCATGGCCAAGGTCATGCTGGTCGCCCAGCGCATCGGGCAAGCCGAAATCTCCATCCTAGGAGCCAAAGGCGTCAACATCCTGACCAACTGCGGGGAGGCCGCGGGGCAAAGCGTCCCCCACTTCCACGTCCACGTCATCCCGCGTTACCTCGGCGGAGAAGGCGGGTTCCAGCTCACCATGAAGAGCCAAGATACCTCCGGTATGGACTTGCCGCTGCTGGCCAAGGAAATCGGCGAGGCGATGAAGTAAGAGAAAGAGGCCACGGGTTTCCATCCATGGCCTCTTTTCTTTACGCGCGTATTTATTTAAGGTCGTCTTCTAGGTCTTTTAACGTAAGCCCTGGATGGCCTTCCGGTTCCCCAAACGTGGGCTTATAGAAATAACGGTCGTCCATGTTGAAGAGCTTGGCGGTGATGTTGCCAGGCTCCACGGGCTTAAACGCCTTGTCCAAGATGTTCATCTTCGCGTCAAGGTCATCGATCATCGCGACTACGAACGCTTCACGCGTCGCGGGCATGATGGGCGAGCCGAAATCGGGTTTGCCATGATGCGACAGCATGATGTGTTCCAATAGTACCGCGACCTCTTTCTTATGGGCGAGTTCCGGATGGGCGGCTTGTTCTTCCTCCGATAAACCATCCCAGGCGAAATAGCCCATTTCCTTCGCCTTACGGCGCAATTCGGCATGGCCGATGGAAATATGGCCCAGTAGCTTTCCTTCAAGCGTGAAGGCGGTCGCTTTCGTCCCGGAGAGCTCCACCGTCTTGCCGATGTCGTGGATGAGGATGCCCGCGAGGACCAAGTCCCGATTGATCGCGGGATAGACCCGACAGACGTTGGCGGCCACGTCGGCCATGGTCAATGAATGGAACAACAAACCCCCAATGTAATCGTGGTGGTTACGCACCGCGGCGGGATACACCAAAAGATCTTCCAGGAAGTCGTCGATGAATCCTTTGGTAAGCGCGCGGATATCCGGGTCTTTGATGGAGGCGATGCATAAATCCAATTTGGCCTTCATCACGTCCGCGGGAACGGGGGCGCAGGCAACGAAGCGGCCCCAGTCGATGTCGGTTTGGTCCAAGGCTTCCACCGTGCGGATTTTGGCTTGCAAGGCGTTACGGTATTTCAATACCTCGCCGGAAAGCTGCACGACGGTGCCTTTGACAAGCACCGCGTCATCCTCGGGAAGATAGTCCCATTTCTTGGCTTCCATGGTGCCAGAGTTGTCCTGAAGCAACAACGTCCAATAAGTGGCCCCACCATCCTTGACGCCCTTTTTGACGTCGGAAAGCAGGAATTGCCCCACAAGGCGGTCACCCGCGTTCAAATCGCTGATCATAATCCGTGTTCCTCCATAATCGATTTCACTTCGTCGTAGTCGAAGCCCTTGCGCACCAGGAAGGCATAGATATGGCGGGAAAGCTCATACCCTGTGTATTTCTTCGTGTATTTGGCGTTGGCTAAGGCAAACGCCTTCTCCAGTTCGCTCCGCTCCAATTCGGGATCGGGGGCCTTGGCGACTTTGTTGGAAGCCTCGTGGGCCACCGATTCGTCGAATCCCCGTTCCAGCAAAGCCCGGTTGATCTTCAGGATGCGTCGGGCGTAAGGGGTCCTATAGTAACGCCGGTCTAAGACCGCCGCTTGCCGTTCCGCCTTCTTCTTCTCGTTCTCTAACGGGAAGGAAAGGGTGGCGATGAGGTCCTCGCCGATACCCTTCACGCGCAGGTCGTAGACGATGCGGTGATAGCCGAGGCACCGCAAATCGCCGACGTCTTCGGCGTAAGTCAAAGCGAAGCGCTTATCGTCGAGCAAGTCCATCCCCGTAAGGCGATCGATGACCCCGGTGACGATTTTGGGATCAAACCCCTTGGCCAACATCTTGCGGCGCATCTCCGCGACGGAATAGGAATCCTGAGACAGGCGTCGGATCGCGTAATCATACGCTTGGTCTTGGTCGGAAAGATGCTGGATGCGGGCCATCTCCTCATCACTGACTTCCTTGCCTGCATAGAGGTGGAAGTCGGTAAAGGAGTCGACGGAAAAGACGATCTTCTCCCCATTGGAGAAGCTGACGCGCACCTCCCTGCCCTTCACTTTGACGGCAAGGACGGTAATGGGTTCACCAATTCTTTGTTCGGACACGTGTATATACCTCGATGATGTTGTGATAAAAGCGTTCCATGGAATAGACGTCGATGGCCTTTAGCGCAGCCGCGTTCACGCGCTTGCGCGAAGGGGCGTCCATCGCCATCACCTCGCGCAGCTTCGTCCCAAAGCCGTCTTCGTCAAAGAAGAAGAAGCCGGTCTGCCCGTCTTGGATGGTGCCGACGAGGTTATCGTCGTAACGGGCCAAGACGATCAGGCGGGACGCCATGGCCTCCATGAAGGTAAGGCCTTGGGTCTCGGTGATGGAGGCGGAAGCGAAATAATCGCCTAAGCCATAGTAATACTGAGTTTCAGTGGGCTCGCATTTACCGGTGAACACCACTTTGTTTTGGATGCCGAGGGTGACGCAGAGTTGCTTAAGTTCCTCCTCTGCGGGGCCTAGACCCGTGATGACGAACCGGGTGGGTTCGGGTTCCCCTTCCTTAAGGAACTTCGCGTAGCCCCGGAGCAACAAATCGATGGATTTCTCCTTGGCGATGCGGCCGAGGGAAAGGATGACTTTCTCCTCTTTCTTGATGCCGTGTTTCTTCCGCAAGGCATCCACCTTGGCTTGTTCGACGTTATCGGGGTTGAAGCGGGAGAAATCGATGCCCGTGGGAATGACGGGGATGGTCGTGTCCACCCCGATGGAGCGAAGATAGTCCTTGATCTTATCCGAAGGGGCGATGAACTCGTCGAAGATATTGGATTTCTGCCGGTAGAACCAACGCACCGCGTGGCGCGCGAAACGGTCGAAATGACCTTTGGTCACGTAATAGGCGTAATCCTCGATCATCGTGTGGAAGGTATAGATGGACCCTACGCCAAGACGCCTAGCCGCCAGAAGGCCGAAGATGCCGACGCTTAGGTCGGTTTGGCAATGGATCACGTCGGGGCGGAACGCCACGAGGTATTTCATGGCCTCATCGTTGAAAACACGGGTCAAGCGATAGCCGTAAAGCCCCTTCATCTCCACGCCGGGGATGCGGATGACGCCATCCTCGACCAGCAGTTCCTTCGACCAGGGGTTGGTCGCGATGACCAACACCTGATGGCCATGCTCCAAAAGCGTGTTGCGCAGGTTCTCGGTGGAGGTGGCGACGCCGTTGATCTCCGGGGGATACGTATCGGTGAACAAGGCGACGTTCATATATCCCACTCCTCCCAACGGGAAGAATCCTTCTTTTTCTTCTTGGGCTTGGCCGGCTTTTCCTTTTTGGGCCGTTTCTCTTTCTTAGGCTTTACCCTCTCCACCTTCATGGGGGAATAAGGCTCGTCGTCATTTAGGTCTAACGGGGCTTCGTCGTTCATGCGGCGCTGAATGGCCTTGCGGGATAAGGAACGGGTCTCGAAAAGCGTATCGGCGGACTTCTTACGTTCGTCGAAGGTCTCTAGCTGCAAATCCACGAACGTCTTGCGGTTGGCGTAATGGATGGATTCCTTCGGCCTGGACCGATAGAAAGCGGCGACGAAGCCCGAGATGACCAGCATCACGTGGAAGGTCGCGGTACGCCAGAGGATCTGGGAGGAGTTCAATACGCCATCGCCCAAGAACTTGCTGGCGAACAAATACGAGTAGAAAAGCTCGGAGACGCCCGCCGAGCCAGGAAGCGGGATCAAGCCGGTCACCATCTGGTGGAACGAGGTCAAGAAACAAACGTGGAACATACTCTCCCACGAGAACCCGTTAACGAAGTAATCGCCTTGGGCGTTTAAGGCAAAGGCAGAAAAATAGGGAATCGAGTAACGAAGCAAAAGGATCATCAGATAGAAGAGCACCTGAATGATGATGACGGGAATGTTTGAGGCCAGACGCTTGAGCTCGATTTTAAAGTTCTCGACCTGAACGCGAAGGGATTCACGCACCTCGTCGGGCTTCTTTATGATGCGGATCTTGCCCAAGAAGCCAATGACGTAACGCAAGATGAAATTATGGAAATGGTGGCTATAGCTCATGGCCAGCAGCAAGAAGATGACGGAGATGTTCAATAAGAAGCCCAAGATGACCAAAGGCCACATTGGCAAATGCCATCCCACCGCGTCGATGTTGACGGTGATCTCCATGACCGTGTGCCACTCAAAGCACAGCGCAACGATGTCAAACCCAATCAAAGTGGACTGGTAAAGGATGAACGACATGACCATGATGGAGGCCGCGTTGGACACTTGGATCCCTTGGGACTTCAAGGTATAGATCTGCATGGCCTGGCCACCGGAAGCGCCCGGGGTAAGGTCACTGTAGAATTGACCGATCATGGACGTCGCCACGCCTTGGTGCAGTTTGTAACTCCGTGTGTAAAGACGGCAGAACACCAAAAGGATCAATCCCTCGAAGACATAGGACATTAACACCAACCCGATGATGAGCAGAAACCACTGCCACTTCGCCCCGCGGAAAGCGTCGACGACTTGGTTGAAGTTATCGCCCCAAAGAGAGGTGATCAAAGAAACCGCGGTCGCGATCAAAACGATCAGGATGTAGATGAAGTACTTCCATCCAGACTTCTTTTTCTTTTCGGGAGTGAGGCTTCCGCTGGAATCGTTAGGCATAATCGACAAGGCTATTTTAGCCATTGTCGAGGGCGAAAGAAACACCCGCACGCGCCAAGGCAAGTGGAAAAAGGACGCATTATGAGGCGTTTTATTTCAAATCGAGTGCGTTTTTGCGGTAATTCATTACAAATCCAGCCGTTTCCTCAAGTCCGCGAGAATCGCTTCGACGCAACGCCGTATTTGATTCACCACCCGTTGGTAACGGCCGGTATACCAGGGGTCTTCGATCTCCTCCAAATCCGGGACGAGTTCCGTAATGGGGCGAAGGATTCCCCTACGGTCGTCCACGATTCGGCGAAGATAGGAAAGGTTGGATTGATCCATGTAATAGATGGCGTCGCTTTGGTCGTA
>JAILIV010000004.1 GCA_024695105.1 Bacilli bacterium
ATCCTCGATGGTTTCCACCCCTTGCGGCAAAACGACTTCCTCCAAGTCGGCATTAGGGAACGCTTCTAACGAGATGGCGCCTAGGCTGCCTGTTTCCCCAAAATCGACATGGCGGAGGTTTTCGCAGGAAGGGAACGCCAATCGGCCGATTTCGACGGCGCTTGTAGATATGGTGATCTCCTCCATTCCAAGAACGCCCATGCATGCCCGTTCTTCCGCGACGGATCTAAGCCATGAGAATGCGCCACCACCTAAGGCGCCCATCGTTTTCAAATAATCGAAACCCCATTTATACAGTGTCTTAAAAAGCCGAAAATAGTTCCATATTACCGAAATAATCCAATTTCCAAGGATGTATTCTATTCGCCTTTTTGGCATGGGATGATCATCTGCGTCAGGAGGCTAAGTAATGCCGAATGACCCTCTGGCTTGCCCCACCTTTGGAAAGCAGACGAGGATGACCGACCTAATCGTCGTGTTGCTCCTCATCTACTTGATCCTAGACAGAATATGTGAATTAAAAGGGAAGTCGCGCCCTTAGGCGAACTTCCCCCACTCACAGCTTTAGTTTAGCGAATTGAACAAGGGTGGGCAAGCCCTCCGGGGGAGCATCCGTATCAACATAATAACGCAGGCGTGCCTTAGTTTTTTGTGTTTCTGTCCTGCGTTTCTTTCCAGTATAAGGAGCCAGTTTGTAGCATTTGCCACATAACTTCTTTGTGTTCCTGCAAATGAGCCCACACTGCCGCGCGTTGGTTTATCATTATGACCAAGGAGGCCTCGACCATGTGGACCCAAGAAACCGTAAACGAAGCCGTCGCGAAGCAACGCGCCTTTTTCCAAACCCACGCCACGCTGCCTTTGCCTTTCCGCAAGAAGATGCTTTTGGCGTTAAAGCAAGGCGTCTTGAAGCACCGCGAAGAGTTGGAGAAAGCCCTTTATGAGGATTTGGGACGTTGCCCCACCGAGGCTTATCTCTGCGACATCGGACCGGTACTGCTTGAAATCGACGAGGCGATCCATGGGTTACGCAAATGGGCGAAACCCCAGCGCCTTTATAGCGGTCTCCATTGTTTCCCCTCCCTCACGACGCGCGTCTATAAGATGCCCTATGGGGTGGCGTTAATCATCGCGCCATTCAACTTCCCCTATTTGCTCTCTTTGGGCGTATTAAGCGCCTGCATCGCCGGAGGCAACACCGCAATCCTAAAAACCTCCTCCAAATCGAGCCACTGCACCGAGGCGCTCAAACGTCTTATCGAAGACACGTTCCCACCCGAGTATTGCCTTCTTATCGACGGTGGCCATGACGTGGCGGACTTTTGCCTTTCCGCGCGGTTCGACAAAATCTTCTACACGGGTTCCCCAAACGTGGCCAAGCACGTCATGGAGATGGCCGCGAAAAACCTTACGCCACTCGCCTTGGAATTAGGTGGCGAAAATGGGAACTGGGCCATCGTGCGCAAAGACGCGGATTTGCATGACGCGGCGCGCAAGATCGCTTTCTTCAAAATCGCCAACTCCGGCCAAATCTGCATTAACGTCAACCAGGTGGCGGTGGCCAAGGAAGTGGCCGAACCCTTCCTGAAAGAACTAAAGAAGGAAATCGTTCGCCAAATCGGGGAAAAGCCGTTAGAGAACCCCGAATACCCCCACCTCATCGGCAAGCGCGCCTACTCCTATTGCGCAGACCTCGCCAAGCAATACGGCGACCGCATCCTCATCGGCGGCCATGGCGACCCGGAAACCCTCCGCTACGAACCCACGGTCATTTACCCCGTCACCCCCGAAGAGAAGATCGTCAACGAGGAACTCTTCTGCCCCCTTCTCCCCGTCGTGCCATTCGAGGACGAAAAGATCGACGAACTGCTTTCCCTCATCGAATCCAGGGAACACGGCCTCGCCCTCTATCTATTCACCAAGGACATGAAATGGGCGAAAAAGACCATGTCTTCCTGCCAATATGGCGGAGGCTGCGTCAACGAAGTATGCATCCACCTCATGGTCAAAGGCGCCCCCTTCGGCGGCACGGGCCATTCAGGCATGGGCGCATACCATGGCGAATGGGGATTCCGCGAATTCACCCACCCCTCCACGGTTTTATTCGGCAAGACCAAAGGCAACCTTCCCTTAAGGGAGCATCCCTATACGGGAACCAAAAAGCTCGACATCTTCAAGAAACTCCTGAAGTAAACCCGCTTCTGTCATGCAAAGGCTATGAATACCACAACGTTAAAAACCAATCATCTCATCCTGCGAAAGCTTAAACCCGAAGACACCGAAGCCATTTTTCGCAACTGGGCCAGCGATCCAGAAGTCACCAAATACGTGACCTGGCTCCCCCACCCTAACGTCGAAACCACGCAAGCACTCGTCCGAATGTGGTTAAAGGAGGAAGAGAATCCCAAAACCGTCCGCTACATGATCACGGAAAAGGAAAGCGATGAGCCCATCGGTTCCATCGACGTCGTGGATTATGTCGATGGTATCCCCGAAATCGGTTATTGTTTGTCGCGGAAACACTGGGGCAAAGGATACATGACCGAAGCGTGCCAAGCGTTCGTGAAGTATCTATTCGCCATCGGATTCGACAAGATCGTCATCGAAGCGGATGTGAACAACGCCGCAAGCAACAAAGTCATCCAAAAATGCGGTTTCTCGTTTACGCACGTAGAGCGCAAAGAACATAACTCCGCGCTAAAGCCCGAACCCGTCACGGTGAATTGGTATGAGATAAAGAAATAACCGCGGTGCCCACCGTTAAGGGAATCACCGCGGTTTTCGTTTCGCTTACTTGAAGGCGATGGAGGAATAGTCGAGTCGGATCACGCCATCGTTATGGAGGTCATCGGTCTGGGCGATCTTGTTGCCCCAGTCGGCGTTTTGGCTCGTGACGCCCTTAGGGAACTTGACGACGATGTATTGCTTTTTGGCAAGGTCGACCGCCAAGACGCCTTTGTAACGAGTCAAGTCGATCCAGGTGGAGTCGGAGGCCTTGTCCCATCCCCACAACAAGAGGTTGTCGTCGGTGGGGACGTTATAGATGATGAAGCTCTTCTCCGCCAAGGCGGTCTTGGTCAAGGTGACTTGCTGCGTCTTACCGTTGCAGGTGGCCTTGACGATGATCTCCCCCTCGGAGAGCCCCGCCCCTATTTCCACGTTTTTGGTCCCTTGGAAGGAAACCGGGGAGGCGCTGCCAATCTGATAGGTGGCGGCTTCGGAGCAGGTGAAGGTGACGGTGGTCTTGTCCTTGAAGACGTAGTCCTTGGGGGTGATGGTCACCGAGGAGCTCGGCTGGCCACCCTTGAAGTTCTCAAGCATCAAAGCGTCACTGGTGAAGGAAGCCTGCACTTGGTTGTTGCTGACGGTGAACTCGCGGTTGCTAAGGATGTCGGTATAGGTGCCGTTAGGCAGCTCGACGCGGACGGTGGGGTTATTGGAGGCGTTGACGTTGATGATCATCGCCCCGGCCTTGTTCCCGTCTTTCCGTACGTTGACGAAGCAACCCGAGTCGCTGGAAATGTTCTCGGAGGCGTCGATGAAGTCGTTATGGAATTGGTTGGCGGCGCTGATAAGGGTCGACTTATAGTCGCGCACCCCGATCTGACCCATGTCGGAATTGCCGGGGCGGGCGAAATAAAGCACCGCGGCCCCCTTGCGCGAGGCTTGGATGGCGTAGGCTTTGTTGACGTCGGAATCCGAGATATCCGTGGTC